>DRPG01000515.1 GCA_011376105.1 Deltaproteobacteria bacterium
CGCCTACCCCGCCGATCTACCCGAGACGATCGGGGTCGCGGCCCACCCCGACTGTCCGCTCGACAAGTTCTACTACTTCAACCCCAGGCGCTTCCCCCGCAAAGAGTGGGGCGTGCTGTCCGACAAGTTCCTGACCCACGGCTACGGGATCAGCCGCGACGGACAGGTCGGTCGCTACCGGGGCTCGGGCATGGCGACGGCTTATCTGTCGGGGATCACCGCGTGCCTGGCTGAGGCCATGCCCCACAAGACCGCGGTCGAGGTCATCACCCTGCTCAAGCGCACCGCCCTGGTGCCGATCCCGGAGCTCGGGTACTCGTGATCCCGGCGCGGCGGGATCTGCTGTGCCTGTCGCTCCTCGGCCCCGCGACCGCGCACGCCACGATCCCGGATCTGATTGGGCTGGGGGGGCGCTGGTCCGGCGCCGGTGGGGGTGGCGTGGCGGTCATCGACGACGGCAACGCGGCCTACCTCAACCCCGCCGGCCTGTCCCGGGTGCGCCGCCCCACCGCGGCCCTGGGCTACATCGCGGGCTGGCCCCGCCTCGATCAGCCTCCGCCGCTGTGGTGGGACACCAACCTCGACGGGGTCACCGATGAGCGGGATCCACCGCTGCAGCTCGACACCAACCCCGCACCGATCGGTGGCTTCATGGTCCACGCCGCACGCAACGTCGGCGGCAAGTTTGGGCTGGGCCTCACCGCGTACATCCCCACCGACAACCTGATCCGGTTCTCGACCTTCGAGCCCAGCCTCCCGATCTACATCATGTGGGACAACCGTCCCCAGCGCTTCGTCACCGCGGCCGCCCTCGGGGGCGAGATCGCGCCGGGGCTGTCCCTGGGGATCGGTGCCGATCTGCTGGCGAAGGCGCGTCTGACCGTGGCGTCGACCCTGAGCGCCCGCGTCGGCGCGCCGGAGCAGACCGGTGAGCCGCTCGAGGAGGTGTTCACCGAGGCGGTGGTGGACGTCCACGAGATCGACATGGCGATGGTGCCCGCCCTCGCCCCGATCGTCGGGCTCCAGCTCGACGTGGGGCGGCTGGTGCCCGCCCTCGACGGGCTGGTCCTCGGCGCGAGCTACCACGGCGAGGTCGGCCTGCCGCTGGATGTCGAGTTGTTCCTCCAGACCAACGTGTCGCTGGCGGATCTAGGCGATCTCGATCCCTACACCACCGCCCTGGTGGCCCGAGGCCAGTTCGCCCTGTTCGATCACTTCGTGCCCCGCCGGCTGCAGCTCGGCGTGGCCTACCGCCGGGCCGACGCGCTGACCCTGTACGCCGACGGGCGCTGGACCGACTGGCGCTCCATGGTGCTCAACGTCGCTCAGGTCAGCGAGGCCTCCCTGGTGGGGCCGCTGATCGATCTCGAGGGCGTCATCACCGACGGCAACGCCTACAGCTACTCGGTGCGGGCCACCTGGGGCCTGCGGATGGGCGCCGATCTGCAGCTGCCCCCCATCGACGTCGGCGGCAAGCTGCGGTACCTGCGCCTGTCGTTCCGGGGGGGCTTTGGCTTCGATCCAACCCCCCTGGTGGAGCAGGGCCCCGAGTCGGCCCTGCTCGACACCGATCGCTCGATGTATACGCTGGGCATGGGGATGGAGCACTGGGACGCGCTGGATCTGATCGACGGCGCGGTGCGCTGGGATCTGTTCGTGCAGTGGCACACGCTGCACCGCACCAGCCTCGCCCGCAACGCGACGGAGCCCACCCCCGGCTACCCCGTCTCCTCTGGCCTGATCCCCGCGGGGGGCTCGATCCCGGTCTTCGGGGGCCAGTGGAGCTTCGACTATTGAGGCAGCGCTAGCGTGATGGGCACAGCCCCGACCGTGGGCCGGCTGGCCCCGACCCCCTCGGGTCACCTGCACCTCGGCAACGTCGTCGCGTTCGCCGCCGCCTGGCTGTCGGTCCGCTCAGCCTCCGGGCGGCTGCTGCTGCGCCTCGAGGACGTCGATCGGATCCGCTCCCGCACCGACGTGATCGACTCGATCCGAGACGATCTTCGCTGGATGGGCCTGCTGTGGGACGAGGAGGTCTTACCCCAGCGGCTCCGGGACTATGCCCCCTGGCTGGATCGGCTCAGGGCCCACACCTACGCCTGCACCTGCACCCGGAAGCAGATCGGGGCGGCGGGGGGGGTGTACCCGGGCACCTGCCGGGACGCCGGGCACACCGAGGGCGCGATCCGCTTCGCCCTGCCGCAGGGCGAGGTGCCGGTGGTGGATCGCCGCTTTGGGATCCGCCGCGTCGATCCCAACACCTTCGGGGATCCGGTGCTGCGTAGGCGGGACGGCGTGTACACCTACAACCTGGCGGTGGTCGCCGACGATCTCCTGGACGGGGTCACCGAGGTGGTGCGCGGTGCCGATCTGCTCGACTACACCGCGGTCCAGATCCACCTGTGGCGGGCCCTGGGGGCGACCCAGCCCACCTGGCTCCACGCGCCATTGATCCTCGGCCCGGACGGCCGCAAGCTGTCGAAGTCGACCGCCTCGACCGAGATCCGGGCGCTGCGGGCCATGGGCTGGACCCCGGGCGAGCTGTGGCGCACGGTGCTGCCCTGGCTGGGCCTCCCCCCCCTCGATCACATCCACGACGCGATCGACAGCTACGACCCAGCTCGGAGCCTGCCGGGCCCCATCGCCCTGGAGGATCCACCGGATCGCCCCGCCCGTCGACGTCCTACCAGTCGAGGATGGCCGAGCCCCAGGTGAAGCCCGAGCCAAACGCCACACAGGCCACCTTCATCCCCCGCACCAGCCGACCGCTCTCCTCGGCCTCAGCCAGCAGCAGCGGGATCGTCGCGGCGGTGGTGTTGCCGTACTTCTGGATGTTGTGGATCAGCTTCTCCTCGGGGATCCCCATGGTCTGGGCGACCATCTGGTTGATCCGCATGTTCGCCTGGTGGAAGCAGAACAGATCGATGTCCGCCAGATCGATCTTCTGATCCCAGCAGGCGGAGACCAGCACCTGGATCATGCGCTCGACGGCGTTCTTAAACACCTGACGCCCCTCCATGTGGGCCCACATCATCTCGGGCTCGACCCGACCGGGCCCCTCGCGCCCCTCGGGCACCGGAAAGAACGGTCGCTTGGACATGTCCCACACCTTCTGGCACAGCACGTCGGCGAAGCGACCATCGGCGCCGAGGTACCACCCCCGGATCCCCCGATCCTCGTCGGTCGGGCTGACGATCACGGCTCCGGCTCCGTCTCCAAACAAGGACGAGACCGTGCGGCCCCGGGTGCTCAGATCCAGAGCGGCGGAGTGGGTCTCTCCACCCACGAGCAGGACGTGGCGTACCATGCCCGACTGCACCATCGAGCTGGCGGCGGCCAGCCCATACAGGAAGCCCGAGCACTGGTTGCGCAGATCCATCGCGGGGATGAAGCGCCCCTGCTCGCACAGCCCCAGCTTCTCCTGCAGGAGCACCCCGTCTCCGGGGAAGGCGTGCTTTGGGGACAGGGTCGCGAACACGATCATGTCGACGTCGGCCTCGGTCAGGCCCGCGTTGGCGATGGCCTTGCGCGCCGCGGGCACCGCGAGATCCGCCGAGCACGTCCCCTCGGGAGCAAACCGGCGGGCCTCGATCCCCGTGCGCTTGACGATCCAGTCGTGGGTGGTGTCGATGCCATAACCGTCGCGCAGATCGTCGTTGGTGACGATCTGCTCGGGGACATAGCCTCCGGTCCCGGAGATGTAGGCGTTTGGCAAGGCACGCTCCTCCAAAGGTCCCGCCCAGGTAACGCCGTGGCTGCTACACTGCCGGTGGGGGAGGTCCATTGCTCCGTCTCACCCTCCGCGATGGCCACGACGGCCGACTCCTGGCCCGGATCATCGATCGCGACGGCTATGCTTTTGTCCTCGACTATGGAGATCGGGCCGTGGTGGCGGACGCCGCCCGGAAGGTGATGCAGGGTGGTTTCCTGGTCCGGTGGGAGGAGGTCATCGAGGAGGCATCCCCGGGCAGCCCTACCTTCTTCCGCCTCCTGGCGATGCACTATGCCACGGAGGGCCTGCTGGTCTCAGTCGACGAGCCCACCTGGACCCGCAGGGCCCCGGATCGACGGCTCGAGATGACCGAGGTCCCCCTCCCCGGCCACAGCGAGCTCGAGCCGTTCCCCGGCGGATAGCCCCGCCACCGCGAGAACCCCCGGAGCCACCGCCGGCTGCTCAGGAGCAGGCCAGCAGGCTACCGCCGCCCGATCAGGCGGGTCCCGAGCTGCCCCATGCGCAGCAGCAGCGGATCGGGAGGCTCGAGGTGGACCCCCGCCCCCGGCGGAGGCAGGAGCCCCATCATCTGTCGCTTGAGCTGCTCGTTCTCAGCGGAGGCGGGCAGGGGTGTGGCTTCGTTGGGATCGGCCTTGAGATCGAACATCGAGGTGCGCCCGTCGGCGGAGTAGACCAGCTTGTGATTCCCCAGGAACACCGCTTGCTGCTCGATCCCGAACCGGGACGACTGTGCGATGGCGATCCGATCCCCCGAGGCGATCCCGAACGCGCGCTCTAGCGGAGCCCCATCGGCCCGGGGCAGGGGGCGATGGCGTATGGCCGCCAACAGGGTCGGGGCGAGATCCACGACGGACACGATCCCCCCGACCCGGCCCGGCGAGAGGTTCGGCACCCGGATCAGCAGCGGGACGTGCAGCAGCTCCTCGTACATCGTGTGGCCAAAGCGCATGCCTGGGCGTGCCTGGCGATCCTGGGGCCGCTCCTCAGCGAGGTGGACCCCCCGATCCCCCACCACCACCACCCACGCGTCGTCGGGCACAGCCTCGAGCAGCCGCCCCACCGCACGATCCACCCGGCGGACGGCGTCGTCGTAGCGATCGACGGGGAACGGGCGGGTGGTGGAGCCCACCTCAGCCACCTGATCCTCGGGGACGACCCGGAACGGACCCGCTGCGTCGGCGTAGTGGACGAACAGCAGCGTGCCCATGCTGGGGGCCCGGGCCTCCAGCATCGCCAGGGCCCGATCGGTGACCCGCTCTGCGTCGACGTGCCGCGGCCAGGCGAGGGGATCGCGCTCCGCCACCGACAGGGGCGCGAGCAGGGCGGGGAGCAGCCCCTGATCCGGGGCGTCCTGCCAGGCCTCGAACCCGGCGTCGAGCCCAAAGATGCGCAGCTCGGGATCGCCGCTGATCCCCGAGGTGGCCCACCCCGCACGCCGCAGGGCGCCCGCCAGGGTGGGGGTGCCCGGCCGCAGGGGGCTGTTGATCGCCCGGGCGCCGTCGTTGAGGCCCGCACCATGGGCATACGGCAGCCGGCCCGTCAGGACGGAGCCCACCGAGGGGATGGTCCAGTTGCTGGTGGCGTGGGCACCGGTGAACGTGAGGGAGCTCCGGGCCAGGCGATCGAGGCTCGGGGTGAGGCTGTGGGTGCCGCCCCCACGCCCCAGGCGATCGGCCCGCAGCCCGCTGACCACGATCATCACCAGAGGCGGCCCCCGCACGCTCGAGACCGGCGGGGCGGGATCCGCAGCGGGGTGGGCCCGGGTGACCCCCACCCCACCGGCCCCCAGCAGGGCCCAGGCCAGCAGCGGGACCCACGGCGACACCCCCTCGGTGGTGAAGGCCGCGGTGAACAGGGCGAGGGCCCCGGCTACAAGCAGGGCCAGCCCCGACGTGAGCAGCACGGCGAGATCGAGCCCGTCGAGGAGGTGCAGGTGGAGGGGGGCGAGCAGGGCCATCCCACACAGCCCCCAGGTCGCCAGCCCCAGGAGCAGCCACCCCGGGCCAGGCATCCGCCCCATGAGCTGCCCACCGATCACCCCGAGCAGCGCCCCCAGCCCGATCCCGATCTCTGCCGGGAGCCCGAGCCAGGTCGCCAGCGCTGCGAGCTTGACCGAGCCGAGCCAGCCCGCCAGCGTCACGCTGCTGGCCAGCGCCCAGCGCGAGCCCCACAGGCCCGTCCCGCCCCCGATCCACCCCAGGATCGCGCCGCCCACGGCATAGCTCGCCAGCAGCACCCCCCCCGATCCCCGCTGGGCGAACGGCAGACCCGCGGCCTGGATCACTGCACCCTCCCACAGCAGCATCCCCACCCCCCCCAGCGCCCCCAGGATCAGCCCAGCGGCCCAGGCCGCGGGTAGGGGCGCCCGGCCGGAGGCCCGGGCCTCGAGGCGGCGGGACGTGCGCCCCCGGGGCGAGGGGGTGCCCGGGGCGGCGCCGGACGGGGCCGACGCTGGATCGGGCGGCGGGGCCGACGCTGGATCGGGCGGCGGGGCCGACGCTGGATCGGGGCCTGGATCCAGTGGAAGATCCGGATCAGGGCTCGATCCCGGGCCGGATGTAGCTCGTGGTTCGGCGTCCATCCTGGTTCCCTATCCCAGCCAACGAGCGGACCGGGCCCCGACCCGCCCGCCACCCCGCGACGGCGGCCCGCAGCAGCGCGGCCACCGCCCCGGCTGAGCGTTGCTCGACAGCGGATCTCACCGCGACGGCACCAAAGGTGATCGCAAAGGGCAGCAGCGACAAGGATCCCCGGTGCCTGCGCAGGAACAGGGCGGTGTTGTGAAACCGCCACCAGCGCGTGCGGTCGGCGTGCTCCGTGCGCACCCCACCGGTGGCGCGGTGCAGGTGATCCACCGCTGCGTCGGGCTCGTACACCAGCCGCCAGCCCACCGACCGCACCCGCTCGGACGCGTCGGCGTCCTCCAGCAGGGACGTGCCCGCGTAGGCCTCGTCGAAGCCCCCCACCGACGCCAGGGCCCGGCGGCGCCACGACATGTTCGCGCCCTTGAGCGTCTCGATCTCCACCGGATCCGGCCCGTCGAGGTGGGTCCGGATCCGCCCGCTCCGATCGAGGCGGTTGGTGGTGCGCCGGGCGTTCGATCGCAGGCAGCGCTCACGGATCCGGCCCACCACGCCCCCCACCGTTGGATCGCGGTACCGCGACAGGTGGGAGACGACACAGCCGGGCCACAGCACGACGTCGTCGTCGAAGAACAGCAGGATCGGAGCGGAGGTGGCGGCCACCCCGGCGTTGCGTGCGCCCGGCAGCCCCCGCACGGCGCGGGGCAGGTGGCGGACCCGCGCGTCGGCCAACGCCTCGATCTGTGCAGCCGTCCGGGCGAGCTGGGCGGGACCGGACTGATCCACCACCACGATCTCGGACGAGGCGGGGGCCTGAGCCACGACCTGACGCAGCAGCCGGGCCAGATCATCGGCCCGCTCCAGCGTCGCGAGGACGATCGCGACCTCGAGCGCGGGCTCCGCTACGACCTCGGCCCCGGGCTCAGCCACAGGCTCAGCCACAGGGATCGGTGGCACACCCGGCCACCGACGCCGGCGGCGCACCCTGGGGCCCCACGGGTGCCGGCGGCGTTGGCGCCCTGCACGACCACAACGCCCACGACCACGTCATGTCTCCTCCAGCCCCGGTCCCCAGCCTCAGCCCCGGTCCCCAGCATACCGCCTCGATCGGTTAGGTCCCCCCATGTCCGACGTGACGCTGCAGTGGCTGCTCCCCGACGGCCGAGGGGTCGGGCGGGCCCCCGACGGAGCCACGGTGCGGGTGGACGGAGGCGTCCCCGGCGACGTGGTCTGCACCGATCAAGATCCTCCCCGGCTGGTCCGGCCCTCCCCCGATCGCCGCACCCCACCGTGTCCTTGGTCCAAGCGCTGTGGGGGCTGTGATCTCGACGTGCTGACGCCCGGGTCCCGCCACCGGGCCCTGGCCGCCACCGTCGCCCACGCCTTCCGCCACCCCCACACACCGACGGTGGTCCCATCCCCCCGGGCCGAGGGGCACCGAGCCAGGATCAAGCTCGCGATCGAGGGCACGGCTGTGGGCTACCGCCCCCGGCGATCCCACGCGCTGGTGGCGGTGCAGCGCTGCAGGATCGCCCGCCCCGAGGTCCAGGACGCTCACCAGAGGCTGATCGACTGGCTCCAGCGGGTCCACCCCCGGGGCCTGGGGGCGGTGGAGATCCGATCGGATGGCACCCGGGTGGCCTACGCCTTCACTTCGTCGGGATCGGTCCCCAGGGCCACCCGGGAGGCCCTCGCGCAGCTTGAGGTCGTCGCCCTCGATGGGCGACGGATCGCGGGCGATCCCGTGCTGGAGCTACGGATCGAGGATCAGCCCCTCAGGGTACGCCCCCGCTCTTTCTACCAGGTCAACCTCGAGCTCAACACCCTGCTGGTGGCCCATGTGCGCCAGGCCCTGGTGGATCGGGGGGCCGAGGCGGTCCTCGATCTGTACGCGGGGATCGGCAACCTCTCGGTGCCGCTGGCCGCCGCGGGCCTGCCGGTGGTGGCGGTCGAGGCCCCGGGCCCTGGGGGAGAGGATCTCCGCGACAACGCCGCGGCGGCGAGGGCCCGGGGGTTGTCCATCGAGGCGATCACCCAGCGGGTCGAGCGCCTTGATCCCAGCCGGATCCCCTTCGACGCGGTGGTGCTCGATCCTCCGCGGGCCGGCGCCCGGGGGGTGTTGCCCCGGATCACCCGCAACCGTCCCCGGATCGTGGCCTACATCAGCTGCCACGCGCCCTCCGCGGCCCGGGATCTGCGGGAGATCCCGGACTACGAGCTGGTCTCCCTGACGACCTTCGATCTGTTCGTCGACACCCGCCACCTGGAGGCCGTCGCGATCCTCGAGCGGCGCTCGAGGCCACGGAGATAGGAGGGCGCATGCGCACCGTCTCGGGACCGATCCCGATCTTGTTCCTCACGAGCTGCTGGATCCAGCCATCGGAGATCCAGGCCAAGTTCGCCGTCGAGACCTCCGACACCGCCGATCAGCCCTCGATCGACGCCCTCGAGCCCCTGGGGTCCGGATCATCGGCTCCAGGGGGCGAGCCAGGGGCCTCTGCTTCAGCCACGGCAGGGGCTCTCGCGGCGTCGATCGCAGCCTCGGGGGGGGAGCCGGGGGCCTCCACCGGGGGAGCCTCGGAGGCCTCCACCGCAGCCGCGGCAGGCCCCTGCCCGGCGTCGATCGGGATCGGGGGGTGCACCCCGGGCAGCGCGTCGCCGGGCAGCGCGTCGCCGTCGGGCCCGATCCCGAGGAAGTCCTCCCGGTAGATCGTGAACAGCGCCAGGAACGCGGCCACGATCACCGGTCCCACCAGGGCACCGGGGAAGCCCATCCACGACAGCCCCCCCAGGACCGCGAGGAAGATCAGCAGCGGGTGGATGTCGGAGCTCCCCCGGAGGAACAGGGGCCGGACGAGGTTGTCGATCCCCCCCGTCAGGCCGGCGTTCCACACCGCGAGGAACACTCCCCAGCCCAGCCCCTTGGTGGCACCGACGTACAGGGAGACGGGGCCCCACACCATGGCGGTGCCAAAGATCGGGAAGAAGGACATCGCGGCGGTGAGGATCGACACGAACAGCAGCTGATCCACCCCTGCGACGGTGAACCCGATGCTGGCGACCAGCCCCTGGACCGCGGCGGTGGCCAGCGAGCCGATCACCAGGTTGTTAGAGAACTCCCGAAACACGAGAAACAGGCGTTTCTCGTAGCGATCGTCCATCGGGGACAGGTGCATCGCCGCCCGGGCGACCCGGGGGCCCTCCATGTACAGGGTGACCACGGCGAACAGGTAGATCACGACATCGACCGCGGTGACCACCACCGATCCCACCAGCCAGGGCACGGCGGTGGTCAGGGACTGGGCCAGAGCCACCAGCCCGTCCCGGAGGGGGTGGGTCACCATCCCGACGAGATCGAGATCCTCGAGCCAGGGGGTCCACCAGTCCTCGTCGGAGCCGAGCTGCTCCAGGCTCCCCACCAGCTGGGAGACGTACGCCTCGAGCTGCCCGCCGGTGACGTACTCCACGGCCTGCTGCACCACGTGCAGGGACTGCTGGACGAACCACAGGGTGAGCAGCGACAGCGGCACCAGCACCAGCACCAGCAACAGCACGGTGGTGATCCCGGCGGCGACCGCGCGCCGCCCCCCGCACCGGGCCTCGACGGTCTCGAACACGGGCCAGGTGACCACCACGGTGGTGGCCGCGAACAGCAGCACATCGGCGAACGGCAGCGCGAGCATCACCATCGCGATCAGGGAGGCCGCGAGGTAGCCGTAGAACCATCGATCCTGGGTCTCCTTGGACCAGGGGCTCTCGGGGAGGAGATCGTCGCTCACGCGTCGCCGATCTCCTGCATGCCTGCCTGGGTTCGACCGATCAGATCCCGGCGGACCGCCTTGGCCGCGACCTTGAGCGCGTTTCGGATCGCCCGGGCCTCGGAGCGACCGTGGGCCTTGATCACGACCTGATCCAGCCCCAGCAGCGGCGCACCGCCGTACGACTTCCAGTCGGTCATCCGCCGGAGCTCCCGCAGGCCCCCACCGAGCATCGCGAGGCCGACCCGCCACTGCAGCTTGCGTCCCGAGGCCTGCCGCGCCACGTCGCGCACGACCTCGCTGACTCCCTCGAGCATCTTCAGCACGACGTTGCCGAGGAAGCCCTCGCACACCACCACGTCGACGGTGCCCCGGGGGATGTCGAGCCCCTCGATGTTGCCCTCGAAGTTCAGGGGTCCTTCGAGCAGCCGGCGGTGGGCCTCAACGATCGTCGCCGTGCCCTTGTTGGCCTCGGTGCCGTTGGACAGCAGCGCCACCCGGGGGGCCTCGATGCTGCTGATGATGCTGGAGTAGGCCGAGCCCATCACTGCGAACGAGACCAGATCGGCGGCGGTCGCGTCCAGGGTGGCGCCCACGTCCAGCATCAGGGCGAAGGGATCCTTGTGGGGACCGTGTCGGCGCTCAGTCGGGTACACCGCCGCCAGGGCCGCCCTGCGGATCCCCGGCAGGCGCCCAAACCGCCTGGACGCAGCCAGGATCGTGGCCCCGGTGTGGCCCGCGCTCACCAGGGCCTGCGCCTGGCCCGTCGCCACCAGCTCAGCGGCCCTCGCGATCGAGCACTCCGGCATGCGCTCTAGCGCCTCCCCCGGTCTCTCGTCCATCGCGACGCAGCCCTGGGCGGCGACGAGGGTGAGCCGCTGTGGATCGTAGGCGATCGCCTCGAGGCGCTCCGAGATCCGGGACACGTCGCCCACCAGCACCACGTGGATATCGGTGTCTTCCCTGGAGAGCATCGCGGCGCCGTCGACGTTGACCTCGAGCCCGCGATCGCCCCCCATCGCATCCAGGGCCACGGTGACCACGCTGCCTCCTGACCGTCCCCGTCGGACGACACCGACCATACCACCACGCCGCCGCCTGGACCTGATCGCGGTCTCGGGATACGCCGCCCAGCTGCCCCCGGAGGAGCAATGAGCGACGAGCCCAAGAGCAAGAACATCACCTGGCATGGTGCCGAGGTCACTCAGGAGCAGCGCGAGACGATCCTCAACCAGAAGGGCTGCGTGATCTGGTTCACCGGCCTCTCGGGCTCCGGCAAGTCCACGATCACCCGCCGCGTGGAGCAGAAGCTGCTGTCCGACGGTGTCCACGCCTACTGCCTCGATGGCGACAACGTGAGACACAACCTCAACAAGGATCTGGGCTTCTCTCCCGAGGATCGCACTGAGAACATCCGCCGGATCGGCGCGGTGGCCCAGCTGTTCGCGGACGCGGGGGTGATCACCTGCACCGCGTTCATCTCCCCCTACCGCAAGGACCGCGACGAGGCCCGGGCCCTGCTGGGCGAGGGGCGGTTCATCGAGGTGCACGTCTCGACCAGCCTCGAGGAGTGTGAGAAGCGCGATCCCAAGGGCTTGTATCAGAAGGCCCGCTCGGGTGTGATCCCGAACTTCACCGGTGTCTCGGCCCCCTACGAGGCCCCCACGAGCCCCGAGCTCGTGGTCGACACCGAGGGCCGCACGGTCGACGAGTGTGCCGACGAGGTGATCGCCTACCTGCGCGCCCGGGGCTTCGTCCCCGCGCCCTAGGACGCGCTCACGAGATCCACGCGCTCACGAGATCCACGCGCAGATCCAGGGCGCCCAGAGCTTCGCCCCCGCGCCCCGGGACGCGCCCGGCCGGGGCCTGGGACACCGATCCCGACGGTGGCTATCGCCCCTGCGCCCCGGGGGCGTCCCGGCCCGTCGATCGCCCCCGGGACGCGCCCGGGGGCCCTCAGCCCGACGCGATCATCTCCCCGACCAACAGCCCGAGCGCCATGGTCGTGACCTGAGGGTTCACCCCCAGGCTCGTGGGGAAGATGCTGGCGTCGGCCACCGACAGGTTCGACCAGCCCCACACCCGTCCCCGGGGATCCACCACTGAGGTGGCAGGATCGGCCCCCATCCGGCAGGTCCCCATCGGGTGGGACGCATACAGCAGCAGCTGGTTGGCGGGGACGTCATGGGGCAGGCATGCCTCGATCCGATCGGGTCGCTCGATGCGCGCCTGCCCCACCCGCCCGGGGAAGATCTCGGTGGCGCCGGCGGCAAAGAAGACCTCCGAGCACAGCCGCATCCCATCGATCAGGCGCCTCCGATCCCCGTCGCCGAGGTGGTAGGACAGATCGGGGCCGGCGGGGGTGTGCTGCACCCGGCCCTGGCTGTCTTCGTCGTGGACCAGCGCACCGGCGCTCGCGAGCTTCGACAGATCCGCCATCACCTCCAGGGTCGGCACCCCCGGACGGGTCTGCAGCTGCAGGTAGTACTGATCCGGGGTGACGGTGTAGGTCTGGAGCAGGAACCCCCGCTCCCAGCAGTCGACGTAGTAGCCCTGGGTGACCCCCGACCACATCTTGATCTCCCATGGGAACCGGGCGAGCACCCCCGCCGTGGGGTGGACCACCAGGTGACGGCCACAGTGGGTGTTGTCGGCCAGCCCGTTGGCGAGCAGGAACAGGGGGGAGCCGACGGGCCCCCCCGAGACCACGAAGGCCTCAGCCCGGGCCTGGATCGTCCCCATCACCCGCTGGGTCTCGGGATCCAGGATGTCGCCGGTGACCGACACCACCCGATCCCCACGGGTCTGGGCCGAGCGCACTCGACAGTCGGACCACGCCGCTGCCCGACCCGTCGACAGGGCCTCCACCAGGAAGGTGCGATCTGCGGACAGCTTGCCACCGCTGGGACAACCGTACTGGCAGATCCCACAGCCGACACAGCCAGGAGCCGAGCGAGCGAGGAACGCACCCTTGAGCCCCAGGGCCTCGGCCCCCTGCCGGAAGATCAGGTTGTTGTTGCGCTGGACCTCGAGGGGGTTGACCGCGACCCCCAGCACCTCCCAGATCCGATCGAAGTAGCGCTCCATCCGCTGTGGCTCCAGCGTCCCGCAGCCGTGCTCGTCGCGCCAGCTCTGGAGCACCTCTTCGGGGCAGCGAAAGCAGATGGCGCTGTTGATCAGGGTGCTGCCCCCCACCCCCCGGCCCCCGGGCATCGGGATGACGGTGTTTCCCCGGAGGGAGCGTGCTCCCCGGGTCTGGTATAGGTGCTTGAAGGCGAAGGAGGTCTTGGGCTCGAAGTCCTGTGGCTCCCAGTGGCGCCCTTCCTCGAGCAGGACGACCCGGAGCCCCCCCTGAGCCAGGGCGGCGGCGGCCGCACAGCCCCCGGCTCCGGCCCCGATCACGACCACGTCTGCCTCGATCTCCACGGCGCCGCCCCGGGAGGAGGCGGCGTGTCTGCCAGGCTCGAACGACATCAGGTGGGCCCTCCACCGCAGGTCGCGCGCCAGCCCATGTGGCCCAGCACCCGCGGATCGCTGAAGTACGCCATGCCCAGGACCACCCGGAAGGACTCCCGGGCCACACGGCGCACGAAGACGGATGGATCAGACCAGATCTGGAGGGTGGCCAGTCGCTCGGCGGGGGACAGGCGCGAGAAGCGGTGCCCCCGCGACGCCACCGTGCCCCACTCCAGCGAGTGCAGCAGCCCCCGGAAGCCGCTGGCATGGATCGGCTCGAGCACCTCAGCCAGCAGCCGATCGACCTCGGCGGGGACGCCGGCCTCGATCCCGTCGACGGGGAAAGGCCCGGCGGGGAACATCACCTCGGCCAGGGCCGCCACCACCTCGAGCTCATGGGACGACAGCAGCTGCGCACCGGGAGCCGGCGAGAGGCTCCACCCCGCCCAGGCCCCCAGCACCAGGGCGCCCGCGGCGGAGCCCATCAGCACCCGCCTCCGGGTGATCCCCCCGGAAGAGCCTATATCTTCGGACTCATCCCCACCGCCGCCGGCGGCAGCGCCGCCCGCAGCGCCGCCGTCGTCTCCAGCAGAGCCCGCAGCCCCATCGCCGCCGGCAGCGCCGCCCGTGGATCCACCGCCGCTGGGATCTCCTCGATCTGAGCCTGCACCCTGTCCGTCCATCGGTGCCCCTGGGTCAACGATCCCCTGTAACATACTGGTAGGTCAGAAAACCGACCAGTGGGTTTTTTTAGACCAGATCATGAACGGCTGGGACCCGAGCACCCTCGATCCATCAAATCCGTTAGGCCAGGCGGCCACAGGGCTGGAGGGGCGATGTCCGAAGACCGTTCGTTGTCCGCAGAGCAGGAGGTGGGGAGGATCAATGTGTTCTTCCCCATCCTGAGGAGCCTCGGGAACCACTGGGCCGCTGCGCGCCCGTGGGAGGGGCACACGATCGCGCTGAACCTGCACCTGACTCCGCTGACCGCCTGCCTGATCCGGGAGCTCTCCCTGGGCGGCGGGAGCTTCGTGCTCAGCGCGGTCAACCCCCGCACCACCGACAGCGCCAGCGTCGATCTGCTCCGCAACCTGGGCTTTCGGGTCTACACCGGGGGCGACATGGAGGATCGACACCTCCAGGCGCTGTCCCATCGACCTGATCTGGTGGTGGACACAGGCTTCGATCTGTTCCACTCGCTGCTGGAGCGGGATCGGGGCGCGCTGGGTGGGGTCCGTGCCGGGGTCGAGATCACCCGCAACGGCGTCACCCGCCTCCGGGGGAGCAGCGTCCCGTTCCCGATCGTCAACATCAACGACGGGAGGCTCAAGGACAAGGTCGAGAACCGCCACGGGGTCGGCGAGGGGATCTGGGCTGCGGTGAGCATGGCGACGGGGATGCACCTCGCCGGGCGCCGGGTGCTGGTGCTGGGCTATGGCCCGGTGGGTCGGGGCCTGGCCCGCTACGCCCGGGCGGCGGGCATGGCGGTCGAGGTCTGCGACACCGATCCGGTCCGGAGGTTGTTTGCTCACTACGACGGGTACCCCACCCCCAGCCTCAGGGACGGGCTGGAGCGCGCGAGGATCCTGGTGACCGCCACCGGCCGGCGCGACGCGGTCACCCTCGAGCACCTCGCCCACGCCCGCGACGGCCTGGTCTTGGTCAACGCGGGCCACGGGGGCGACGAGATCGACGTGGCCGGCATCCAGCGCTCAGCCGTCAACCGGGATCATGTGGCGGCCCAGGTCGCCCGCTACCAGCTGGAGACGGGCAACACCGTGACGGTCCTCGGCGACGGCCACCCCCTCAACATCGTGCTGAACTCGGGCTCCCCCGAGCCGGTCTTGTTGCACTTCGCGGTCCTGGGCCTGGCCTTGGAGTGGCTGGCCTCGGAGCCGGATCTGCCGGCTGGAGAGGTCGCGGTCACCGGCGACATCGAGAACCGAGCGGCTCGGTTCGCCCTCGAAGCCCTCAACCCCTCCAGTGGCTGACGCAGCCGAGCACCTGGCCGGGCTCCTGCTGGAGGGGCTGGAGCACCTGCGGCACGGGCGCGCGGCAGAGGCGCTGGGGCCGCTGCAGGAGGTCTGTGGAGCGCCCGAGCTGGCCCGCGCCGGCGATCTGGAGGACGTGAGGGCCCGGGCCCACGCCCTGCTCGCCCAGGCCCTGCTGGAGTCCGATCGTCCGCTGGAGGCCGCTCAGCAGCTGGAGGAGGCCCAGCGCCTGGCGGTGCACGACATCGATCTCGGGGGCAGGCGGGCCCTCGCCGAGCTGGGGGCCCGGATCGAGGCCACGATCACCAGCCGACGGGAGCAGCAGGCGCGGGCGGCGCGGCTGTCCGAGCTGTCCGTCGAGCAGCTCGAGACCCGGGTCCGGGATCCCGTCGGGCGGGTAGACGTCTTGATCCGGAAGGTCAACGCCGAGATCGATGTCGGTCGCTCCGAGGTCGCCGCCGAGTTGGCCCGGCGGGTGGTGCGCGGGGCCGTCGCCCTCGGGGATCCTCGTCTGGAGGTGCTCGCCAGGCTCTCCCTTGCCCGGGCCGATCCAGGCCGGGCCACGATCGAGCTACAGCGAGCCCTCGCCCGGGCCGATCGAGCCAACGAACCAAACCTCGTGACCGCGGTCGTGAGATCCGCGGAGCTGCACGGGATCGCACCGGAGACCCTCGAGGGACCACGAGCCGGGGAGGAGGGGTGAGGGTTGCAGCCATCGACGTCGGCACGAACAGCGTCCACCTCTTGATCGCCGATGTGGGCCCCGACGGTGAGGTCTCGGTGGTGGAGAAGACCCGGGAGCAGGTCGAGCTGGGTCGGGGGGGCCTCGATCGGAACCTGCTGACGGACGACGCCATGCGGCGGGGCGTCGACGCGATGATCGCCATCCGGGAGGCGATGGACAGCCTCGGGGTCGAGACGGCGGACGCCACCGCGACCTCAGCGGTGCGGGAGGCTCAGAACGGCAGCGACTTCGTCCGATCGGTGCGGGAGGCCACCGGGATCCACGTCCGGGTGATCTCCGGCCTCGACGAGGCCCGCCTGATCTACCTCGGGGTTCGGCCTGAGCTGGACTTCTCCCGGGGCTATGCCCTGCTGATCGACGTCGGCGGGGGCTCCATCGAGCTGATCTTGTGCGACGCGACCCGGATCCTCGCCGCCCACAGCCTCCCCCTCGGCCACCTGCGCCTCACCGACGCCTTTGTCGACTCCGATCCGCCCACCCCCGAGGCCCTGTCAAGGGTCCGCGCCCACACCCACCACAGGCTCCGGAGCGTGCTGGCGGACATCCCCCCCGGGGTCGCGGGGACCCTGGTCGGGACCGGTGGCTCGGTGCGAACCCTGGCCCGGATGGCCACCCTGATGCGGGGGGAGCCCGAGCCCCAGCACAGCCACGGCCTGGTCCTGAACAAGGGGGATCTCAAGCGGCTCGCGACGCAGCTCGCCCAGGTCAAGCAGGCACGGCTGTCGGACATCCCGGGGATGGACTCCCGGCGCAAGGCCACCCTCCCCGCCGCCGCGGCTGCCCTGCACCAGATCATGAAGACCTTCGATCACGATCGGCTGGTGACCTCGGATCGTTCGCTGCGCGACGGCCTGCTCGCGAACTGGATCCTGCGCAACGAGCCTGAGCTCGCGCTGTCCCGCACCGTCGTGTGGCCCCGGATGCGCTCCGTGCTGCGGCTCATGGAGCGCTACGAGGCCGACCAGGCTCACTGTACCCAGGTCCGGGATCTCGCCCTGGTGCTGTTCGACAGCCTCTCGGGGCTCAAGCTCGACTCCAGCGCACGCCGGACCCTGGAGTATGCAGCGCTGCTGCACGACATCGGGCACCACATCGACGCGAGGGATCACCACAAGCATGGCCAGTACCTGATCCTCAACAGCCGGATGGCGGGCTTCACCGCCCCTGAGGTCGCGGTGGTCGCGAACATCGTCCGACACCACCGGAAGCGTCCAAAGCGCTCAGATCACCACTTTGCCGCGCTGCCCCGATCGGATCAGCGAAAGGTCGAGATCCTCTCCGCCATCCTGCGGGTGGCGGACGCCCTGGATCGCTCCCACAACCAGCCCGTGATCGAGTTGGAGGCCGAAGACGACGGGACCTCGATCCACCTGCTGGCGAGGACCCAGGACGAGGCCCACATCGAGCGGTGGGCCGCTGAGCGCAGGGTCAAGGGCCTCTCGAGCGCCCTCGGGAGACCCGTTACAATTGAGCTTCAACCAGCCGAATCAAGCGTGAACCCTCCAGCGGAGGGGGCCCCTCAGGTAGAGTAGGGCGGTCCGTGCTCCCCCCCCCACTGTGCGGACTCCCTCGACGGCGGGACGGAACACTCAGAGAACCCATGGTCGAAACTTACGAGAGCCTACAGGAGATCGAGGAACAGCTGGCCATCGCCAGGGAGTCCCTCAGATCCTTCGAGCGGGGTGCGGGCTACAGCCGGCTGCTCCAGCGACTCCGCACGGCCTCACCCGCCCACCCGGTGCTCCTCGCTCGCTTCTTCTGCATGGCCCTGGCCGTGCTCTGCGTCCTGGCCGGCCTGGTGGTGCTGGCCCTGCCCTTCGTGAGCAAGGATCTCGCTCGCCAGCTGGTGATGTTCGAGTCCGTCGTCTCCTTCGTCCCGTACGAGGTGCCGGCGATCCCCGCGGTGTTCGCGATGCTCGCGATCGTCATGGCGGTGGCGTGGTTCTTGTTCACCATCCTCGCGCTGGCGAGCGGCCGCGACGCCCGGATGCTCCCCTGGGAGCAGCGCGAGCACCAGAAGCTGGTCAACGACGTGACCCGCCTCTCCACCCAGCGCGCGGTGATGCAGCGGATCCAGTCCACCCCGGCGGGCTCTCGTCCCCGGCTCTCTGCGGCGTCGTCCCTCTACGAGCCTCCGTCCCAGCCGAGGTTCAGCGCTCCGGGCCCCAGCGCCACCGGCTTCCCGATCTCCGCACCGCGCACCACCGGGCACACGGGGGCGAGCAGCGGCGGCTTCTCCCGCCACCCCACCCCGAGCTACACGCCGTACCAGGGCACGTCCCCGGGCAAGCCGGTGGCTTCGGGGGGCTTCGGGCGCCCCAGCTACAGCACGCCCGCCGACACACCCCCGAGGGCCAGCGGATCGTTTGGGGGCCTGGGCGCTGCCCCGGGGGGTTTCCCCAGCCCTGCCCCTCCGGGCACGCCCGAGCCAGCCAGCCCCCAGCCTCCGATCGCCACCGCCGTGGCGATCCCCAGCGACGAGGGAGATCCTCCCGTGAACGATGGGTTCGGAGCGCCCAGCGGAGGGTGGCGCTCGGTCCTGGGCGAGTCAGGCGAGGAGCCCCCCCCCGAGCCCGTGGGCGCTCCGATCCTCGGCCGGATCCGGCCCCCCGAGGGGTTCGAGGCTCCGTCCCACTCCGACGCCCTCGAGCTGCTCCCTCCGCCGGGCGTGCCCGCCTCCGAGCAGCCCACCGAGGTCCCCTCCAACGGGATGATCGGCTTTGGCGACTACGACGACGCGGCGTTCAGCCCGGCCCAGGGGGCCCCCCTGGCCCCGCCGGCCCCCGGCGCCCAGGGGGCGCCCCCACAGAGGGTACCCCCAGGCGGGGTCCGCCTCGGTACAGGCGAGCCCTTCGGGGAGGCTGCTCCCCCGCCTGCGACGGAGCCGGTCCAGCTCCGGCCGGCGGCACACCCCCAGCCCGCCAGCAGCTCCCTGCCGCACATCCCCAACGGCCCGATGCTGGCCATGCCCCACGAAGACGACGCGACAGAGGACTTCATCGATCCCCAGGAGCCCCTGGAGGCCGAGGTGATGATCGACGAAGAGCTCATCGAGGCAGAGAACGTCGGGATCCTCTCCAGGGCCCGCGCCGGCGTCGTTGGCTCCAGGGCCACCCCCTACGGCAGCGCGGGTCGGATCCGTCCCGCCTCGGCCCCGCTGGGCAAGAGCACCCGGAGCAGCGCCCACACCACGTCCCGCGTGGCCCCGGGCGCCAAGCCCGCGATCGCCGCCGCCCCCAGCCTCACCGCGGGCCGCTCCGGGGGGCTGTTCGGAGCCTCGCGGGCCACCGCACGCCCGGACGAGGCCCCGACTGAGGCCCCCCTCGAGGCGGTCATCGTCCTGGACGGAGAAGACGAGGAAGTTCCAACCTTCATCGCCAACAACCTCCCCGGTCCGGAGCGCAGGGCCCCGGTGTGGGAGTCGATCCCCGATCGATGGCTCCGGGAGGCCCTGACCAGCGCAGAGCACCTGGTCCGCACCTTCCCCGATCAGGCCCACATCGAGTACTCCCAGGAGCCCAACCTCCCGTTCACCCTGGTGATCTCCCAGGCGACCCCAGCGATGGCGGTCCGGGCGATGGTGAACTTCGTAGAGTTCCTCGCGAGCGTCTACACCCCGCCACGGGCCCGCATCGAGCTGATCCATGTCGCCCACCTCGATCGGAGCTTCCACAAGAACGTGGAGGCTGCGCTGGAGCCCTACTTCGCGAACAACGTCGTGGTGGAGCCAAGCGCCGGCCGGATAGACATCCGGTTCACCGATCCAGATCCGGGGTGGGGCCAGTACCCCATGCTCCCCATGCGGTGATCGAGTCGCGGGGTGCATGGAGCTGCGTTAGCAACAGCGCCCTGGACACCCTGCGAGGGCGAGACGATGGCTTTTTCCCGCATGGCGGCAGTCGAACGGCAGCTCCGGGACTTTGTCACGAGCCGCCCGCCCCAACCCCCCCGCAGCGACTGGTCGAGCGCGGTCCGCCCCGGCACAGAGCTGAGGGCCAGAGACGCGCTGCGTCTGTTCGAGGCGCAGCTGCAGTCGAGGCTGCTCGATCTGATCGCGCGGGAGCTCAAGGCCACCGGAGACTCGTTCTACACCATCGGATCGAGCGGTCACGAGGGCAACGCGGCGGTGGCCGACGCCCTGGAGCCCGGCGATCTGTGCTTCCTGCACTATCGATCGGGGGCGCTGTTCTGTGCCCTGGCCGACGCCAGACCGGGCCCCGAGGGCGCCTTCGACGTCCTGTTGGGGCTGGTGGCCAGCTTGGACGAGCCCATCGCCGGGGGGCGTCACAAGGTCTTTGGCTCGGTCCCCCTGGGGATCCTGCCCCAGACCTCCACCATCGCTAGCCACATCCCCAAGGCCGTGGGCACCGCGATCGCGCTGGATCGCCGGGCCCGCCTCCAGCGCCACCGAACCTCTGCGATCGCGGTGTGCAGCTTCGGCGACGCGAGCTCCAACCACGCCACGGCCCAGGCCGGCCTCAACGCAGCGGCCTGGGCTACGTACCAGCGGGTCCCGGTCCCCTGCCTGTTCGTCTGTGAGGACAACGGGCTCGGGATCTCGGTCCGCACCCCGTCGGGCTGGGTGGCCACCGCCAACCGGGATCGTCCAGGCATCGAGTACTTCAGCGGCGACGGCCTGGATCTGGTGAGCGCCTGGGAGGCTGCCCGGGCCGCGGTGCGTTGGGTCCGCACCCAGCGCAGGCCCGCGTTCCTCCACCTCCGCACTGTTCGCCTGCTGGGCCACGCGGGCTCCGACGTCGAGCAGCTCTACCGCACCCAGGAGGAGATCGTCGCGGATGAGGCCCTCGATCCCCTCCTGGCGTCTGCGGCCCTGCTGATCGACGGGGGCTGGATGCAGCCCGACGAGATCTTGTCCCTGATCGACGAGCTCCGCGCCAGGCTCGAGGCCCTGGCCCGGGAGGCGGTCGGTCGACCCAAGCTGACCCATCGGGCTGAGATCGTCGCCCCCCTGTTCCGACACGATCCTAGCGCGATCGAGGCCTCAGGGGGCGCGGTGGCCTCCCCTGAGGCACGCCACGCCGCCTTCGGGGTGACGCTACCCGAGCACGAGGAGCGCCCCCGGCACCTCGCGATGCAGCTCAACCGGGCCCTGCTCGATGTGATGCTCGCCCACCCCGGGGCCCTGGTGTTCGGCGAGGACGTCGCCCGCAAGGGTGGGGTCTACCACGTCACCGCCGGCCTCAGCGAGGCGCTGGGGGTCGGGCGGGTGTTCAACACCCTGCTCGACGAGACGTCGATCCTCGGCCTGGCCATGGGGGCGGGCCATGCAGGCCTGCTGGCGATCCCCGAGATCCAGTACCTGGCCTACCTGATGAACGCGATCGATCAGCTGCGGGGGGAGGCGGGCTCGATGCAGTTCTTCTCCCGGGGCCAGCTGGCCAACCCCATGGTGGTCCGCATCGCCGGGCTGGCCTACCAGCGGGGTTTCGGCGGCCACTTCCACAACGACAACGGGATCGCCGCGCTGCGCGAGATCCCCGGGATCCTCGTCGGCTGCCCGGCGCGACCGGGCGACGGAGCGCGCATGCTGCGCACCCTGGTGGGCGCAGCAGAGGGCTGTGGCCGGCTGTGTGTGCTGCTCGAGCCCATCGCCCTGTACATGATGAAGGATCTTCACGAGCCCGGTGACGGAGGCTGGCTCGAGCCCTACCCCGCCCCCGATCAGATCTTGCCGGTGGGGGAGATCGGGGTCACCGGCGACGGCACCGATCTGTGCATCGCGAGCTACGCCAACGGGTTGTGGATGTCGCTGCGGGTGGCCAGGCGGCTGGAGGCCGAGGGCGTGCGCTGTCGGGTCGTGGATCTGCGCTGGCTGCAGCCGGTGCCCACCGCGGCCCTGCTGCCCCACGCCGAGGCCACGGGTCACCTGCTGGTGGTCGACGAGTGCCGCGCGTCCTCGGGCGTCGCCGACACCGTGGTCGCCGACATCTCCGAGGCCAGCGGCGGGCGGGTGCGCACCGCCCGGGTCGTGGGGGCAGACAGCTACATCCCGCTGGGTGCGGCCGCCGATCGGGTCCTGGTCCAGGAGGCCGAGATCGAGCAGGCCGCCCACCGGCTGCTCCAGCGCCGGGTCCAGGAGTCAGCTCGCCCGATGGAGGTGCGCCCATGAGCCGGCGCCGCGCCCTCGTCCTGTGCCCGGGGCGGGGATCGTACGATCGCAGCTGCCTCGGCAGCCTGGCCTCCCGCAGCGAGGCCGCGGCGCAGGCCATCGCGGTGATCGATCGGTGGCGCAGCGCCATGGGGCGCCCCACCGTCACCGAGCTCGACGCAGCCGACTCGTTCCGGGCGTCCCTGCACGTCGCGGGCGAACACGCCTCTGCGCTGACCTTTGCCGTGGGCTTCGCCGACTGGCTGGAGCTCGATCGCGAGCGCTACGAGGTGGTGGGGGTCGCGGGGAACAGCATGGGCTGGTACACCGCCCTGGGGGTGTCCGGGGCCCTGTCCCTGGACGACACCGTGCGCCTGATCGACACCATGGGTGCCTACCAGGAAGGCAACATCATCGGCGGGCAGATCCTCTACCCCACCTCCGACACAGACTGGCGATCTTCACCCGCTGCGCTGGCTGCGATCGAGGCCGCGCTGGCGTCGGCGAGGGCCAAGGGTCACACCGCGGCGTGGTCCATCGATCTGGGGGGATATGCGGTGCTGGGTGCGGATCGGGGCGGGATCAAGCACCTGCTGGCCGCCCTGCCCCCAGACACCCGGGGCTCGCGCACCTTCCCGCTGCAGCTGCCCCTGCACTCGGCGTTCCACACCTCCCTGATGCAGGGCACGTCACAGCGTGCCCAGGCGGAGCTCGCCGGGCTGTCGTTCCAGGCCCCCCGGCTGCCCCTGTTCGACGGCCGGGGCCAGCTGTTCCGTCCCCGCTGGAGCGATCCAGCCGAGCTGGCGGCCTACACCCTGGGGCACCAGGTGGTCGAGCCCTATGATCTCACCACCTCGGTGCGCACCGCGCTCCGCCACACCGGCGCCGATGTGGTCGTCTGCCTCGGCCCGGGCAACCCCCTGGGGGGCCCTGTCGCCCGGATCCTCGTCGCTGAGGGCTGGCGGGGGGCTCGCAGCCGGGGGGCGCTAGAGGCGCTGGAGCCCCCCGCGCTGCTGTCGTTTGGGTTTCCTCCCCAGCGCAGCGCCCTGCTCGCCTCGTGATCCAGACCCTGATCGAGGCCCTGGGGCTGAAGGCCCTGCCCAGGGCTGGCTGGCTACGGATCGGGATCCGCGAGCCGGAGTCGGTGGCCGCCCACAGCTGGGGGGTCGCATGGCTCACCCTGGTGCTGCTCCCCGAGGGGCTCGATCTACGACGCGCCCTGATCTATGCCGTGCTCCATGATCTGCCCGAGGTCCGGGTCGGAGATCTCACCCCCCACGATCGCGTCCCCCCTGGGGACAAGGCCGCCGCTGAGCACCGTGCGATGGCCGCGCTGACCATCGCCCTGCCCCGGGGGGACGCGCTGCTCAGCGCCTGGGAGGCCTACGAGGCCCAGCGCGATCCAGAGTCCCGCTTCGTCCGACAGCTCGATCGCCTCGACATGGCGCTGCAAGCCGTCGCCTACCGCCGCCACGGCCCGGGCTCCCTGGAGGAGTTCCTCGACTCAGCGGCGATGGTGATCTCCGATCCACAGCTGGTGGAGCTGCTCGAGGGCCTACGTCGGCAGCTGCAGGGCGACGACGGCCAAGGCGGCGAGGAACAGGGCATATAGCAGCGTGAGCCACAGCACGCTGCCCGCTCCCCAGCCCGACGCCCTCGCCTCGATGGCGCTCGAGAGCACGACCAAGACCGCCACCCCCGCCAGCCCCACCGCCAGGACCAGCCAGGGCCAGGGGGTCAGCCAGCACGCCACCAGGGTGCCCACCAGCAGGCCCCACGGCCCCCCCATGGCCGGGACCCGCCAGCGGGCATACCAAGACGCGATCCCTCCGTCGCCCCCACGCAGCGACAGCGCCCCCAGCCTCCGCACCCGGGCCCGCAGCGCAGGCACCAGCACCCTGGGGATCGTCGCGCTGCCCTGCCCCCGGGCGTGTCGGACCCACACCCGGGCCCCGAGCCACCGGGGGTACACCCCCACGGCCTCGATCTCGTGCCAGGAGACGCACGGAGCCCAGGGCGGACCGATCCGGATCCCCCGGGGGATGACGTGCACCGCGTCGAGCATCCGCACCAGGGGCCAGCTCAGGCCCAGGGCCACCCCGGCCGCCGGCAGGGGTCCCGCGGTGAACGCAGCGAGCCCACACGCGCCGCTGCCCGCGAGCCAGCTCAGCACCAGCACCGGGTACACGGGCAGCCCCGCCGGTGCGGGCGGGAACCGACCATCGGCCCACTCCGAAGAGAACGGCCGATCGGCGAACCGCTGCCTGAGCGCTCGACGCCGCTGAGCGTAGCCCTCAGACCCCAGAGGGATCCGTGCGGGCTCAGGCCCCCGGAGCTCCAGCCAGGCGCGCCCGGTCCAGGGATCGTAGCGCTCGAGGAAGCCGGTGGCCTGGGTTGGAAGATCGGGGGGCTCGCCCATGGGCTGCAGCCTCGGGGTGGATCGTGCGCCGCGGATCGAGCTCTGCCCCGGCGGCGTGGCTGGGCCCGGGCAGCGTACCCTACGACTTGCGCTTGGCCCACCGGACCCGGAGCGCGAGCACTCCGTCGCTGCCCTCAGCCCGGGCGTTCCACTCCGAGGAGCCTCGCAGGACCGTGGCTGCGTGCTCAGCCCCCTCGGCCTCGGGCACCACGTTGACCCACCCCTCGGCCTCGAGCAGGGCCTCGACCGAGTCGTAGCGGCGGATGCTGCCGATGGAGATACTGCCCAGATCCTCGAACTCGATCCGATCCCCCGAGGAGATCATGGAGAACTCCAAGCTCCAGGGCACGACGAACACGGTCTTCACGCCACCTTCCATGTGGGCAAACGCGAGTGAACGTGTTGTCGCCTCGAATGTCGCCATTCCGGATCGCCTCCTGTCCTGCCCTCCCGTGGGGACGGGGCAGGGTAACACGCAGCTGTGGGCGCGCTCGGACTCAGCCCGGGGGCCAGGTCATCTGGCGCCCTCCAAGCACGTGAAGGTGGAGATGATCGACCGACTGCCCCCCGTCGGTGCCGTTGTTGGTCACGACGCGGTACCCCCCCTCGACCAGCCCCTCTTGTCGGGCCACGTCGCGGACCACCAGCAACAGGTGCCCCAGCAGCGAGCGATCCTCCTCCGAGGCGCCGGCCACGTTGACCAGGGGCTTCTTCGGGATCACCAGGACGTGGACCGGAGCCTGGGGATCGACGTCCCGGAACGCCAGGGCGAGATCATCCTCGTAGACGATGTCAGCGGGGATCTCACGGTCGATGATCTTCTGGAAGATAGTCAAGTTATCTCCATGGCCTCTCTTGTCACACCGATCCGCTCAGGGGCGGGGGCTCGGGCTGGATCGTAGCGGGGCGGGGGGAGAGGGCAAGGGGAGGATCCAGGAGCTCGGGGGTTTGTAGGTGCCCGACGCCTGAGCCGTCCTCGTCCTTTCGCTCGGCGCTCCGCGACCACACACCCACAGGGTAGCTGCCCTGTGCGGATATCAACGACGCAACGACATCAGCACACCGCGTACCTCCGTGCTGACGCGGCCACCACAGCCACCGTCACCGTCCCTCCGCCCCGGAAGGGGCCTCCGGCGCTCGCCCCACGCGTTTTCGGCTAAAGGCAACCAGAGAACGCGCCGCACGAGGTGCTCTCGCTGACCAGGTCGCGAGAACGGCCAAAGGAGGTGAGGATGTCGTTGGGGGTGTTGTTCGTTGTGGCCCCGCTGCCCCAGAACGCTCCCTGGGTCTCCAAGCTTGAGAACAGAGCCAGGTACGCCCCACCTCCGCCCAAGATGGCCAGGTTCGAGGTAACCTCGCAGGCGCTGTCGAGCACGACCCCCCGGGTGGCGACATAGATCCCCCCTCCATTCCCCGAGGCCGTGTTGGCGTCAGCGATGACCCCAAACAGGTTGGAGGGTAGCCCGGTCAGGGCGAGCCCACCACCGTCTATCGCCGCGTTGCGCATGACCTGGAGGCCGGTGAGGTCCGTGTCTTGAGCGACCAGACCTCCACCGAGGCCCGCGTCGTTGTCTGCGATCTCAGAGGACACATCCCCCTCGATCCTGGCTCCGATCGTGTAGATACCTCCACCTTCCAACGCGTGGTTGTTGGAGATGCTGCTGGAGAGGAGCTGCAGCGAGCCGGTGCTGGGGCTGCCGACGATCCCGATCCCACCGGCGCGGATCGAGGCGGTGTTGTCGGTGACGTCGGTGTTGTCGAGGACGATGTCGGCGGTGGAGCCATCGCCGGCAAAGAACGACAACCCCCCGCTGAGGAGGGCTGTGTTGGAGGTGAACGTCGAGGAGGTGAGCTGTAGGGAGCCTGCCCCGGTGGTCCAGATCGCGAAGAGCCCTCCCCCGTCGAACGCGTCGTTACCCGAGATTGTGCTGTCGACGATCGACACGTTCCCCACATTCACGACGGAGACCCCTCCCCCGAACCCGAGCAGGTTCGTGATCGCCTCGTTGTCCTGGACCACACAGCTCGTCATGGTGAGCGTCGAGTTGCTGTCGCCCACGAAGTAGACGCCACCTCCACTGCCCACCGAGACGTTGCTCGAGATCTCGCAGCTGGTGAGCACCAGATCTCCGGTTCCTACGGCTCGTATGCCTGCACCGCTCTCCTCTGCGTGCTCGTTGCCCTCGACGATCGTGTCCGACAGCTCCACGGTGAAGCCGGCTACTCCGAGCGCATCGATCCCCAGACCGTTGTTGCTGATCCGACTGTCGAGGACGACGAGGGTGCCGTCGACGACATCGAGGGCGGCATCGTCCGAGCCGCTCAAGGTGAGCCCCTCCAGGGTCAGGCGAGCGCCGGCCTCCACCGAGGCGATGATGCCTTGGCTCGCCTCGCGCAGGGTGGTGACCCCGCGCCCCGAGGATCCCCTGAGGGTGAGCCCCTGGACGTCGCTCACCGAGAGCGTCGACAGCTCCCAGTCCCCTGGGCAGATGTCGACGGTCGCACCAGGTGATGCTGCGCTCAGGGCCGCATCGAGGGTGGCGAAGCTCTGCCCCGCCAGGGTCGCTGCGATCGAGACACCCTGACCATCCTCACCATCGCAGTCGCTGTCTAGGCCATCGCAGGCCTCGGGAGCTCCAACGTGGATCGAGGCGTTGGTGTCGTCGCAGTCACCTGCACCGGAGACGTGACCCGGAGGCTGAGCACAGGCCTGGACCTCGGTGTCTGGATCTCCAAACAGATCGCCGTCGCTGTCGAGATACCAAGAGACAAAGTCTTCCTCCGGGACATCCTCGTCGATCAGGTTGTTGCAGTTGTTGTCCAGCCCGTCGCAGTCGTCGCTCATGTTGGGAGCGATCGAGGCGTTGGTGTCGTCGCAGTCGTCGTCGTTGGCTGAGGCCTCCTGGGGTAGGCGGCAGGCGATGATCGGAGACGTTGGATCCCCATAGCCGTCGCCATCGGCGTCCACGAACCAGGTGAACTGCTGTGCGTCCTCGTCGACGTTCCCATCGCAGTCGTCGTCGACGCCATCACAGCTGGCATCTCCCACGCCCGGGTTCCGAGCGGCGTTGGTGTCGTCACAATCACCCGGGCGCAGGCTCCAGCCTGGCTTGTTCCAGCCCAGGCAGGCGACAAACACTATCTCGTCTGCGCCGTAGCCATCCAGATCGGTGTCCTGGTACCAGGCCAGCCCTCCCTCGCCGATGTCGTCGACGAACCCATCGCAGTCGTTGTCCTTGTTGTCGTCGCACACCTCGGATGCGCCGGGGTAAACCCTGGCGTCTGCGTCGTCGCAGTCCCTGCCTCCGGCCAACACCGAGATGAAGCCATCACCGTCTCGATCACCCGCCTCGTCGACCATCTCCTGAGTCGCATACCAGCCACAACCAGAGAGAAGAGATAGAGCAAAGATAAGGTTGTACGAGCAAAACAAGGAGACCTCCGCGGGAGATGGGGTGGGGTACAGAGCCAGGCCCCCAAGATGGTCGAGTGTTGTGCTCTTGGCCAGACCAAGACCGGAAGTTCACGGGGGAAGTTGTCAGAGCTAGCCAGAGAGCACGACTCTGGAGAACCCAGAGGGGATCCGCCGCACCCGGCGGAGCCGGTCCCATCGGTCACCTCTAGAGCAATTTTAGCCAACAACCCAGATCCACGGCTGTTCTCCCCCTCGCTCCGTCGAAGAACCACTCAAGCGGTACCCGCGGCACCCGAATGGACAGTGGGCCGGACATGCACACGGCGGCCCCAAACAACGCCTCGAACACGGAGCCGACATGGCGCTGACCGTCAGAACCAACCTGACCACGATGAACTCGATCTCATACCTGAACACGAGCAACCAGAAGCTCTCGAGCTCGCTGGAGCGGATCAGCTCGGGGATGCGGATCAACAGCGCGGCGGACGACGCTGCGGGCCTCGGTGTGGCCGAGAGCCTCGACGCAGCAGGCCGCAGCCTGCGGATGGCGATGCGCAACACCAACGACGGGATCGCGGTGGTGCAGACGGCGGAGGGCGCAGCCAACGAGGTGGCGAACATCATCAAGCGGATGCGGGAGCTGGCGATCCAGTCCGCGTCGGAGACGATGGAGAACACCGAACGTACCTACATCAACGACGAGTTCACCGCCCTGTCCACCGAGGTGGATCGGATCGCGACCGTCACCGAGTTCAACGGGCTGGCGCTCGCCGACGGCACCAACGCCACCATCAACGTCCAGGTCGGCATCAACAACGTCGCGGCCATCGATCGGATCGCCATCACCCTGGGGGATCTGACCTCGGTGACGCTGGGCGTGGACACCGGCAGCATCGATCTGTCCACCGCGGCCGGCGCTCAGGGCGCCCTGGCGGGGCTCGACGCCGCGCTCGACGCCGTCAACCAGAACCGCTCCACCTACGGGGCGACCCAGAACCGGCTCGAGAGCGCCTACCGTGCCCTGGACAACTACACCCAGAACCTCGCCTCCGCCGAGTCACAGATCCGAGACACGGACTTCGCGGTGGAGTCCGCGGAGATGGCCAAGCTTCAGATCATGCAGCAGGCCGGAGTGGCGGCCCTCGCCCAGGCCAAGAGCATCAACTCCCAGGCCGCACAGCTGCTGCAGTGAGCCTGGTGGTGGTCGGGGGAGCTCACCAGGGGAGCTCCCCACCACCACGACGCGGCTGTCGCTCTGCTCCACCCGACCCAGGATCTGCTCAAGAGACGGCGGCCCGTGCCGATCGGTGCCCCGAGGAGGCCCGCATCCCCAGGATCACCCTCTGCATGATCGTGCGCGATGAGGCCGAGATGCTGCCCGCGTGCCTCGCCTCGGTGGCCGGCGCGGTGGATCAGATCGTCGTGGTCGACACCGGGAGCGTCGACGAGACCGTCGAGATCGCCCGTCTCGCCGCGGCCCACGTCGTCCAGCACCCCTGGCGGGACGACTTCGCGGACGCACGCAACGCTGCGCTGTCCTTTGCGCTGGGCGACTATGTGCTGATCCTCGACGCGGACGAGCAGCTGGCGCCCGGCGCAGCCAAGGCGCTCCGCAGCGCGCTGCTCGAGGCCCCGGCGGACTGCTACCTGCTCCCGCTGCACAACGCCGACGCGCTGGACGCGGCCCCGGCCGAGGTGCTCGCCGGCTCCCGGCGGGAGGGCGGGATCGCCTACCTGCCGAGGCTGCTCCGTCTCACCCCGGATCTACGCTGGGAGGGGACGATCCACGAACACATCCGGAGCTGGCTGCAGCGCCACCAGGCCTCGCGCCTGCTGCCCGGTGTAGCGATCATCCACTATGGCTACGTACCCGAGATCTGGAGGCGTCGGGACAAGGGCACCCGCAACCAGCGCATGCTGGAACAGCGCTGCCGTGACGAGCCCAACAACCCCGATCCCCGGGCCTATCTGGCGCGGGATCTCGTGGCCCGTGGAGATCCAGAGGCGGCCCTGGAGCTGGCGCTGGAGGCCTGGGAGCTGCTCCGAAGGCTGCCAGCCCCCGATCGCCTCCGACCGATCGGAGCCTCCCTCGTCAGCACCACCCTCGAGCTGCTCTCCCGGCACACAGATCCCCTCACCGCCCTGCCCTACGCCTCAGAAGCCCTGACCTGGGGCCACACCCACCCCGACGCGCTGTTCTTCTGCGGGATCACCCTCGAGCGCGCGGCCGAGGTCGAGGATCGGAGCCACCACCTAAGGGAAGCCCTCGGGTGCTACCGCCGGGCCCTGGCCTCGGACGAGCCCGGGACGCTGCCTGTCACCCGGGGCCTGCGGGCGTCGACCCTGCCGCTGCGGATGGGGCTCGCCCAGTGCAAGCTCGGAGATCACGAGGCCGCCCTCGAGTCCCTCGCGAGCGTCCGGCCCACGGTGCCCGACACGATCCCGCTGCAGCTCGCCCTCGCCGAGGCCCTGACCGACGCTCAGCGACACGACGAGGCGCTCCAGCTCCTGGAGCCCACCCTGGGGACGGACAGCTCCGATCCCTGGTGGCTCGGGGCGGAGATCGTGTGGCGCCTGGGGCTAGTCCAGGACGCGATCCACTTCCTGAAGCACGCACGCCAGCTCGGCCCCCCCCTCGAGACCCACCGACAGCGACGCGGTGCCACGCTGATCGCAGAGATCCAGCGTCACCTGCAGGCGCAGGAGGTGGCCCCTTGAAGCTGATCTTCACCCTGACCGCCGGCCGCACGGGGACGGGCTTCCTCGCTCAGCTGCTCCAGGCGAACCTCCCCGACGCCGTGGTGCACCACGAGCACCTGGGCTGGCGAGCCTTTGGCCTGGACACGCCCGATCTGTCCCACCTGCTGCGCTTCAACAACGAGGGCTTCACCGAGCCCGTCCGGGCCTTCTGGCAGCGCAAGCTGTCCCGGATCCTAGAGCTCGACGTGCCCTGCTACGCCGAGACCTCCCACATCCTGATGAAGGCGGGCCTGGTCGAGGCCCTGTCGATGCTCCCCGCTGGACACGAGGTCCACCTGATCGCCCAGCGCCGGGACTGGATCCAGACCCTCGCGAGCTACCACCGCCGGTTCGATCTGGTCAACCTCGGCAACCGATACCTCTGGTACCTCGATCCAGGCTACCAGCGCAGGCTGGTGGATCCCGAGCCCTTCCTCGAGCTGGGCCTCCACGGGCTCCGGCTGTGGTACCTGCTGGAGATCGAGGTACGATCAGCCTGGTACCGCCTCAGGTCCCGGCCCCCCAGCGCCCCGATCACCGTCCACCAGACCTGGCTGGAGCAGGTCACCACCCGATCCGGAGCGCGCGAGCTGCTCTCGGCCCTGGGCGCCCCCCCCGGCGCGATCGAGCTGCCCCCGAAGGTCAACGCCGGACAGGGGGGGATCCCCGTCACCGAGTCCCTCCTGAGACAGCTGTCGGAGCTGGTCGCGCAGCTCGGGGACTTCGAGCCCGACTCAGCAGCCCGACCCCTGCTCCATGACGGACGAGATCCATTCGCCCCCGTGGCCCCGGCGGGCTGATCCCGGGGCCACTCTCCCCTGGAATCTGCGCCCCGGTGGGCCGTAGTCAAGCCAGGAGGATCCCCCGTGCGCTTCCCCACCGCAGCGATGGACGGCCTGCTCCTGGGCAGCACCTTGATCCTGGTGACCCTGCCGGTGGCCGCGTTCATCCTCGCCGCATGGATCCCCCACCGCACCGATCTGTTCGGGGCCATCGGCTCGGTGTTGGTCGTGGTCTACGCCGGGATCTGGCTGTTCGGCCGGCCGAGCCAGCTGGAGATCACCCCCCAGGGGCTGATCATCCACTTCCCGATGCGGCTCCTCGAGCTGGACCGCGCCTGCATCACCGGAGTGGAGGTGTTCGAGGGGACCCGGTTCCTCCAGGAGCACAGCACCGCGCTCCGGCTGGGGGTGAGCAGCCTGTGGGGCGGCTTCGACTGGCTGTGGGGGAGGGCGAGCGCCCGTGAGGTCTACCTCTCCCGGCGCTCAGACCTGGTGGTGGTCTCCCTCGCGGGGCGCCGTCCGCTGCTGCTCTCTCCAGCAGATCCGATCGGGTTTGCCCAGGCGCTGATCCCCACAGCACAAACCCCTGAGACCCCGACCCCAGAGACAGACCAGACCCCCGCGACTCCGGCGACGGCGGCCCCCGCGACTCCGGCGACGGCGGCCCCGGCAGAGGCGACGGCCAGCAGCTGGGCGGACTGGACGGGCTGACCCGCCCGCGGGCTACGTGCCCTGTCGGATCTGGGCCAGGTAGTGGGCCGCCTTGCGAAAGTCCCAGCCCGTGCGCTCCATGATCGCCTGGACCGTGCCAGCGAGCCCCACATCGACGATCATCGCCTCGATCTCAGCGCGCGAGGGGGGCTGGCGGGCCAGGGCAGCCCGGGGCTGCTCCACGCGCTCGACCTGCCTCTCGGGAGGATCGTTGCGCCGGGCGGCCGCCCTGGGGGGCGCCCGGCGGGGCTTGTCCGCCTGCTTGGGCTGGGCCCCTGGACGGGATCGCTGCTGCTGGGTGTGGCGCTCGATGGCCTGCTCCCTGCGCCGCCGGGAGACCACCTCGTTGTGCTGGACCGCCTCGCTCTCGTCGATCGAGTCGTCGTAGCGGCGCCCGGACATCGCGTGGAAGCCGAGATCGTCGACCTCGATCACCCGCCCGTCGCGCCAGTGGCTGCCGAAGTGCGTGTCATCCCACGCCTGGCTGGGCCAGTCCTGTGAGCGGAAGGTCCGCTCGCTGGAGGGACGCTGCGAGGGCCAGGGGACGAGATCGGGGCCTAGATCGAGGGGGACGAAGGCCGCGTTGTGGACAGGCCGCTCCCGCTCAGAGTCGAGGTTGGGGTTCACCGTCCTGCGGAACTCGTGGACTCGGGCCAGCGAAGCAGCCAGGGGGGCCCCCAGCGTGACCGTCACGACGAGCCCGCTGATCACCAGCAAAGATTCCAAGAGCATCCGTTCTCCCTGCTCCGGTATCGTATCCGATCCGTCTGCACTATCCTCCCCCCTCCCTGGAGCTACCTTGACCACGATCCTCTCCTGGGACGGCGGGCTGACCCTGCTCGCTCCCCTCGTCGCCGTCGGCCTGGCCCTGCTCACCCGCCGGGTGGTCCCGTCGCTGGGGGCGGCGATCGTCGTGGGGGCGGTGGTCGCCGCCCGGGGCTCGATACCGACCGCGCTGGCCCACATCGCAGAGGTGATCTTCGAGGTCACGACCAGCACCGACAACCTCAAGGTCTCTGCGTTCTCGGTGCTGGTGGCCGCGACCGTGGGGGTGATGGGGGCCTCGGGGGGCACCGCCGCGATGGTGGCCCGCGTCGAGGGCCTCGCCCGGGGGCGACGGGGGGCGATGGCGGCCAGCTGGCTGGCGGGGGGCGTGGTGTTCTTCGACGACTACGCCAACTGCCTGGTGGTCGGCGGCGCGATGGGACCGCTGTGCGATCGCAACCGGGTGAGCCGCGCCAAGCTGGCCTACATCGTCGACGCCACCGCCGCACCGATCGCGTCCCTGGCGATCCTGTCGACCTGGGTGGGGTACGAGGTCAGCCTGTTGGGCGAGGCGCTGGCAGGTACCGGCTCGTCGGCCGCAGGGTTCTCAGTGTTCCTCACCGCCCTGCCCTATCGCTTCTACTGTGTGCTGACCCTGGCCTTCGTAGGGGCGATCGCGCTGTCGGGGCGGGACTTCGGACCGATGTACGCCGCGGAGGCCCGGCAGCGGGCGTCCACCTCCGGCGTGTCCACCTCCGACGTGTCCGGCACGCAGGCGTCGATCGCCCCCACCAGCGCCTGGCTCGCGGTGGTGCCGATCCTGGCGCTGGTGGGGATCACCTTCGGGGGGCTGTGGCGCAGCGGGTGGCGCGCCCTAGGGCCGGACGCCGTCGATCCCAGGCTGTTCGAGGTGCTCGGCGCCGCAGATGCGTTCCAGAGCATGCTCGACGGCAGCCTCGCGGCCCTGATCGTGGCGGGGGTGCTCGCGGTGGCGTCGGGGAGCCTGAGGGTGGGCGAGGTGCCCCGGGCGGCGTGGTCCTCGATCCGCACCGTGGCTGCGGCGCTGGTGGTGCTCTACCTCGCCTGGACCCTGGGGGGGATCATCAAGGACACTGAGGCCGCGGGCTTCATCGCGTCGGGGCTGCAGGGCTGGCTGCCGCCGGCGCTGCTGCCGGCGCTGGTGTTCCTGCTGGCGGTGGTCACCTCGTTCTCCACCGGCAGCTCGTTCTTCACCATGGGCGCGCTGATCCCGCTGGTGATCCCGCTGGCGGTGGAGTTGGGCCAGGGCTCCACGAGCCCGATCCTGCTGGCCAGCGCGGCGGCGGTCCTCGACGGAGCGGTCCTCGGGGACCATGCGTCCCCGATCTCGGACACCACGATCTTGTCGTCCCTGGGGTCTCGATGCGACGTGGTCACCCATGTGCGCACCCAGCTGCCCTATGTGTTGGTCGTGGGCCTCGTCGCCCTCCTGATGGGCACGATCCCCGCTGGCCTGGGGTGGTCCCCCTGGCTCGGGCTGGGGCTCGGGAGCCTCGCCTGTGTGGGGCTGGTGCTCTCGCTGGGCCGGGTGCCCCCCACCGACGATCGAGCGACCGACGATCGAGCGACCGACGATCGAGCGACCGACGATCGGGCGAGCCCCAGCTCCGATCCGGAGCCTCCACTCCGATCAGGAGCCCTCGAGCTGTAGAGCCACCTCGGGATCGAGCCCCAGCTCGGCGGCCAGCGCCTCATTGTGATCGGCCACCCGGCGCTGGAGGTCGTCGAGGCTCAGGGTCAGCTCGTGGGTGTACTGGAGCTTTCGAGCCCGGGAAGAGGGGAACGCGCTCAACATCAGGCCGCCGAAGGTCATCCCGATCCCCACCTCGGTCACCCGGCTCCAGTCCCGGAGCTCGGTGAAGGTGCTCGCCTGATCCCGCCCGATCAGCCCGACCACCGCCGCGCCGACCCCCACGACCCCGATCGCCTGCAGCGCAGACGCCGCTGAGCGCTGGCTGCCGATCCGCCGCTCGAGATCCAGGCGGGCGGCCACGTCCCCCAGCTCGCCGAGGGTGGAGGGGACGTCGAGGCGCTGCTCGCCCTTGAACACCGCGATCGTGTCGACGTTGTAGCTCCAGGGGTGGGGCCAGGCCACCCAGCCCCCGCCCCCGCGGTAGGGGCGGTACCGGTAGTGGTACGACCAGCTGGTGGTGGTCACGATCTCCGAGAGGCGCTGCACCGAGAGGTGCTGGTTGCGGTACTCCCGCATCGCCCGGGTCTTGGACCCGGTCTCTGGAGGCGCGGTGATCGTGACGGCACGGGGCGGGGCAGGGCTCGGACCCATGGGGATCGCCAGGGGCCTTGGATCCTTGTCGACGCCCGAGATCGGTGCGATCACCGGGGTCTGTGGCTCGGAGGCCTCAGCCAGGACAGAGAGCGTCGCCACCAGTGAGAGTAGGATCACCATGACACCTCACATAACCTGGTGTGTTTGACCTCCGTGATCCCAGCTCGCAAAATCCGCCCGGGGGACACCCGATGCCGATCGACTCCATCCCGGCGCGTCTGCTCGAACGCCAGGTGCAGCACGGCGCGCTGCCTGCCTACCACCACAGACGCGACGAGGTGTGGCACACGGTGACCTGGGCCCGGTTCGCCTCGGAGGTCCACACCGCGGCCCGGTCCCTGGTGCACCTCGGGCTCGCTCCGGGCCAGGCGACCTGCCTGCTCTGCTCTAACCGCCCTGAGTGGGTGATCTTCGCCCACGCCACGATGATGGCCGGGGGGACCCCCGCCGGTATCTACACCACCAGCTCCCCCCATGAGGTGCAGTACATCATCGATCACGCGGGGGCCCGGCTCCTGCTGCTGGAGGATCCTCGCCGCCTCGAGGATCTCCGGCCCCGACGCGGGCCCGCGCTGCGCCTCGATCGTGTGGTGCTGCTGGAGGGCGCCGACACCATCGATGATCCCCTCATCTCGTCCTGGGAGCGCTTCCTGGCCCTGGCGGAGCAGACCCCCCGCTCCGCCATCGACGCCCGGATGGAGGCCCTCCAGAGCGACGACGTCGCGACGCTGATCTACACCTCCGGCACCACCGGGGATCCAAAGGCGGTGATGCTCACCCACCACAACCTAGCCTGGACCGCCACCACCGCCGCCGCTCAGCTCGACACCGGGCCCGGGGATCGCTCGGTGAGCTTCCTGCCCCTGCCCAACATCGCCGAGCAGATGTTCACTGTGCACGTGCCCGCCACGGTGGGCGCCCAGATCTTCTATGCAGCCCCCGCCACCCCCCTGCCCGAGACCCTGCGGCAGGTCCAGCCTACCCTGTTCTTCGCCGTCCCCCGGATCTGGGAGAAGCTGCACGCGAGGGTGTCCACCCAGCTCGACGAGGCGACGGGGGTGCGTGCGGCGCTGGTGGCCTGGGCGATGGGGGTGAGCCGCGCGGTGACCGATCTACACAGCCAGGGCAAGCGCCCCACCGCGTCCCTGTGGCTGCGCCACCAGCTCGCCCAGCTGCTGTCCTCCAGGATCCGGGCTCAGCTGGGGCTGTCCCGCGTCCGGATCTGTGTGACGGGGGCCGCCCCGATCGCACGCGAGATCCTCGAGTTCTTCGCTGGACTCGATCTGACGATCCACGAGGTCTATGGCCAGTCCGAGGACTGCGGCGCCACCGCCTCCAACCTCCCCGGAGCGACCCGACCGGGGACGGTGGGGCGTCCCCTGCCCGGCACCGAGGTGAGGCTCGCAGACGATGGAGAGATCCTGGTGCGGGGCCCCCATGTATTCCGGGGCTACCTCCACGATGAGACAGCCACGTCCAGGACGCTGGTCGATGGCTGGCTACACACCGGAGATCTCGGCGCGTTCGATCGTGCAGGCTTCCTGTCGGTCACCGGCCGAAGGAAGGAGATCATCGTCACCGCCGGGGGTAAGAACATCGCCCCGAAGCACATCGAGGCGGCCCTGCGCAACCTACCCCTGATCTCCCAGGCGGTGGTGATCGGAGATCGACGGCGGTTCCTCTCTGCCCTGCTGACGCTCGATCCCGAGGCAGCCCGAGCGTTCGCCGCCGAGCGGGGCCGCTCCGGCAACAACCTGCACGACGCCCTGGTGATCCAGCAGGCGATCGAGCGGGGGGTGGACGAGGAGGTCAACCCCTTGTTTGCCCGCGTCGAGCACATCTGTCGCTGGACGATCCTGCCCCGTGACTTCTCGATCGAGGCCGGCGAGCTGACCCCAACCCTGAAGATCAAGCGGAGGGTGATCTACGAACACTTCAACCACGAGATCGAAGAGATGTACGCCGACGTGTGAGGCTATGGCTCCCGGTGCGTGCACCGCATCGAGGCGCTCGAGCACTGCAGGATCACCCGCTCCCCGGAGACGACCTCCACGCTGCCGACATCGATCGGCTCCCCTCCGCTGAGGTGCGCCAGGATCTGGTACAGCCCAGGCTGGATCGGACGTCCCGGCTCATAGCGCTCCCCACCCGCCGGATCCAAGAGCCAGACCCCGTCGAGATCCCCCTCGATGTCCACCCGGGCCAGGACCGCAGGGGCCGGCATCGGCGGGGCCGGGCGCGAGTTGGAGCCAGGCGCCTGCTCGATCGACCCGGCGGCCCCGGCGGCCCCAGGATCCTCGATGGCTCCGGCGACCCCAGGATCCTCAGTGGCCCCGGCGGAGCCGTCAGAGCCGGGCCCCCCGTGCACCACAGCGCCCCGGGCGAGCCCGGCGGGCCCGGACCCCTCCGCGCTGGAGGCACCTGTCGCTCCTCCTGGAGGGCGCCCGACCGCAGCCCCCTCAAGGGAGATCCCCCGAGCGCTGGCCCCCTCGACCTCCGCCCCCCCATCACCGGCTCCGCCCTCACCGACACCCTCGTCGGGAGCGCCGTCGGCGCCGTCAGGAGCGCCGTCAGGAGCGCCGTCAGGAGCGCC
>DRPG01000516.1 GCA_011376105.1 Deltaproteobacteria bacterium
GGGGTCCTGGAAGTCCGGGGCTCCGTCGCCGTCCGTGTCGTCCGCCCCCTCCACCGCGTCGTCGATCCCGTCGCCGTCGCTGTCGGGGTCCTGGAAGTCCGGGGCTCCGTCGCCGTCCGTGTCGTCCGCCCCCTCCACCGCGTCGTCGATCCCGTCGCCGTCGCTGTCGAGGTCCTGGAGGTCCGGGGCTCCGTCGCCGTCCGTGTCGTCCACCCCCTCCACCGCGTCGTCGATCCCGTCGCCGTCGCTGTCGAGGTCCTGGAAGTCCGGGGCTCCGTCGCCGTCCGTGTCGTCCACCCCCTCGATCCCGTCGGGCAGGCCGTCGCCGTCGCTGTCGGGGTCCTGGAAGTCCGGGGCTCCGTCGCCGTCCGTGTCGTCGAGGCCGTCGAGGCCGCCGAGGCCGTCGGGCCCGCCGGGGCCGTCGGGCAGGCCGTCGTCGTCGCTGTCGAGATCGCCAAAGTCCGGGACCCCGTCGCCGTCCGTGTCGTCCGCCCCCTCCTCGACGTCGAGTAGCCCGTCACCGTCACTGTCGACGTCGATCCCCGGGCCCCACAGATCGTCGATCAGATCGGGGATCCCGTCACCGTCGGTGTCAACATCGTCCGCCGGATCGTCTGGATCGGCCTCCAGCGCGTCGAGGGCGCCGTCACCGTCGACGTCCTCCAGCCCATCCGGCAGGCCCCCGCCGTCGGTGTCGGCCAGGGCCGGATCGGTGGTGGTGAGCGGATCGGTGTCGGCCACAAAACAGCCTACGGTCAGGTCCGTGTCGACGTCCGCCACCTCGATCCCCACCTCCAACCCGTCGGGCAGGCCGTCGCCGTCCCGATCGCACTCCAGCGCGTCGACGGTGCCGCCCCCGTCGGTGTCGAGCGCCTCGAGGACGTCGATCAGGCCGTCGTCGTCGCTGTCTCGATCGAGGGGATCGGTGCCCAGCCTGCGCTCTTCGGGATCCGTCAGGCCGTCGGCGTCGCTGTCGAGGACCACCGGATCGGACAGCACCGTCGCCAGATCGGCGCAGTCGGAGATCAGCCCGTCACAGCCCGCGACGTCCTCCCAGCCCAGCGTCCACAGCACCGCGCTCACCCCGGCGATCCGGATCGAGGTGTCGGCGCCGATCCCCAGATCGCCCGAGGCGACGGCTCTAGACAGCTGAACATCTACGTAAAACCTGCCATTTACAGATATTGTCCGGGTCTGCCCGGTGGAGGCCTGGCCATACCCCGCGGGATCGACGACCTGCAGGCCAGCGACCCAGGCACCGTCAGTGCCTGCGCCGTTCTCCCAGGCGATCAGGGTGTGGGTGCTCCCCTGGACCAGGAGCCCGACCTCGAAGTCGGCGTCGACGCCGTCGGTGTCCAGCAACCAGCCCCAGTCCTGGGCGACGAGCTCCGCGGAGCTCCCCACCTGGATCCGCAGGAACAGGGTGTCGAGGGTCGCGTCCCACAGGATCACGGGATCGGCGACGGTGCCGACCAGATCCGCAGCAGGATCGGCGAAGCCCTCGTGATCCGCAGCTGGATCATCGATCGCTGTGCCACCGAGGGCCAGGGGCTCCCAGTCGCCCTCCGCAGGCCACGGCACCGCAGCTGTCGCGATCGAGAGCCATGTGAGCGAGAGCACACCCATTCATTCCTCCCACAACGTCGCCCGGCGGGCTGCTCTTATCGTAGCGGTGCGCTCCGACGGAGAGCGAGCCCAGGTCCGTCCGGACAGCTGTTACTGTGGCGCCCATGTCCGCCCTGGTCACCCTGCTCCTGCTCGAGTCGGAGCCCGCTGCAGCCGACACAGCTCCGCTCGCATCTACCACAGGCGCCCCCGCGACGGTGCTGTCCCACGAGGTCTCGATCGCCCTCGAGTCCAGGCGCCTCACCGAGCAGATCACCTGGACCGTCCGGATCGACGATCCAGCAGCGTGCGAGGCGGGCCTGCTCACCCCCACGGGCCTCGACGGGGCCCGGGACGGTGGGGCGATGGTCCTCGAGGATCTGCTGGTGATCCCGCCCGAGACCGCCCCCGGCGCCACCTTCACCCTGACCGCGCGGCGCCAGGCCTGGGGCGGGCTCCACGCAGGCCTGCTGGTGGGGGCCCCGGATCTCCCCACCCTGGACACCCGGCTCACGGTGGTGGCTCCCGAGCACCTGGTGCTCACCGTGTGGGCCGATCCCCACGGGATCCCCGACTACACCCGCCGCGCGGGCTCCCGCACGATCTCGGTGCGCTGGGATCCAACCGACAGCGGCGCGCTGGCCCAGGCGGCCTGGAGCACCCACCTCGGCTGGGACGAGGCAGGTCGGCAGCTGCAGCGCTCGATCGAGGCCGCCATCGCCCCGCCGAGGGCCCTCGGCGAGGAGCTGGGGGCGGGCGTCGAGGGGATCGGGATCGCGGGCATCGTCGAGCGCGTGGTCTCGGCGATCGAGCTGGAGCTGGGGGGGCCTCCGGGCTGGAGCGAGGTCCGGCCGGCCGCCGAGGTGGCGAGCGCAGGCGCTGGATCCGCGGCCGATCGGGCCGTGCTGATGCTGTCCCTGCTCCGGGGAGCGGGGTTCGAGGCCCACCCCGCGCTGTTCCGCCCGGTCTCCACCCCCGGCACCTTCCCCGTCACCGTGCCCGTCCCCGGCGCGCTGCGCCACCCCGCGATCGTCGCCTACCACGAGGGCGAGGCGATCTACATCGATCCAGCGGCGGTGCACGTCGTCCCGCCCCAGCGGCCCGCCAGCATGCTGGGGGCGATGGTCTGGGTGCCCGGAGAGATCCCCAGGATCCTGGCGAACACCGGCGTCCACGACGGAGGGGTGCACGTCGAGGCCACCTGGGACGGAGATCTCGACGGCGGCTCGACCTTCCAGGCGGCCCTGACCGCCCACGGGGCCGCGCTGGAGTCCCTCCGCAACCTGCTCGCTCCCCTGCAACCTCCGGCTCTGGAGGAGCTGTTCGCTCGGCTGGTGCGCCAGGGGCGGCCCGGGCTCAGCGCGCTGTCGGTCGAGGCCTCAGGCCTGCTCGGCGCCCGCAACGAGCTGAAGATCAGCCTCTCGGGCAGCGCCACCGATGAGCTGGAGCCCACCCCATCGGGGGCACGGGGCGAGGTGGTGCCGCTGCTGGCGCCGGCCCTGGCGGGGTGGCTCCCCCCCCGCCTCTCCATCGACGAGACGCTGGTCCTCTCCCCCCCCCACAGGGGCCGGATCCTGGGCCGGGTCCCGTCGGCGTCGGCCTCGAGCGCCGAGGCCACCGTGGCGCGCTCGCTGGAGGGCCGGGGGGCCTCAGCGACGCTGCACACCCACGCCAGCCGCCCCAACCGCAGGACCACCCCAGTGTCCACCGCCGAGGCGGCCCAGTTCCTCGAGGCTGAGGCCCGCAATGGGGCCGAGGTGCTGCTGTTTGAGGGCGTCAACAGCGCCACCGCCGGCGCGCTGCGCACCCTGGAGGGGCTGTCCGCCCCGGACCAGGCCACGCTGGAGGCATTGCTTTGGTTCTCCGTAGATAACCCCCGCAGAGGTCGGCGCACCCTGGCCCTGGCCACCGACGCGCAGGGCCCGGTGGCTGAGCTGCTGCCCCTGCGCCCCCGGGGCTTCCCCACCGGGACCGATCACGCCAGCGTCGTCGCTGGCCTCGTCCGGTGGTCGGATCCAGAGGATGTGCGCCCCTTCGACGCCCTCGCCGAGCTCTCAGGCGACGATCCAACGCGCCAGCTCGAGCTGGCCCTCGCCCTGGCGACGGCCGGCAACCCGAGCCGGGCGCTCCAGCTCGCCACCCCCCTGACCCAGGTCCCCGATCCCGAGACCCGCCTGCTGGCCCTGCTGCTGATCGAGGAGCTCCAGGCGCACGATCCCGAGGGTGGGCCGGAGGTGAAGCTCGAGGCCATAGCCGAGGCCGCTGCACAGCTGGGGGACACCCCGAGCCCCCGATGGATCGCCCCCCTGGCCCGCTCCTACCTCCGCCACGACGATCCGGCGACGGCCCGGGAGCTGCTGCAGCACGGCGCTGACACACCCCTGATCGAGGCCCTGCGGATCCTGGCCGAGGCCACTGAGGGGCTGGCGGTGGATGAAGTGAGGCGCCGCGTCGCCGAGGTCCTGGCCGCCACCCCAGACGATCCCGTCATCGCGTCGGTCTCCGCCGACACCCTCGCGGTGGCGCGGGACCTCCCGGGGGCCCTGGCCCTGGCCCTGGACGCGGCCCGCCTGCGGCCCCGGGATCCTGTCCTGTGGTCCAGCGCGTCCGACCACGCCCTGGCGGCGGGGGATCTGCCCCAGGCCCTGGCCGCTGCGGCGCGTGCCAGCGATCTCGATCCCGACGATCGGGTCCGGGCGAAGCGGTGGGCCCTGCTGGCGGCGGCGGCGGGGGACACTGAGGCGCTGCAGCGTGCCAACGACCGAGCCGGTGAGCGCATCGAGCTGCCCGGCTCGATCGACGCACGCATGGCCCTGCTGCCCGAGGCCCCCCTCGCCCTGCTCCAGGCCGCCGACGCCGAGGTCAGCGCCGATCCAGCCCAGCTGGAGCTCCGAGCCCAGATGCGCGTCCACGCAGGCCTGCTCGACGACGCCGCCCGCGACGGGCTGGTGCTGGCGACCCAGCACGGGAGGGCGTCGGGCTGGGCGCTGGCGTTTGCGGCCAACGCGGGGCGTCAGTACTCCATCCCGCTGATCCTGGCGCTGGATGACGCCTGGAACGAGCCCGACGCCCGGATGACCCGGATGGAGTACCGGCTGATCACGTCGAGGGGCAACCCCCTGGTGGACGCCCGCGGCCTCGACTCCCCCCGGGCCCAGATCCTGCTGGAGCTGGTCCGCGATCCAGTGGCGACGGCGGCTGAGCTGGAGGGCTGGCCCGGGCAGGTCCCCGCGCCCCGGGCCGAGAGACCCAGGGGCTGGGTGCTCAACCCGGTGCTGTCGAGCCACCCGGGGGTGATCGCCTACTCGGATCGAGACGCGGCCTGTGCGATCCTGTGGGTCGGGGCCGTCGCGGGGGTGCTGCCACCCCCGCTGGGGCTGCTGTACACCCCCAACCCCCAGCCGATCGAGGGGCTCGCCAACGGCGTAGTCCTACAACTCGACGGAGGACTCCTGCCGCTGTACGCCGCCACGACGGTGATCGATGGCCAGGAGGTGTACGCGGTCGCGTTCACCGTCGAGGGCGCCAAGCGCGCGCTGACCACCGTGGCTCCTCCCTAAGCAGCCCCGAAGACGCCCCGGGGGCCCGGGCGCAGGGCCCGGGGCCCGCCGCACGGCCCCGGGGACGCACCCGAGTTAGGCGTGCACCCCATGCAACTGACCCCCAAGCACGCCACCGCTGCAGCCATGTTCCTGATCTCGTTCGGGCTCGTCCTGTTTGAGCTCGTCCTCACCCGGATCTTTGGGGTGGTGCTGTTCGCCAGCTTCGCCCACCTGGCCCTGGCCCTGGCCCTGCTGGGGATCA
>DRPG01000517.1 GCA_011376105.1 Deltaproteobacteria bacterium
CTCGAACAGTTCGGTCCCTGGTTGCTGTGAGGTTCCTCGTGCGTCCTGGCCCCGCCGTGTCGATCGTGACGCTCCTCGCTGCCTGTGGGGGGGCCAGGGTGAAGCCTAGCCCCAGCCCAGAGGCCTCGGACAGCCAGGGCTTTGGAGGCTTCGTCACGATCGAGATCGACTACGAGAGCGAGCTCGAGGCCCTCGACGAGCTCGATCGGGCGGAGCTGGCCGAGGTCGCCGGCGACTGCAGCGATCTCGAGTCGATGGAGCCCGCGGCGGTGGCGGGCAAGCTCCCGGATCACCAGATCTCCTGCCTGCTGTCCGCGCTGGAGGTTGCACAGCGTCAGACGGTGAAGGACCGGATCAACCGGCTGTTGCTGCACGACGCCTGGGTCAAGGGCGACACCCACCGTTGGGCAGCGGTGGCCGAGCGCCACCTCGCGGAGGTCGACCGATCCGATCCCGATCTGGTGTGGCAGTACTGCTGGTACATCGTCAAGCTCGGGAACCCTGAGCGGATGGAGGAGGCGGTGTACTGGGCCGAGGTCGCGCTGGAGAACAAGTCCGCCTGGGAGGGGGACCAGCACGTAGAGCGGGTCTACGGGCTGCACAAGTTCAGAGCCACCGCGGCGTTTCGTCACTGGGAGTACCTCGAGGCCCGATATGCCGAGGTCTCGGGCCTGGACAAGCTCCGGATCGTGGAGGAGGCCCGCAACGAGCTGAAGACCTTCGCCAAGGAGTGGCTCAGCTACGCCCGGAGCGCAGGTCGGGATCCCTCCGAGGCCATGCGCCTGTGCGAGATGGCGGCGGGCACCGAGAGCTTCTGCTCCGATCCATGAGCCCGCCGGCGCGGGGTCCCGGCGCGGGGTCCCGGCGCGGGGTCCCGGCGCGGGGTCCCAGAGGGTGGGAGCTCCGCTCTGGAGGGCTGCTGGTCTCAGGAGGGGTGGGTCTTAGCGTGCCATCGCGATCGCGAGCCGATCCCCGCCCTCCTTGCCCTCATGGAGCGCGAGCTCCAGCAGATCCGGGTCTAGGTTGAAGCGATCGCGTCCCTCCTCGATGAGCGCCTCTGGATCGTCCTCGTGGTGCTCTAGCAGGGCCGCCACCTGGACCGCCACGGGGATCTGGGCGGTGTCCGCGGTGGTGTGGTGGCCCTCGATCGCGTCCCGGAGGGGCTTGGGGAACGACCAGGCCTCGCACATCCAGCTCGCCACGTCGGCGTGGGTCCAGCCATAGCGCTGTCGCTCCAGCTCGGGCAGCTGGCGGGTGCCCGGAGCCTCCTGCCAGATCTCCAGGTAGTCCGGCTTTGCGGAGGCCAGCATCGGGACCGCCAGATCCTGGAGCAACCCCCCCGAGAACGACAGGGAGGCCTGGCTGGGATCGATCCGCTGGGCGATGGCCCGGGCGGTGGCGGCCCGGCGGGCTGCGATCCGCCAGAAGCTCGAGTCGGCGATGGCGTGCTGGGGCAGGGCCTCTCGGACCGCCAGGGCCAACACGATCTCCTCGAGATCGTTCCGTCCCAGCAGGGCCGCTGCGTGGGGCACGTTGTCGACCTTCCGCTTCAGGCCATAGGCGGGGCTGTTGACCAGCTTGAGCACCCGGATCGAGAGCCCGGGATCCTGCGCCACGGCGTTTCCGATCTTTCGGTGATCCGCTACCGGATCCCGCAGCAGCTTGAGGATCTCCATCACCACGCCCCGGAACGCCGGGATCGGGGTGTCGCCGAGGGCGAGCTTCAGCTCCTCTCGGGGATCGGCAGAGAACCATCGGCGGACCTTGGTCAACATCGCATCTCCTGGGTCGGGATCGCGCAGCGGGTGGGGTGGGGTCACGGCCCGATGAGCGTGTCCGCGGGCCATGGATGGGACCTGGACCGCAGGTGGAGGGTGGGGGTCCGGGCGCTAGCCAGCGCGCCGACCCATCTTGTTCGACAGGAGGGTCAGCAACCCCCCCAACATGAAGTAGCCGAGGAAGACCTCGATCATCACGGTGAGCTGGGAGACCGGGCTCGTCGGCAGCACGTCCCCGAACCCTAGGGTGGTGAAGGTGACCACCGAGAAGTACAGCGGAGACAGCGCGGTCTCGTTTGCGCCATAGTCGATCGGCAGGGCGGTGTACAGCGCCCCGAAGATGCTCGCGATGGCGAGGGTCCACAGGGTCCAGCGGGTGGTCGAGCGCCCACAGTCGCTGGTGGCCTTCCACACGAGGTAGGCCAGGGCGTGGGCCGGCGACTGGCTGCGGAACTCCTCCAGGAAGTTCTGATCGTGGGCGAAGCGTCGCATCAGGTAGGCACCACAGAGGTCCGCGTTGCGGAAGTCTGCGCCCACCCAGTCGGCGGTGTCGTAGCCGATGGGGCTGCGGATCCGTGCGTCCCGGAGATCGGTGTGGCGGAACGAGGCTCCGGAGACGTTGCAGTCAGAGAACTCCACCCCCTGGAGGCTGGCCCGTCCCAGATCCGCCTCCCGGAGATCGACCCGCAGCAGCCGGGCCCCGTCGAGCTGAGCCGCCCGGAGATCCGAGCCAGAGAGATCTGCTCCGGACAGGGTGGCGCCCTGCAACAGGGCACTGGTGAGGTTGGCCCCCGTCAGGGTCGCGCGCCCCAGGCCCGCACGCTGGGCGTGGACCTCCACCAGGTTTGCGCCGGTCAGGTTGGCTCCGACGAGCTCAGCGCCGCTAAGGCGGGCCTGGTAGAGGATGGCCCCCGACAGATCCGCACCGACGAGGGTCGCGTCCGACAGATCTGCGCCGGACAGATCCCTCCCACGGAGATCGGCGCCGGTCAGGTCCTGGCCCGACAGATCCGCCCGGACGAGGGACTGAGCCGATGGTGCGAGCGCCTCCATTTCGCCTCCCCGGAGACCCATCGGCTGGTCTGTGGGCGTGTTGAGGGTCTGGTGCAGATAGGGTGTCTACATGTCGCTCCCGATCGTGCTCTCTGGGATCTATGTCCTGCTCACCGCTGGGATCACCCTGGGGGTCGTGATCTGTGCCCTCACACACCTCGAGGCGGTGCGTCGGGGATGGCGCAGCGGCCTGTGGCTCTCGGGGGCCGCGGCCCTGCTGTCGGTGCCGGGCTGGGGAATGACCCTGAGCTTCTTCGATCCCTCGGTGCTGCTGGTGGA
>DRPG01000518.1 GCA_011376105.1 Deltaproteobacteria bacterium
ATCGCCGAGATCGCACCGTCGGGCCACACCACCTCGATCCGGGTGATCCGCTCGGCGTTGCCCAGGCCGAAGTGGGCTTCCAGCGGGGCTCCGCTGTACATGCCGGAGCTGCCCGAGTGGATCCAGCGGACCTGCTTGCCCTCGCCGGCGAAGACCCGGATCTTTGCCCCCACCGCGTGGGTGTTGGGGCCCGGCTGCCGCAGCCGGATCCGGGCCCAGGCCTGATCGCCGCAGCGGGAGACGCTAAGCGGGCTGTCGCCGTCGAGGCGGCGCTTGAGGATGTCGAGGTAGCCGTCGTTGTCGAGATCGGAGAGCACCACCCCGCGGGACTGACCGGGGTGGGCCAGCCCCCAGGCCTCTCCCTGGTCGCTGAACCGACCGTCCTCGTCCTGGAGCCACAGCCCGTCGGGCTGGCTCTTGGGATCCTGGGGCCCGGTGTAGTAGTCCCAGTAGCCAAACACCATGATCGCGTCGAGATCGGCGTCGTTGTCGATGTCACCGAACTCGGCGCCCCAGCCATAGACCTGGCCGGGGGAGCCAACGTCCCCGGGTGCGTCCACGCCGAGCCCGCGATCGTTGGTGAAGTCAAACCAGGTGATCCGCCCGTCGTCGGATCGACTACTCTGCAGGTAGGAAGCGGTCTTCCACGAGGTCATCAGAAAGTCCGGCAGCTCGTCGCCGTTGAGATCGGCGACCCCCATGCCCATGTCGTGGGCGTCGGGGTGGAAGCCCACCCCGGGGTGGGGCACAAAGGTGCCGTCGACGTTGTCCAGCATCAGGCTCGGAGCGCACAGCCCATCGTCGTTGGCGATGAACAGCTCGGGGAGACTGTCGCCGTCGATGTCGTACAGGGCGCTGGTGAAGGTGTAGCCGTCGTGGGCTTCCTGGGGGAGCTGGGCGCTGATGTCGGTGAAGGTGCCGTCGCCCTCGTTGCGCCACAGCTCCGCCGGATCGGCGCGGTGATCGGAGCAGTCGGCCTGAGGATCGTTGACGTCGAGGGTCGCCCGATCACCGTAGGAGCCCACGAACAGATCGAGGTCTCCGTCACCGTCGATGTCGCCCCACGACGCGCTCTGGCTCTTGAGGAACGGAGCGCTGGGCCCGAAGGCCTCGAGCGACACGTCGGTGAAGCGCCGGTTGCCGTCGTTGCGCAGCAGGACGTTGGGCTTCAGCACATCGATCGGCTGGTTGCTGGAGTAGATGACGTCGGCGCCACCCCAGCGGGTGATGAACACGTCGAGATCACCATCGCCGTCGTAGTCCACCGCGGTGACCCCCACCGCGTAGTCGAGATCGAGATCGTCGAGATCGACGATCTCGAAGCTGCCCTCGGGGCCCCAGTACAGCCGGGCGCGGCGCTCGCTGGGCAGGAGCAGATCCAGCCAGCCATCGCCGTCGAGATCCTCGACCAGCAGGCCGCCGCCATGGAGCTCGGCCCACTGCAGCCCCGCAGAGGTGGACGAGCCATGATCGAAGGGGGCTCCATCTCGTGGGCTTGGATCGTCACACACGACCACGCCGCCCTCGTGCAGCACCACGCCCGGACCAGAGATCGCCGCGGGGCCCTGACACGCCACCAAGATCAGCACGAGGGACATCGAGTTCTCCGGGAGCCTAGCTGTCTAAGTACGCCGGGCTGCCGGGACCCGCAACGGACAGATACGCTACCGACGGACCCCACACTCAGAGACCTCATGCGAGCCTGTGCCCTCTCTTTGCTGCTGGCCTGTGGCGGTGACAAGCCAGCCCTGACGGACCCCACAGCCGACAGCGGCGCGGACGCGGGCGCGGACGCAGACGCGGACGCGGACGCGGACGCAGACAGCGACGCAGACGCAGACAGCGACGCAGACGCGGATCCGCCTGGGGAGCCTCGCCTCCGGATGATCCATGTCGCGGCGGAGCTGCCGGGGCAGGATCTGCTGGGCAACGGCAACCCGGGCCAGCCCGCGCTGGTGGACGTGCGGTTTGGTCAGGGCTGGCCGGCCTCGGGCTGGGCCACCCGCCCGCCCAACACCTACACCTTCGAGCTGTTCGATCATGGGCTCGCCGATCCCTGGATCTCGTTCCCCCTCGGGATGGAGCTGGGTGCGTCCTACAGCCTGGTGGTGTACGGCACCGACACGGCCCGTGACGTGCTGGCCCTAAGCGACGCAGGGGCGGGGGTGCCCGACACCGTGGTCCGCCTGCGGTGGACCCACGCCGCCCCGAGCCTGGCGGGCAGCGAGCTGGTGCTGCGCGACGCGGCCAACGCCAACACCTACGGAGGCGGCGTCCCCCTGGCCTATGGCTCCTCCGTCGAGGCCGATGAGCCCCTGGGGCCCATCGCCCTGTGGCTGGATCTAGACGGCGACGGGATCTGCGCTCCGGGAGAGGCCTTCGCCAGCTTTGAGCGCGATCCCGGAGACTACTTCCATGTACTCATCACCGAGGATGCGACCGGGGGTCTGTTCCTCCAGGGCCACGCCACCAGCGGCGCGACCCCGGTCCGTGCGCTGTCCGCGTCCTGCCCGTGAGCTGTCCGGGCCTGGTCCACGAGCAGCCCACGAGCTATCTACAGGCTGTCCGCGCCCCGCCCGTGAGGTCGCCGTGTCCCTGCCCTCCCTGTTCTGCAGCGTCGCCACCCTGCTGTTCCTCTTTGCGGCGGCCCCTGCCCACGCTCAGTGAACCTCTTGAGCAGACAGCAGCCTCCCGGTCGGGAGGTCTGAGTTCGACGCACCGATGAGGCCGGGCTCCGTCGCGGTGCAGTCTGGCCTGTGGGCCGGCACCCTCCCCGGCGGCCTCGAGATCCAGGGGATCGCGGGGATCGAGGTCCCCCTGTGGCCCAGGCTCTCAGCGGTGGCGTGGGGGGGGCTCCAGCGCCACACCGATGGCTCCCTCGATCCCCGCGACGCCACGCTGGCGGCCCTGTGGCTGCCGGTCAGCAGCCCCCGGCTGACGGTCCGGCTGCGGCCCGGGCTGTCGATCCCCACCGGCGGGATCGGCAGCGGGCTGTACTTCACCCCGCTGTCCACCGCCAGCGTCGATCCCTGGCTGTCGGCCGATGGAGTCTATGGGGAGGCCTGGCTGGCGAGCGCCTCGCTGATCGGCAGGATCCCGCTGTACGATGGTTGGGATCGGAGGCGGCAGGGCCCGTTCCTGCGCGGCGATCTGCGTGGTGCCCGCAGGCTGGGGTTCGGGGTGGCCTTCCTGGGGCTCTCCGCCGTGCGCCAGGCCCCCAGCGATCCGGTTGGATCCGTCCCGGACTTCTCCGAGCTGGCGGCCACCGCGGGGGGGGTGGCGAACCTGTCTGAGCGCTGGTCGGCCACCGTGCAGCTGAGGCTGCCGCTGTGGGCCTCGGCCGAGGCCACCCGACAGCTCTCGGGTGGCCTCAGCCTCCGGGCGGTGATCGATCCCCGTGGGGGAGCCGGGGCGTCCGGAGGGCCTGGGGAGCACGCCTCGTCACGGGTGGCCCCGCCCCGCGTCATGAGCTGGGCCAGCAGCCGCAGGTAGCGGTCACCGCCCCCGCCCCCGCCTCCACCGCCCCCGCCCCCCTCCGCCTCCACCGCCCCGGGAGGACGGCTGTCCCGGCTGTGACGTGACGGGGCCGGGTACCGGGGCCCCGGGGCGGATACGTCCGTCCCGGGAGGGCTCGTGGACTCCGCTCCGTTCGACACCAGGCGCCGCCGGACCGCCGACGTGCCGGAGGGCTCCGGTGGCCGGGCCTCGTCCTACGAGGACACCGCCCTGTCCGGGATGGAGCGATCAGGCGCCGGGGCGGTCGCGCTGCCGGCACCCCCCGGCGGGCTTCGCCTGGACCCGGCGGAGGCCCCGAGCGGGCCCGAGGCAGCCAGGGAGCCGCTGACCGGCTGGAGCATGGCATGATCCAGCTCTCCGCCGCCGAGGCCCGTCGCTGGCTGTTGGCGGCCCACGCCCTCGATCGTCCCCTGGGCCGGGGGCACGCGGGGGTGCGGGCCCTGCTGCGTCACCGCCGCTGCATCCAGCTCGATCCCCTCGATCCCATCGGGACCAACGCAGATCTAGTCGCGCTGGCACGGATCGATCAGCTCCGCCGCGGGGGGGTGTACGACGCGCTGCTGCCGGGGCATGCATTCGAGCACTTCGCCAAGGAGCGCTGTCTACTTCCCGCCGACGCCTTCCCCGCCTACCGGGATCAGGCACGGCATACGCCGTGGTGGCGCAGCACCGAGCGGATGAAGCGGATCGACGAGACCCTGGTCCGGGACGTGCTCGACGAGATCGAGGCCCGGGGCCCGCTGACGGCGGACGAGCTGACGGATCGGGGTCGGATCGATCCCCTGGACTGGTCGGGCTGGAAGGGGACCCCCAGGGCCTCGACCCTGGCGCTGCAGGTCCTGTGGGTCCGCTGTGCGATCGTCGTGTGTGGTCGCACGAGGCGGGGCAAGCGCTACGACGTGCCCTCCCGGGCGCTCCCGGACCACCACGACGCACCCGCCGTCGGAGACTTCGGGCGCTGGGCCCTGCTGGATCGGATCGAGGCGGCGGGCCTGCTGTCGCGGGCGGGCGGCCCCCAGTGGGGCCAGCTCCGCGACCTCCGCACCACCCTGCCCGATCAGCTGATCGAGGAGGGGCTGATCGAGGAGGTCCAGGTTGAGGGCTCGCGCCGCGCCTACCTCGCCCCGGCGGGCTTCCGCCAGCGCCCCCAGCCCGAGCTTGATCAGCGGATGCGGATCCTTGGGCCCCTCGATCCCCTGCTGTGGGATCGGAGGCTCGTCGAGCAGGCGTTCGGCTTTTGCTACGTCTGGGAGGTGTACAAGCCCGCGAGCCAGCGCCGCTGGGGCTACTACGTGGTCCCCCTGCTGCACCGGGGGCACCTGGTGGGGCGGCTCGAGGGCCGGGTCGCCGACAGCCCCACCGGGCCGACCCTACAGATCCTGCGGCTGTGGCCCGAACAGGGAACACGACTCGATCGCGATGCGCTGCAGCGAGCGCTCCGGCGACACGCGACCGCGTTGGGGGTATCGTTTGACAAATCCACGATGCCCTGATGCCGCGAGGAGGTGTGCTGATGTCGAGAACGTCCATCCTCTGGTCTGCGTGTCTCCTCGGAGCCTCCGGGTGCGCGCTCGAGGAACGCTGGGACAGCCTGTCGGACGCAGGGCCTCCCCTGACCTTTGCCTTCCCCATCCTCGAGCGGGGGCTGATCTCCACGCTGTCCATCGGCATCGATCACGATCAGGAGGACCAGCAGGGCTCGCTGGGGGGCGACGCGATCTGCACCGACTATGCAGGGCGTAGCTTTCCCTTCTGCTACGATCAGCACAGCGGCCACGACTACCTCCTCCGGGGAGGCTTCGACACGATGGACGAGGGCTCGGCCACGGTGCTGGCCGCCGCCGACGGGATCGTGGTGGAGACGCAGGACGGCCACTATGATCGCTGTCGGCTGTCGGGCACCAAGGTCGACTGCGCTGGGGGTCCGCTGATCGCCAACTTCATCAAGATCGAGCACTACAGCGGTGTCGTCAGCAAGTACTGGCACCTGATGGAGGGATCGCTGCTGGTGGAGCCCGGTGAGGAGGTCTCCTGCGGTCAGCCGATCGCCCGGATCGGCAGCTCCGGGAACTCGTCGATGCCCCACCTGCACTTCGGGGTCGAGACCAACGAGGGCTGGACCCTCGATCCCTACGCGGGCCCCTTCTCCCAGGAGACCTCGCTGTGGGAGGATCAGGGCGTGCCGGAGGCCCTGCCGGGGGCGGGTTGTTCGGCGCGCTGATCCGGGTCGCGCTGCTGGGCGGAGCGCTGCTGGGCGGAGCGCTGCTGGGCGGAGCGCTGCAGGGCTGCGGCTACCGCCTGGGCCGGATCGAGGTCTCCTATGGAGACGCCACCCCCCTGGCGCTGGTCCAGCCCAGCACCGACACCCGGCGCTGGTACGTCCCGGTCTACAGCGACACCCTCGGCCCCCACCTGTTCTTCGTCGACACCGGCTACGACTACACCACCTGCGACGACGATCTGATCGCGGGCCTGGGGCTGGAGACCCGGGGCCGGGTCCACATCCGCGGTGAGCTGGGCAAGGTCAGGGCCACCAAGGCCCGGCTGCCCCCCCTGGAGCTCGGAGGCCACCGGATCGGCGAGATCGTGTGCCACGTGCGTGATCTGAACTCCACCAGCTCCATCGGAGATCCCGACGAGGTCCCCATCGCCGGGGTGATCGGGATGGACGTGTTGAGCCAGTTCCGCGCTGCGTTCGATCCCAGGGCGGGGATCCTGACCCTGCAGGATCCAGCCACGGTCCCCCGCCTGGCCCGCGGAGATCTGGGGGTGGCCCCCCTGCGCTCTCCGCTGGTCGGTAGGCGCGTCCGGATGGCGCTGGAGATCGACGGGCAGCGGCTGTGGCCGATCCTCGACACCGGCGCCACCAACACCTACATCGACGGGGCCCGGATCGGGCTGGAGCCCAGCTACAAGCTCGACGGGGTCACCCTGCGGGGCACCGGCAACAACGGCTCCACGATCCGCTCCGTGAGCTACTTCGAGATCGAGAACGTCACCGTGGGGGGGCTCCGGACCGCCCCGATCACCCTGATGGATCGCGATCGCCGCTGGTGGCAGCCCGGGCTCCTCGGCCTCGATCTGCTCGCCCGCTTCCACCAGGACTACGACTTCCACCGCGGGCGGGTCCGCCTCACCCCGACCCACCCCCAGCCGCTCCCCCAGTGGCAGGAGTGGCCCGAGCTGTCCCCTGGGGGGGTGGCGGGCAGGCTGATGGACGCCGGTCCCTCCCCCGCGAATCCCGCCTTGGGATCCCCAGAGGTGAGCCTGTGACGCCGCCGGCCCCCTCGAGCGGGCCCGTCCACAGGACCTCAATAGGCGAGCCCTCCCCGAGCGAGATCGTCGCTGTGGGAGGCCCGGGGGCTCCTGGAGGCCGACCCGGCTCGCTTCCGTCGCGGGATGGGCTACAACTTTTCGAGGTTGTTCGTAGATCCACAACCGAATGCCCGGGCGCGCTCCCTCGAGCGCGTCGGTCCTTTTGACCTCGACCTCCAGCCCCACGAAGCCAGCAGACCGCGCCCGCTCAGGCCCCGGCCCATGGTCGGGCCCCTAGTCGATGTCGGTCAGCAGCAGATCCACCGTCTTCTGATCGGCGCCGGGGAAGGTGTAGTCTCCAAACCGCTCGGGCTCGACCCAGGCCAGGGCCTCGACCGCACGAGCGGCGGGCTCACCGGAGATCTCCACCCGGTACACCACGAGGATCAGGCTGTAGTCTGGATAGTCGTGGCGGACCTCCAGCACGCGCTCTCCCCCGTCGATCCGGACCCCGATCCGATGCTCCACGGCACGGGCCAGGGCCTCGAGATCCTCCTCCCCCCCGCGCACCCGCCCACCCGGGAACTCCCACAGCAGCGGCAGCACCGCGTGTGCGCTGCGCTGGGTCAACAGGTAGCGTCCGTCGCGCTGGATCTCGGCGCTCACCACCCGGAGGGGTCGTGCAGCTCCCATCGGAACTCACCTGGCTGTGGGGCCGCGAGTCCTAACGCAGGCCCCCTCGCGTCGCACCTGGACACACGATACAACGCCGGCCCAGGAGGGCTGCCTTGCCACGCACCGACACATCCCCACCCACAGGTGCGTCCCCCCACGGCGGCACAGGCTCGGCTCGGCACGCTCAGCTCCCCGGCTCCCAGCGACTCGGTGGCCGCTGGTGGAGCTGAACGCGCTAGAGCAGCTCGATCCCAACTCGCTGCGCGCTGTCCTCCCCGGGTGGCTCTCGGCCTTCGTCGACGAGCCCGAGCGCTCGGAGCGCAACCGGGCCAGCGTCGGGCAGCTCGTGTCGTCCTGGTCCGACGAGACCTGCCGCTCCATCCTCGCGCACCTAGCGGAGATCGGCAGCCGACACGAGGTCTATCCTGCCCACCCCGCCGGCCGTCAGCTGACGCGGATCTGGTGTGAGGACGTCGTCTTAGAGCCGAAGATCGAGGGGATCGAGCACCTAGCGGAGGCGACCGAGGCCGGCCCGGCGATGATCCTGGGCAACCACTTGTCCTACTTCGACGCCAACGCCACCGACTCAGCCCTGGTCCAGCTGGGCCACGCGTCCCTGGCGGATCGCCTGGTCGCGGCTGCGGGCCCCAAGGTCTACGAGGATCTGTTCCGGCTGGTCGCGGCGGCCTGTATCCACACCCTGCCCGTGCCTCAGTCGACCACCCTGGGCCACACCGCAAAGCTCCCGGGGAGAGAGCTGGCCCGCCGGGCGCTGCAGGGCGTGAGGGCCGCACGGCAGGCGATGATCGAGGGCTATGTCCCGCTGGTCTACCCGGAGGGATCCCGCACCCGCAGCGGCCAGCTCGGCCCCTTCCTCCGGGGGATCCACCGCTGGCTGTCGGGGGTCGAGGAGCTGCGGGTCGTGCCCCTGGCCCTGTCCGGGACCGATGAGATCATGCCGATCGGAGCGACCCGGCTCAGGCCCGGCGGGATCACCTTGAGGTTCGCACCACCACTGCGTGTGGGCCCCGATGGCTCCTCGAAGGAGGTGCTGCAGAAGGTCCATCACGCGATCCGGCTGTTGCTCCCCGAGCACCTCCAGCCGCCCGACGGAGCCCCCGACATGGCCTGATCCCCACCCACGGACAAGCGACACCGGAGCCGGATCATGGGGGAGCGGGAGCACCGTGGACGGGCCATGGGTACAATGCCCGCAAGCAAGGGACGACGATGGCAGAGACTCAGTGCTGCCCGGTCATGGATCTGCAGTGGACCCCACGCGTGGTCGATGACCAGTACGCAGATGTCTACTTCTGTGCCTCGTGCGGCCATGTGCACCGAACCGAGAAGTATTCAGCAAACCTCCGCTTCCCCTACCACGATCGGTGTGTGAACTGCGGCGGGGATCTCCGGCTGACGCCGGCGGCGGGGGGGCAGGATCCCCCCGATCCCTGCCACGTCCAGTGCACGGTCTGTGGGCTGACCGCCGCAGAGGACAAAGAGCTACACGACAAGCTCGCCGCCCTGCACCCCAACCGAGACTACCTGCTGGCCGCCCAGGCCCTCGCCGACAGCGGTCGCCACGTGCTGGCGCTGAAGCTCGCCACTGCACAGACCCGCTGGGGAGACGATCCCGTGATGGGGGAGATCCAACGCCTGGCCGTGCTCGAGGTGATGAACGAGCTCGATCGGGCCCTCGACGAGGCCTACGAGTGGGCCGACAACGAGGGCTGCCCGCCGCTGGTGTTCGGCGTCATCGCTCAGCTCGAGGCAGGGGTGGGCAACCTTCGGGGGGCCCTGAGCGCGCTCGAGCGGGGCCTGGCCGCCGATCCCGACAACAGCGACTGGTGGATCGACTACGCCGAGCTCAACATGCACCTCGATGAGCGCCCCAACGCCATCCGCGCCGCGGGCAAGGCGCTGGCGGATCCACAGACCGAGCGCCGCGCTGTCGCGGTGCTGTCCGAGGTGGGGGAGCGCTACTACGCCGGCGCTCAGTATGCTGAGGCGCTCGGCGCCTGCTCCCTGGCCCAGCACCGGCAGGAGCAGTACACCGAGCTCGCCTGGCTTCGTGCCCGGATCTCAGCGGTCAACCAAGACAACAACTACATGATCAAATGGCTTGAGATCACGCTGCAGCTCGATCCCTCCCACGAAGAGGCTCAGGAGATGCTCGCGCCCTACAAGCGCAAGCGCGGCTGGTTCCGCTGGTAGCCATGCAGCTGTTCAAGGCCCACGGCCTAGGCAACGACTACCTGATCCTCGAGCAGGGCCCCACGCTGGACGTCCCCACGGTGATCGCCTTGTGCGATCGTCACCGGGGCCCTGGCGCCGACGGGATCCTCGAGCCCACCCCGACGGATCGGGCCGATCATGGCGTCCGGATCTGGAACCCCGATGGCTCCATCGCTGAGAAGTCCGGCAACGGGCTCCGGATCCTGGCCTTCTGGCTCTGCCGCGATCGGAGCGCAGGCGATCGGTTCTCGATCGACACGGGTCACGAGGTGGTCTCCTGCGAGGTCGAGGGCCCCCGGATCCATCTCGAGATGGGCCGGATCGAGCTGATCGAGCCGGCCCAGGATCCGATCGCGCTCGAAGAGGGGCCGCTTCAGATCACCGCCCTGCGGGTGGGCAACCCCCACGCGGTGATCTGGACCGACGCACCTGCGCTCGATGCGCTGCCCTGGCGCAGCTGGGGGCGCCAGCTCGAGCACCACCCCCGGTTCCCGGATCGCACCAACGTTCAGCTGGCCAGGGCGATCAAGCCAGATCACCTCGAGGCCCGGGTGTGGGAGCGGGGCGCAGGTGAGACCCAGGCCTCGGGCAGCAGCGCCTGTGCGGTGGCGGCGGTGGCGGTGCGGCTGGGCCACGCCCGTGCCGACGTGCCGCTGTCCGTCCAGATGCCTGGAGGCACCCTGCAGGTCACCGTGCGATCGGACTGGCGGGTTCGACTGGAGGGCCCGGTGGCGCCGGTGGGTCGCTTCGAGCTCGATCGGGGCTGGAGCCCCTGATCCAACCCCGGGGCTCAGAGCGACTCCGATCGGCTCAGCCCGGGCCTGATCCCAGGCCGCGGGCCTGATCCCAGGCCGCGGGCCTGATCCCAGGCCGCGGGCCTGATCCCAGGCCGCGGGCCTGATCCCAAGCCCGCGGCCTCCGGGGCGCCTCAGAGCTCGCAGCGCGAAGGTGTTGCGATCGAGGCCGCCCAGACCGTCGCTGCACAGCCCGCTCCAGGGCGTCTCAGAGCTCGTAGCGCCCGGTGTTGCCGTGGGGATCGGTGACCTGCACCGCGGTGGCGTCGGGGGGCAGCGCTACGTCGATCACCGATGAGCCGCCCAGCGCGTCGCGGGTCGCCTCATCGAGGCCGCCGACGTCTAGAGCGCTGGGGTCGAGCTGCAGCACCTGATCACCGGAGAGTGCCTCGACGATGACCTGCAGCGGCCCCTCCACCGGGTTGGCCCCCCCCGCGTTGCCTCCGATCGCCACGAAGCGGAACCCGTCCACGGCGGCGTCCAGCGACAGCCGCAGGGTGCCCTGGCCATGCGCCTGCTCGTCGATGGTGATCGCGGCCGGCACCAGCTCGAAGGGCTCAGAGATCACCTCGTAGGGCTCGGTGTCCCAGGGCCAGGTCGAGGCCGCGCCGGTGTAGCGCTCCCCGGTGACCCGGAGCCGGTACCGCCCCAGGGGCAGGGACGTGCGCTGGTGCACGTGGCCCACCGCCTGCCAGGCCGCCCACCACTGGTGGGTCTGGACCGCGTCCACCGGGGCCAGGGGGGTGGGGGTGTGGGCCAGCAGGATGTCGTGGCGTCCTTCGTCGATCACCCGACCCGAGCGGCTGAGGACCGGCACCCAGGCCCCCTCGAGCTCCCGCTCCAGCACCACCTTCGGGCTGTCGACCATCGGATCGCCGCCCTCCCAGGCGATCTGCACCATGCCCTGCACCCGGGGCACCGCAGCCGGGACGAGCAGATCAGCCTCGGTGGGGGCCTGGGGTTGGCCGTCGACCCCGACCGCGATGAAGGGGGTCCACAGGTAGGTGCGCTCGTCGGTGATCCGCTGCCCCGCGTCGGGGGTCGCGTCGGGCTGGATCGTGGGCAGCGGCGTCTCGGGGTACTCGGTCGGGGCGTAGTGGCCCAGAGGATCTGGATCCTCGTGCACGTCCGTCGAGAGCAGCTCACCGGCATAGCCGATGACCTGCTCCATCACATACTCCGCCTCCAGCGGACCCCAGAAGGTGATGTCGGGCTCGTAGCCACCCATCAGCCAGTCCTCGGGGACCAGCATGTAGCCTTCGTGATCCTGGCTGTAGCCGAACAGCATCGGCTGGGTGTAGCCCAGCTCCGCCTCCACCCGCCGCCGCCACTGCTCGCCGAAGCTGTACACGGGCTCCCCGGGGAAGAAGCCCACCAGCAGATCCTGCTCGACCCGGGTGCCGTCGGGCAGCAGGGTCGGGACCGGCCCCAGGCGGGTCGCGGTGGTGCCGGCCTTGAGCAGCTCCGGCAGCGGCACCGGCGAGGGCTCGTCGAGGTTGAAGAACGTGTCCAGCAGCCCCGCCATCACCCCGACATCCACACACTGATCGTAGGGGAACGCGGTGGCGCCGAAGCCCGTGCCGAGGAACGACAGATCTCCGGTGCCACAGAACACTCCGCCGTTGGGCGTGTTGAACTCGTCGATCGGCGAGATCAGCGCACCGGATGCGTCGTAGACCTCCCCGTCCGAGATCCGCCCGGGCTCGTAGGGCGCATAGCGCCAGTCGACCGTGCCGCCGCGGGTGATCTCGATGATGCTGGGGTGTTTGTAGATGTGGCGACTGGCGGTCTGCAGCGCCAGGGGCTGCTCGCTGGTGGTGATCGTGTCGTAGAGCGCCATCACCTTGTCGACCGCCGCCACCCCGACGCTCTCCATCTTGGCGAAGCCGTCCTGGGTGCCCGCCGGGCTGGCGTCGCCGCCGGAGCCCTGGGTAAACATCACCACCACCGGCGTGTCGAACGCCTCCTGCACCACCGCCTCGAGGTGCCCGCCGGAGTCTCCGGACGCCATCGGGTTGTCGATGTCCCCCAGGATCCCGTGCATCCCGAAGTTCATGATCAGGGCCAGCGGGGACCCGTCGAGGCGATCGAAGCGGATCATCCCCAGGTGGGGATCCTTGCCGAGGGCCGGGCTCCCGGGGCCCCAGATCTTCAGCTCGTCGTTCTCGCTGCGTCGATCCCGGTAGACCTCGTCGCCCGGATCCCAGTCGGTGGCCCAGCCCACGCCGATCTTGCCGGCCTCCCTTGAGTCGTACGCCTCCAGCGCGACGTCGACGAGGGACTCGACGAAGCGCTCAAAGATCTCGCGGTTGAAGCGATCCGAGCCCAGGTACCAGGACAAGCCCTGGGCGAAGCTGCCGAAGGAGGAGTGGCTGTGGTTGGTGGACAGCACCACCTTGCCCTTCAGCTCGAGGCCGGTCTCGGCCTCGAGCGCTTCGGTCAGCGCCGCGACGATGCCGTCGTCGGAGTAGATGGTGTCGGCCTTGGCCAGCACGAGGTGCTCATCGCCGTTCTCGATCCAGATCACCTTCAGGCCGGGCCAGGTCTGCACTCCGGTGGACTCGATGAACGACTCGGTGTAGGCGCTGTCGCGGTCGTCGGGCTGGAACAGGCTCCCTCCCAGGCAGAGACACCGCGACGAGTAGCCAGCCAGCGGCGTGCCCACGGGCAGATCGAGGTACCCCTCGGCGGCCCCCACCACCGGGGCCCCGGCCACCACCGGACGAGGAGGCTGGGGCTCGCTTCCACCGCCACCGCTACACCCAAGGGTCGCGATCAACCAGATCATACCTACCTCCAGCTTCGGCGCCTGATAACCTCTCGCTGAAGTGGAGGGACCAGGATGCGACCCCATGCGCTACCGTTGGCGCTCTTGCTCACCGCGAGCGGCTGTACCTACGTGACCCAGGGCATCTTCGAGTCCAAGCGTGCTGAGCTCGACGAAGACGGAGATGGCTCTCCATGGGTCGCCGACTGCGACGATCAAGATCCAGGGCGCTCCCCCAGCACCGACGAGATCCCCTATGATGGGATCGACAACGACTGTGGGGGGGACGGCGATCTGATCGACATCGACGGCGATGGCTTCCCCGGGATCAGCGAGGAGGCCTACGAGGGGGAGTATCCCGAGCAGATGATCGGCCTGCCGGTGGACTGTGCCGACGATCCGGCCCTCATCCCGCGGGCCGCCGACATCTTCCCCGATCCCAACAACGCCAACGAGATCCCCTACGACGGGCTCGACAGCAACTGCGATCGCAGCAACGACTTCGACGTCGACGGCGACGGCTTCATGCCCACCACCGTCACCCTCGATGGCGAGGTGATCGAGGTCACCGAGGCGTTCGCGGCCTACCTGCAGCGGTGGGGGATCCCCGAGGCTGAGGCCGAGGCCTGGGTGGCCCCGTCAGGTCTAACCCTTGCGGATCCCCTGGTGTTCCAGGACTGCGACGACTACTCAGCCGAGATCAAGCCCGGCTCCGGAGCGCTGGATCCTCCCTACGACGGGATCGACGCCGACTGCGACGACAGCAACGACTTCGACGCCGACGGTGACGGCTTCATGCCCCCTGGCCACGAGGCCGACTACCAGGCCTACCTCGATCGGTACTACAACGGCGGCCCTCCCCCGTTCCCCGTCCCGCCGGATCGGATCTTCGAGGACTGCCTCGATGCCGCAGACCCGGGGATCGTGGTACTGCCCGCCGGTACCCCCGCCGATCCGACCCAGGTCCACCCCGACGTCGCGGGTTACCCCGCCACCGAGGTCCCCTACGACGCGGTCGACAGCAACTGTGATCGCAGCAACGACTTCGACGCCGACGGTGATGGCTTCATGCCGGTGCCCACCGACGACGCCGGCTACCAGGCCTACCTCACCGCCTGGGCGTTCGACGCCGCCGAGCTTGAGGCCTGGGCGACGATCAACCCTGAGTCCGGGCTGCTGCTGCCCGCCGCCGGAGACTGCGACGACGACGACGTCGACCGCTGGCCCGGGGCCCTGGAGCGCCTGGGCGACGGCGTCGATCAGGACTGCGGCGGAGATGGCGACACCGCGCCCTTTGGCTTCTCCGACTTCACCTGGACCTCCCCCACCAACCCCGAGGTGGGCAGGGTCGACGATCAGTACCTGCTGCTGATCGGGGCCTCGTCCGCCGATCTCGGCGTGGTGTACACCGAGTCCGGCGTCGGGCTTCCCTTCGCCCTCGATCAGGCGAGGGGCGGCTCCGAGCCCACCGCCGCTAGCTTCCCCACCTGGAAGGGCAACCCCACCACCCTGCTCCAGGGCCTGATCGACGCGGCCCCCGATCCTCAGCCCGAGGACATCGACCTCGACGGGATCCCCGATCCAACCCTGTATGTGGGCACGACCTACGCCAACGACTTCCAGACCTGGGTGTTCCTCTCGGGGATCCGCTACCAGTCGGCCACCGGCGCCCTGCTCCCGCCCCCGCAGACCTTCCACAACCTGTCCCCGACCTACACCGCCACCGACGTGGATCTAGCGTTCGACGGCGACGGGGAGCCGTTCACCCTGGCCTGCTCCCCCACCCGGATGCACGCGATCCACACCGATCAGAGCCCGGCCCACACCACGAACAGCCTGACGGGCAGCGACGTCTGCTACTTCACCGAGGCCCCGATCCTCTCGGGGACCTCCTGGGAGGCTCCGTTCCATCGCTGCCAGGGCGGCATCTGCGAGGACTGGATCCTGACCGACGTCCCCGCCCTGCTTCAGGGGGCAGACAACGGCGAGAGCTGGGTGTTCGGCGACTACGAGATGGGCTGGCTCCTGCGGATCGACGCGACCGGCGCAGGCTGGCTCACCGACACGGTCAACGGCGGAGACGTCGAGCTGCTGCCCGGACAGCAGCTGCTCCACGCCGACGTGTCCGAGCACCAGGGTACGGTGTATGTCGCAGCGATCGTGCAGGGCGCGGGTGGGCCCGAGGTGTGGCTGCAATCCGGCACCATCGCCGCCCTCGACGACCCCCTGCAGCTGCCGTTTGCCCACCCCACCTTCCCCGACGCACAGCCCAGCTCGGTCTCGATCCATGCCGACGCCGATCGAGTGTTCGTCGCCGTCACCGCCCTCGATGGGCTCGCCCGTCCTGGCTATGACACGCTCGGCTGGGTCTTCCTCGGCCCCTGATCGCCGGCCCCCGTTCGTCGACCCGATCCCCGTCGCTGGGGTGATCGGGCCCGCTAGAGCCCCGGCGGCCGCCTCAGCGCCCCCGGCGGCCGCCTCAGCGCCCCCGGCGGCCGCCTCAGCGC
>DRPG01000519.1 GCA_011376105.1 Deltaproteobacteria bacterium
AGCGATGGGTCTCCTACACGGAGCTGGGTAGCGGGGCATCCTTGGGGAAGATCCAGCTCTAGGAGGGCTCCGGAACACAGATGAGCGCAGACGCCCGGATCCTCGCGGTATACGACGACGGCCTGGCGCTGTACGACGCGGGCACGGGGGCTGCGGTGGCCACCGTCGTGGAGCAGCCGCTGGTGTGTCTCTTCGCCGTCAGGGCCGACGCGGGGGCGGTGATCGCCGAGGGCCGGCTCGCCCTGTTCCGCCCGAGCGATGGAGCGATCCTGCGCAGCTGGGCGCTCGAGGAGGGCTATGCGCTGGCGATCGCCGAGGACGGGAGCTGGATCCTCGCCGCGGGGGAGGGGCTCGCCCGCTACGACGCCGACGCCGACGAGCCCAGGTGGTCGATCCCCTCGAGCTGGATCGATCACGCCGTCATCGCGCCGGGCGGCGAGCAGGGGGTGGTGGCTCAGGGGGGCGTCCTAAGCTGGCTGGATGCAGCCGACGGGGCGCTGCTGGCCCGCGCGGTGGGGCATCCCTATGGGATCGCGGGGCTGGCCTTCCGTGACGACGGCGCCCTGGTGTCGATCGGAGACGAGGGCAGCGTGCTCTGCTGGTCCGCCCGGGGGGTGGGCCGCCCACCGCTGCCCGACAGCGTCGCGCTGCTCCGGGGTGTCCTGGGCCACGGGGCGGAGGTGCTGCGCGAGGTCGAGCACGAGGCGAGGGCCGCTGAGGGAGCCCCCTGGGTGGCCTCCGATCCACCGTGGCTCCGCACCGGCCACGCGGACCTGCCCCCGATCACCGCCCCCAGCTCGAGGATGCCGGATCCCGGGCGGGCCCCTGAGGTGCGTGGATCGCTGTCCTTCTGGGGAGAGCCTCCCCTGAGCGAGGCGGCCCGTGCCTATGCGGAGCTCACCGGCGGGGCTGGGCTGCAGCGCCGGGGGGGCACCTTGAGCCCCGAGGGCGTGCCTTCTGGCGTCGAGCCAGATCGATGGATCGTGGCCCTTGGAGCGCTGGCCCGGCGGGCGATCGATGGAGCGATCCACCTGGAGCTGCCCGATCGCTTCGGGACGTTGGTGTTCGAGCCTGGTAAGGATCGCCCCTCGATCCAGATCGGGGTGCCCCCCGGGGCGTGGATGTGCCTTGGATCCCAGCCCCCACAGCGCACCGTGCATCCGTCGGTGCAGCATCGGGGCGAGCGCACCCTGTGGCTGCTCGAGCCCTACGCCCCCGAGGCTGGAGATCAGCGCGTCGAGCACCGACCGGTGGTGCGGATCCGGGTGGTGGACGTCCGCTCGAGCACGGTGCTGTCCTCGACGCTGCTGCCGTTCGAGCCCGAGCTGTGTGTGAGCCCGGACGGGCAGCTGTGTGTGCTGAGGCTCGAGGAGGTACAGCGCTCGATGATCCGGATGGGGGGAGGAGGCGATCCGCTCGGGCTCTTCATCCTCGACGCCGGGGGCCGGGAGCTGGCTCAGCTGGAGCCTGGAGAGGGGCTCCAGCGGATCGAGGACCTCACCTGGAGCCCCGATGGTCGCCTGCTCGCCTTCGTGACCCAGGGGGCGGACGGGGATCGGCTGGAGATCTGGGATCCGCTCGGGGGCGCCCCGGTGTGGGTCGTCGACAAGCCGAACGCCTGGACCTTCCTTGAGGACGGACGGATCGTGCTCGCGCGTCAGGGGCTGCTGATCTGGGTGTCGTCCGACACCGGCGAGGTGCGGTCGAGCCAGGACTGGCCGGGGGACGTGCACGGCCTGGTGCCCGCCGGAGACGGGCTCGCGGTCCTCGACGCTCAGGGGCTCACCCTGCTGGGGCGGGACGGAGGGATCCAGCGGCGGTGTCCGGGCCTCGAGGTCTACGGAGGCGCGCTGTCGGCCGACGCCACCACCTGGCAGGAGGAGGCGCGGAGGTTCCGGATCGCAGACGGGGCTCCGCTGATGGATCACACCCTGATCGAGGCCTGCGCCCTCTCCGGCGAGGGGCTCGCCACCTGGGGGGACGGAGAGCTGATCGTGCGCCGCTGGACCACCGGCGACGTGCTGTTCCGGGGGCCGCTGGAGCCCGATCCCCGCTGGAGAGCGCGCGCGCAGCTGGGCCTGATCTTCGTGGGGGATCAGCTGGTCGTGTGCGCTGCGGCGTCGATCCAGGTGCTGGACGTGCGGACCGGGGGCTGGCGCCACAGCGCCCCCTGCGAGCTGGCCTCGATCGCGGACGTGGGCGGGGGGCAGATCGTGGCGGGGCAGCGCAGAGGGGATCTGCGCTGGTGGGACGTGGCGAGCGGCACGCAGCTACGCCACCTGGAGCTGCCCCTGCCGCTGCGGGGGCTGTCCGTCGACACGGGCGGTCACCACGCCCTCGTCCACAGCGGCGATCAGGCCGTGCTGTTTGCGCTGGCCGACGGCCAGCAGCGCTGCGCCGTGCCGCTGGATCCCACCGACGGTCGGTGCAGCCTGGCGCCCGACGGCCAGCGCTTCGTGGTCACCGCAGGAGGGACCCGGCTGTATGCGGCCTCGGGGGCGCTGCTGTGGTCTGATGACTCCGGTCGCTGGGCTGGGTTTGTCGACGGGGGGCGCCTGCTGCTGAGCGCAGGCCACGGGGCAGGGATCCAGGTGGTCGACGCAGGCAGGGGGCAGTTGGTGGGCGCGCTGCAGGGACCCACCCGCTCGATCCTGTGCCACGCGGAGGACGGCGAAGCCCTGATCACCGCCGGCGCCGGGGCCACCGTCTGGTCCAGGGTGGGCCTGAGCGCGCTGGGGTGGACCCATCCAGCCCCCTCCCCGCTCCCGGATCCAGGGCCCGGGCCATGCTCGACCTACGAGGAGATCATGGAGTAGCGCACCGACGCGCTCCTGGTGGGGAGATCCAGGTCTGTGGTGGAGCGACACCACAGACGCCTGGGCCTGGGGGTGTGGGCCGGGGGGCAAGCAGGGGCGGTGGAGCGCCGGGGCCGGCTGAGCCCCACGGACTGGTAATCGGCCAGGATCGCCATACAGATCCTGTGGAGCAGGGTCCGCTCAGCGCTCCGGAACCCTGTCAGAGGTTGTGTTGCGGGACGACACCAAGGCGGAGCGAAGCAACTCACAGCACACCGATCAGGAGGGCGTCCTCCTCGATGGGCGCTATCGCCTGCTGGAGCCCCTCGGGGAGGGGGGCATGGCCACCGTCCACCGAGCGATCGATGTGTCGCTGGAGCGCTACGTCGCGGTCAAGATCCTGCACCCCACGACCCCGAGCCAGCGGATGGCCGACGCCGAGCGGGCGGATCGGTTCCGCCACGAGGCGCAGGCGTTGGCACAGCTCAACCACGCCCACATCGTCACCCTGTTCGATCATGGACAGCTGCCCGATGGCGGGAACTACCTGGTGATGGAGTACGTCCCGGGCGGTACCCTGTCCGAGGTCCTCAAGGCGGGGCAGCGCCTGTCGGCTCCACGCACCCTGCGGCTGGCCAACCAGCTGTGCCGGGCCCTGCGGTATGCCCACCGGCGGGGGCTGATCCACCGCGACGTGAAGCTGGCCAACATCCTGCTGACCCAGGGAGATGGAGAAGAGGCCAAGCTCGTCGACTTTGGGCTGGTCAAGATGGCCGGGGACGAGGGGCCAACGAAGCAGGGCATGATCCTGGGCTCTGCCCACTGCATGGCGCCTGAGCAGATCAACGGCAGGGTCACCGATCAGCGGACCGATCTGTACGCGTTGGGGGTGGTCCTGTTCCGGGTCCTGACCGGGCGGTACCCGTTCTGGGGCGGAGAGCGGGAGATGCTCGCTGCGCACCTCTACGCAGAGGTCCCCTCCTTCGCGGAGGTCGCGCCGAGCCTCGACTGCCCCAAGGGGCTCGAGCAGCTGGTGCGTCGCCTCATGGCCAAGGATCCAGCAGATCGATTCGACAGCGCCGATCAGGTGCTCGTGGCCCTGAGTCGGATCGAGGCAGAGGCTGAGCAGGAGGTGACGTTCTCCAGGGATCGGGGGGCGGCGCTCGTCCCCCCGCGGAGCGCCGCAGGCAGCTGGCGGTGGGTGGTGCTGGCCGTGCCCGGGGGCGTGATCCTGCTCAGTGCGGCCCTGCTGGGTGGGGCCATCGCGGTGCTGCTCTCCGAGCGGACGATCCCGCGAGCGCAGTCCGCCTCCACGGAGGCCCCCGCGCCGCTGCCGGGGCCCGAGCCCGCCCCTGAGCCCCCTGCCCCGGCGGTGCTGTCCCCCCCCGCAGCTCCAGCGGTGGCCCCCCAGGTCGAGCCTCCGCGTCCGTCGACGCCCCGGATCACACCAGCCCCCCGGAGCGGGCCCGGGGGGGAGCAGCCCGGGCCCGAGGGGGGGCTGATCGAGGAGCGGTAGGGCTCCAGGGGGGGGACGAGCGCCCCCGCGATCCATCGGCCTCAGGGCGATCGCAGGCCACCGGGGGACCCGGGTTGCGTCGGGGCCCGCTCCCGGGGCCGCCCACAGCAGAACACGATCGCGGGGGGCAGGTTCCACCACGCGATCCGGGTAGTTCGGACGAGCATGAACCGCTCGTTGAGGTTGGCCCGGAGCCGCTTGGCCGCCGGCAGGAGCTGTGCGTGGACGTAGCCAAAGGTCAGCAGTCGCCCCTGAGGGGAGAGCACGTCGAGGATCGCGTCGAAGATCTCGTCCTGTAGCGACTGGGGCCAGGCCGCCCAGGGTAGGCTGCTGATCACGCAGTCGACCTGGCCCAGCTGCATGTCCTGCAGGATCGCCCTGAGTTGCTGAGCCGGGCGCTCGTCGATCGGTGCCTCGGGGAAGCGCTCCCGGAGCGTCTTCGCCAGGACCGGGTTGGGCTCGAGGGCCACGAACGGGCCCCGGGGCCTGACGCGCAGGATCTCCCGGGTCATCGAGCCGGTCCCAGCGCCTAGCTCCACCACCACCTCGCGGGGCTTGAGGTGGGCGCTGGTGATCATCAGCCGAGCTAGCTCGGCCCCGGACGGTGCGATCGCTCCAAGCTGTGTTGGGTTTCGCAGGAACTCGCGGAGGAAGGTCAGGCTCGAGCTCACGGTGGGGGTTGGACGGCGTTGGACGGCGTTGGACGGCGTTGGACGGCGTTGGACGGCGTTGGACGGCGTTGGACGGCGTTGGACGACGTTGGACGACGTCGGGACCCTGGGGCAGCCCCCGCGGGACACCTGGTAGCCTCCGGGGGCTACCCAGGCCAACGGGCCGGGGTGTGTCGGGTGGGGCCATGGACGCCGCACCTGCGGAGAGCAGGATTCTTCCGGAGGTGATCTGCTGCGTCTCCTCCTCTGCGGCCTTGGTCTCCTCCTCTGCGGCCTTGGTCTCCTCCTCTGCGGCCTTGGTGACGCTCCGGTGGAGCCTCTGGAAGGCTCTGTGCAGGCCTCCGTGTTGGATCTGGAGGGTCCAGATCTTGCTCGGGACGGCCTCGGGCCGTCGCTGGAGCTCACCGATTCGCGCTCGGGCTGCCGCTGCCTCGAGCTGCTGTGTCGGCCTCCGGCCGCGGGTGGAGGCCCGAGATCGCTCACCGCCTGCTTGTCGAGTCGATCCAGGGGCCCCCGTGCGGCCTGCCTCAGAACAGGCCGGGGATCAGCCGGGCTCGCCCTGACATCGCCTCGCGCCACGCGGGCAGCCGGGCGAGGGTGGCCTCTTCGGTGGGGATGCGCACCGCGAGCACCGCTGCGTTGAGCGCCGACAGCAGCAGCGCTGAGATCCATGCGGAGTGCAGCAGGGGCAGCGCGGCGATCTCGAGGATCACGCAGAGGTAGTTGGGGTGTCGGATGAAGCGGTAGGGTCCGGTGGTGACCACGGTTTGCTCCGTGGGACGGACCACCCGGACGTTCCAGGCCTCGCCGATCGTCGCCAGGGTCCAGATCCGCAGCGCGGTGGCCGCGACGAGGATCGCAGCTGCTGGACCGCCGATCCACCCGATGAAGGGGCGGTGCCCGAGCCAGACCTCGGCCAGGGGCAGCACGATCAGCCCGGTGTGGAGCAGCACCATGGCCGGGAACAGCCGGGGCTCGGGCACCAGCGCCCCGCGGCGAGCGCTCAACCTACGGATCGACACCCCCAGCTCGATCGAGCGCATCACGGCTGTGGCCAGCAACAGCAGCACGAAGATCGCCAGGGCTGGATCCATCGGTGGGCCTCCCGGGGGGTCCATAGTCCGTTGTGCTGGGGTCTGTCGGGTGGGTGTCCCTGGCAGGATCTGTGGCGTCCGGGGTGCTCCGGGGGCGCGAATGTGGCACCCTGCCCAGCGAGGGACGCCATGGATGGAAGGATGATGGGGCTGATCAGCGTGATCCTGTCGGGGTGTGGTGGGCTGCCCGCCTCCGACAAAGTCGACGCGATCTCCGCGGTGAGATCTGCCTTCGACGAGCGGATCCAGTCTGGAGCAGTGGGGGTCGAGGTCCTGGGAAAGGGGGTGTGGTACAGCTCCGACACCCTGAACTCGGGCTGCTTGTTGTCGAAGCAGTGGGCGTTCCGCGGGCGTGGCGGCGGGG
>DRPG01000520.1 GCA_011376105.1 Deltaproteobacteria bacterium
AGCTCGCAGAGTCGATCGAAGGGATCTTCTTTGGGGCGCTGCCCCCAGCCTCAGGGGTCTTGGGGATCACGATCTCTGGGGGTCTGAGCAGGCCTCCCCGGGTGGCTGCCCCGGGGGCGGACGGTGCGGCCGGGCTCACCCGTCGTGGAGGCCGTGCTCTCGGAGGAAGCGCTCGATCCGGAGGTTGATCGTGTCGGGATACTCGACGATCGCTGCGTGGGTGGCGTCGGCGAGGATCATCAGCTCAGCCTGTGGCAGCTCGCGGGCGATCGCCTGTGACAGGTGCAGCGGCGTGAACAGATCCCGCTCTCCGGCGAAGACCAGGGCGGGCTGCTCGAGGGTGCTGAGGTAGGGTGTCGCGTCGTGATCCGCGATCAGCGAGACCATGCGGAGGAACACCTGTGGATCCATGTGGCCCAGGTGCTCTAGGTACCGGGCGATGTCCGCGCGCTCGGCATAGTGACGATCGACAAACCCGATCGCCGATCCCACCGCGAAGGCCACCGGAGAGGCGTATAGCGGCAGCAGCACCCGGGCGCCGTTGCGCCCCCCCCAGCCCGCGATCCGATGGAGCACATCGAACGCCTTGCGGGCGTGGGGCAGCCCCAGGAAGGTGTCGAGGGGACGACCGGCGGTGCCGAACAGCGGGACGAGGGCCACGACTTGTGAGGGGTAGCGGTGGGTGTACTCGAACAAGACCTGGCACCCCATCGAGTGCCCCAGCAGCACCAGCGGACCGGTGATCCCGGCGCTGGACAGCACCACGTGTAGATCTTCGGCGCTCCGCTCGATCGAGAGATCGGCGCTGCTGGGATCACCGGGGGGCATCGAGGAGCGCCCATGTCCTCGGTAGTCCCACACCAGCACCTGGTGTCGATCGCGGAAGTGCTCGACCACATACTTGAAGAAGAAGGTCGACACGCCGACGCCGTTGCAGCACACCAAGGCAGGGCCGCCGGTTCCGATCGTGCGCCAGTACAGCTGCGCCCCGTCACGGACCTGGGCAAAGCCAGAGCGAACGGGTGGGGGAGGAGGATCGACCAGCACGCCAGGACCTTTGCTGTAGGGGTAGCTGGATCTGAGGTAACCTTTTGCCAGGGGCCGAGGGTTCGTTGTTGTCTGCGGCTCGGCTCAGAACGCAGACAGCACCTCGGGGGCCGAGGTGCTGTCGCTTTAGGAAGTGGAGGATAGGGGAGTCGAACCCCTGACCTCAGCATTGCGAACGCTGCGCTCTCCCAACTGAGCTAATCCCCCCTGCGCGGTCCCTGTAACCCTTCCCGGAGCAGGTGCCATGATCTGAGGCGCCATCGATCCAACCCAGGGCTGAGCTACCCGAGGCCACGGGCCTCGAGATCGGCCTCGCCGAGGCCGAGGAAGTGCCCGACCTCGTGGAACACCGTGATCCGCAGCTCTGAGAGGAGGTGATCCCGATCGAAGGCGTGGCGCTGGAGGTTCCGCCGGAACAAGACGATCGTGGACGGCAGCTGGGACCAAGGATCCTCGACCGAGCGCTCAGCGAGGGTGGAGCCGGTGAACACCCCCAGGATCTCGCTGGGCGGTGCCGGGGGCTCGAACTGGAGGCAGATCTCCTCTGCGGGGACCTCCTCGATCAGGAACGGGACCTGGCTTAGGTAGGAGCGGATCGCGGGGTGGAGCGAGCGCGTGACCTCTTCGATCACCGCCTCGATCATCGCGTCGGTGAGGGGCGTGGGCCGGGGCCAGGCTCTGGGATCGAGGCGCCAGGCCCGGAGGAAGTCTCGATCGGCGCCCTCCAGATCGCCGCGGCGCTCGCGGAGCAGGGCCCGGACGTAGGCAGCCTCTCCATTGGTTGGATCGATCCGGATCGCACGCAGCGCGGCGATCCGGGACTCCTCGAACCGGAGCTGATCGAACAGCGAGGCGGCCAGGCCGCTCCAGCCCGGTGCGTGCTCGGGCACGGCCTGGGTGACCCGCCGATAGGCGCGCTCAGCCTCCTCCACGGCGCCGAGCTCTCGGTACGCGTCTGCGGTGACGAACAGCGCGCCTGCGTGCTCGGGGATGCCCTGGAGCACCTCCGCACACAGGGCGAGGGCACGCTGGCTGTCTCCCTGGTCAAGGGCCTCCTCCGCCAGGTCCAACAGCGTCTCTGCCGCCGCCTCCGGGACGGGGCCTCCTCGATGCATGGTCATGGGCCTTCCAAGGAAGGAGCCTATCCTGCTCCTCCCCGGGGGGCTGTCCTTCGGAGGCTCGTCCCCCCGGAGGCTCGTCCCCCCGGGGGGCTGTCCTTCGGAGGCTCGTCGCCGCTCGTCCTTGATCTCAGCGGTGGGCATCCCGGATGTTGGCCTGCTCCCGGAGCCGCATCAGGGCTTCGCGCTCGATCTGCCGGACCCGCTCCCGGGACAGGTTCATCCCCTTGCCGACCTGTGACAGGGTGCGGAACTGGTTGTCCTCGAGCCCATAGCGGCGGGACAGCACGTAGCGGTGGCGCTCGGACAGGACGTTGTGGAACGCCTCGAGCATCCTGCGGATCTCCTGGGCGTGGATCGCCTCGTCGTCGGGATCCGCGGCGGTCTCGTCGGCGAGGAAGTGCTCTAGGGAGCGGGCCCGGGGCCCATCATCGACCGGCTGATCGAGGGAGACGGTCTGACCTTGGGACAGCAGGAACTCAGCGCGCTTCTTGTCGATCCCGACCTCCTGCGCCAGATCGGCGACGGAGTAGTCGACGCCGAGATCCTCGAACCGCTTGATCGCCTTGCGGAGGTTCCTCGTCTGCTCGACGGCGCAGCCGGGCAGCCGGACGGGCCGGCCGGTGTGATCGATGGCGCGGGTCATCTGGGCCCGGACCCACCACCGCGCGTACGTCGAGAACCGGATCCCTCGATCTGGATCGAAGCGCTTGGCGGCCCGGAGCAGCCCGATGTACCCCTCCTGGACCAGATCCGCCTCGTCCATGAACGGGCCCGCCAGCTTGCGGGCCTCACCGTGGGCGATCCGGCGACCGCTCATCGCCAGCTCCCAGCGGATCGCCTCGGCCTCGGCCCAGGCCTGCTTGGCCGAGCGGGCCGACAGCTTATGATCGGGATCGTTGCGGTACCGACGCCAGACCTCGTTGACGGCCTCCTCGAGGCGATCGACCATGCCCGCGCGCGTTCGCTCGGCCCGCTTGGGCTTCCGGGTCAGGATCTCGTCGGCACAGTCGAGGCCGTCGATCGCCTTCCGGGCGCGGCCTTCAGCGGTGTGGATCCGCCGCGCCATGTCTTTTTCCTGGTCCGCGGTCAGCCGCTCCGACTTCTTCTGGCGGGGAACGA
>DRPG01000521.1 GCA_011376105.1 Deltaproteobacteria bacterium
GGATGACACCCCACGTGGGCCTGGGCACAATGATCTCGACATCCTGGAGCGCCGTTGTTCTTCCTCCTGATGGCCTGTGATGGGCCCTCTCCTCAGGTGATCCCCTCCTCCACAGCCGACGTTGGAGGATCGAAGCCGTACCTCCTGGGAGAGATCGTGCCCTGCGCAGCCCCTGAGCTGCGGGAGCAGCAACCCCTCGACCGGCAGCTGCTCCCCGGTGAGCCCGCCGCCGAGCACCGCTTCGTCGGTGCGGGCATCGTCGCCGCCGATCTCGATGGTGAGCCGGGCCTGGAGCTGATCCTGCCCGGTCCCGGGGACCTGACGCTGTGGCGCCTCGAGGCGGGTCGCTACGTCGAGGTGATCGGCGCCGTGCCGGCGGGTGCCGGGGTCGACGCCACCGGTGCGGCTGCGGCCGACGCCGACGGCGACGGTGATCTCGATCTGGTGATCACCCGCTTCGGTCCCCCCGACGTGCTGCTGCTCAACGACGGAGCCGGGGTGTTCGTCGACAGCGGGGAGCCGGTGGTGGGGATCGCGCACCAGGGCGAGGGGGCGGCCTGGGGCGATCTCGACGGTGACGGTGATCTCGATCTGGTGATCGCCGGACACAGGCAGATCACCCCCATCGGAGAGCGGGTGGGGGTCAGCGAGCCCGCAGACCCAACCCGGCTGCTGATCAACCGGGGCGACGGCACCTTCGACGACGCCACCTGGCGCCTCCCCCAGCCCGCCCAGGACGCCTACACCTTCGTCGCCAACCTGACCGATCTCGATGGAGACGGGCTGCCCGATCTGGTCCTGGCCAACGATCATCCCCAGTACGTGACGGGGCTCGCGGTGCTCAACCGCCCTGGATCCTTTATCCTCGCCCCCCAGCTGGGCCTCGATCTGCCCGCGGCGGGCATGGGGCTGGCCGCCGCAGACGTCGACGGCGACGGGATCGACGACTTCCTGATCCCGGTGTGGGACAAGCTGTACTACCTGCGCTCGAGCGGTGCCTTCTGGGTGGACGCCACCCAGACCGCCGGCTTCTCCATGCCGCCGCGGGACGAGGCCTGGCTCGGCTGGGGAGCTGAATGGGGCGATCTGGACTCCGATGGAGATCTCGACGCGGTGGTGGTCTTTGGCCACCTCGACGCCGTCGCGCCGGAGCTGCCCAACGGAGGATCCGCGGCTAACGCCTCGATCCAGCGTGACGAGCTCTATGAGCAGGAGGGCGGACGCTTCTCCCGGGCGGGGGCGGCCTGGGGGCTGGACGAGCCCGGCGTCTCCCGGGGGCTGGTGGTCGCCGATCTCGACGGCGATGGCTGGCTCGACGTCGCCCGCCGGGATCTGGGCGGACCCGCCGTGGTGCACCGCTCCCGCTGTGGCCAGGCCTCGTGGCTGGTGGTGGAGCCCACCGATCCGGTCCGGGCGATCGGGGCGAAGGTGATCGTGTCCGCGATGGGGAGGCGATACACCCACACCATCCGGGCCGGAGGCACGGGGCTGGGCAGCTCCGGGCCACCGGTGGCCCACTTTGGCCTGGGCGCAGCCGAGCAGATCGATCACCTCGAGGTCCGCTGGCCGGATGGTGCGACCACAGCCCTCGCCGGCTTCGAGGCCCGGCGGGTGGTCCGGATCCAGTAGCTGGGGCCTGGGCCTGGGCCTGGGCCTGGGCCTGGGCCTGGGCCTGGGCCTGGGCCTGGGCCTGGGCCTGGGCCTGGGCCTGGGCCTGGGCCCCGGACGCTGGATCAGGTCGTCGCTGCAGCGGGTACCGCCGCGATCTAGAGGGAGCCCCTGTCCACTGGGGCAGAGGTGCTTAGCTTCGCTGGTGAACCCCCCGAGCCGTCGGAGGATCCTCGACCATGGCACGCGCCTGGCCCCTGCGCATCACCCTGTTCCTCGCCACCAACCTCGCCGTCATGCTGATCTTCGGCGCCGTCGTGGGCCTGCTGGGCCTCGATCGGGTGCTGGGCACCTCCCCGATCGCGTTGCTGGCGATGGCCGGGATCTTCGGGTTCGGCGGATCGTTGGTGAGCCTCGCCCTGTCCAAGCGCTCTGCGCTGATGTCGACCGGAGCCCACATCATCGAGCGCCCCGAGACCCCCTACGAGGAGTGGGTGCTCGAGGTGGTCGACGATCTCTCCCGGGCCGCGGGGATCGGCACCCCCGATGTCGCCGTGTACGACAGCCCGATCCCCAACGCGTTCGCCACCGGTATGTGGCGAAACAACGCGCTGGTCGCGATATCCACCGGGCTGGTCGAGGCGATGGAGCCCGAGGAGGTCCAGGCGGTGCTGGCCCACGAGCTCTCCCACGTCGCCAACGGAGACATGATCACCCTGTCCCTGCTGCAGGGCGTGGTCAACACCTTCGTGATCGCCGCGGCCCGGATCGTGGGGGGCGTGGTGGATCGGACCGTGTTCGGCAACGAGCGGGGCTATGGCATGGGCTACTTCATCACCTCGATGATCGCCCAGGCGGTGTTTGGCGTGCTGGCGTCGATCATCGTGATGTGGTTCTCCCGCCGCCGGGAGTTCCGGGCCGACGCGGGGGCTGCGGAGCTCGTGGGCGCACCCTCGATGATCTCGGCCCTGAGGGCGCTGATGGTCGCGTCCAGGGTCCCCACGGATCTCCCCCGGGAGATGGCCGCCTTCGGGATCCAGGGGGGGGCGCTGGAGGGCTTGTTCCGCACCCATCCCCCCCTCGAGGATCGGATCGCTGCGCTGGCCGCGCGCCGGTGAGGATCGGATCGCTGCGCCGGCCGCGCGCTGAGGCGGGTGCTGGGTCCGCCGACGTGGTGAGGGAGGCCCTACCCGGAGGGGGCGAAACCCCTCCGCAACCAAGTTCGGGGGGCGGGGTGGCGAGGAGTTGCACAGCTAGCACCGAGGTCTCCATGTCCCACACCGCAGCCGCCAGCGACATCTTGAGCTCAGCCGCTCAGACCCCGATCACCCTGCCGGAGAACCCCAGGACGCGGACCGAGTTCACGCTGCATGCCGCCTGGCATGCGATCGAGCTCGACGCCGCCGAGGCCTCGGGGGACGACGATCGCCGCACCCGGGCCCTGGCTGCGGCCCACCTGTATGCACACCACGCCTCGCTGCTCGGTGACTCCCGGGCGACACGCCTGCTCAAGCAGCTGCCCAGGCGCTGAGGATCAGGTCGGCCCGGTGGAGCCGGCTCCTGACGTCGGGCCGCCGGGGTGGGGATCGCAGGGGGACGAGGGTCTGAGGTCGGCGGGGATCCCGCGCCGCGCGCTGGGCGAGCAGGGCGGCCCGCCCGTTGGCTGCGGTGTGCTTGTTGGCCTCGGGGGCCGGTCTGAGCTGATCGATCTGCGGGTACCACGCCGAGGCGCTGCCCTGGGTGAACCCGATCTCGAGACCCACCGGGATGTGATCTTCTCCTCGATCCGGGGCATAGATCTGGATCACCGGCAGGGCCCGGATCCCGTCGTTGGGGGGGAGGTGTCGGACCGCAGCGGTGGAGATCGGGACCCCGGGGGTGCGGTGGAGCCAGCCGGGTAGCCCCACCCCGGTGGGGATCGCCTCGGCGGTGCGGATCACCGCGACCCCCGACTCATGGACCCGGATCGGTGCTGCACACCAGGACGCTGCTTTGGCCGCCCCGGTCCAGGACAGGGCCAGCCACCCCAACGCGATCATCTCTGCTCCCACCCCACGAGCCCAACGAGGTCCCCCGGGATCTCTTTCACCCCGGGGGCTCGCTCCGCTACAGGTTGCCCTCGATCACGATCGCCCCGTCTACGCGGGTCCGGGAGACCAGGGTCTGGGCCGTGTGTGTCGGCAACTCGGGGTTGTCCTCGATCACCAGATCGCCTCCGATCCACCGCAGGCCGCTTAGGCCCAGCGCCGACAGGGACTGGTTCCGGCACAGGATCAAATCGCCGCCGACGCGCTCGATCCGATCCAGCCCCTCGAGGGTCTGCAGCGCGGTGGTGTCGCAGATCTCGAGATCGCCGGGGATCTGGGGGAGGGGGCCGGTGGTCAGCGACGCGATGCCCCCCCCGAGGATCCGGAGATCGCCCTGGAGCAGCTCCAGCCGCGCCAGCCCCAGCCTGTCGAGCTGTGGGGGCCCGATCAGCGTGAGGCTGCCCCCCAGGGTGCGCACCTCGTCCAGCTCCAGGGGGCCCGCCAGCCCCCGGGGATCGACGATCAGATCGCCGCTGATCTCGGAGAGATCACTTAGATCGAGCGTGATCAGCTCGGGGTTGTCTGTGAGGTGCAGCCCGCCGACCTGCTCCAGCGCCTCGATCGACAGCGCCTGTAGCCCGGGGTTGCCCGCGACCGACAGGATCGCCTCCACCGAGGTGAGGGCGGGCAGCGCCAGCTCCGGGGCCGCCTCGCTCACCACCAGCGAGCCGGCCACGGTGCACAGGCAGGGCACCGAGCCGCCGAGGGACAGCTGTAGATCGCCCTCGATCCCCGAGCCCGAGGCACACAGCGCGTCGCGCTGGGGCCCGGTGGCCACGAGCAGGGGGCCGGACACCGTGCCGGTGCACTCCTGCCCGGTGTCCTCCCCCCTCCGGGGCAGCCCGCAGGCCAGCCACTCAGCCAGTCGCTCGCGCTCTCCGGGGCTGGTGCCACCGCCGGGGGGCATCCGGGGTGTCGGCGTCGTGGCGCTGGCGGCCAGGGCAGGGGCCGCGGCGAGCACGTCCTCGTAGGTGTCGAGATCGATGGAGGTCGGCGCGCCGCCGCGGAGCGGCTCATCCAGGGCGCTGTGGTGGCATGAGGTGCACCAGCTGGCGAAGAAGGGCCGGGCGAAGCCCTCCCAGGTGATGTCGGTGCACCGGGGCTCGGGGGCCATGGGCTCGGGTGGGGCAGGACACGCCCACAAGGCGAGCAGTCCGATCATCGGAGGAGCCCACCCCAGCTCGAGGTCTGGGGCCACCAGGGGCCTGGATCGACGTCGAGGTGCTCGAGCACCCCCGCCAGGATCTGATCGTAGCGGGGCAGCGCTCCACCATCCCACAGGGCCCCGGTGGCCAGATCGACGGGGCGGCCCTCCATCCGATCGTCGGTGCCCCCCAGCAGGCGGTTGGCCGGCGCTCCGCCGCCGAAGAACAGGAAGGAGAGGTAGGGCCAGTGGTCCTTGCCCCCCATCGAGTTCAGCGCTGGTGTGCGGGTCATCTCCGAGGTCACCATCACCAGGGTGTCGTCGAGCAGGCCGGCGGCCTCGAGGTGCTGCGCCAGGGCGTGGACTCCGGTGAACAGATCTTGCTGGAGGCTGTCTTGGTGGTGGGTGTTCGAGTGGGTGTCGAAGCCCTCCTGGGCGAGGAGGATCGAGCGCGTCGCTCCGGCGCGGAGCAGGTCGACGGCCTGGGGGGCGCTGTCGGCCAGGGTGGGCGGCTTCGCCAGCGTGAGCGCGTCGCCCCGGGCCAGGGCCCGCAGCCCCGCGGCCCGCTCGATGGACTCCAGCTCAGCGTCGAGCCGTGTGTCGTTGGGCCCTCCATCGCCCCAGCGCTCCCGGAACCGGGCGATCCTGCGGAGCCGCAGCTCGGTCAGCGCGTCGGGCTCGGCCAGCTCATCGACGCCGTCGCTGGGATACAGCAGCACGTCGAGCTGATCGGTGCTGCCGGTCCGGGCCGTCGAGGCCGACAGCGTGCCCCGGTGCTGCCACCGCGAGAAGGAGAACGCGCCGATGGGCAGCTCAGACCCAGCCTCTACACCATAGATCACGGTCAGGTCCGGGTTGCGGCCCGACTCGGTGCCGGTCAGCAGCCTCCGGCGCGCCAGGGGGTGGCCCACCGCCCCCGACCAGGCCCCGTTCACCAGGGTGATCCGGTGGCCGTGCTCGGCGAAGAAGGCGCCGACGGCGGGCCGCCGGATCGGGTTGACCACGATCGGCAGCTCCCCGAACCACTCGATCTGATCGACGTCGTCGGGGTGGGGCGTGGCGTCGATCCCGGGGCTGACGATCTGGGGCACGTCGAGCTTGGGATCGAGGGAGTAGCACGTGTCCCAGCCCCCCTCGGCAAACACCAGGATCAGGTTTCGGCGCGAGGCCCTGGGGATCGCCCCCAGGCCCGGGGCCAGCAGGGCCGCGGTGCCGGCGCCCAGCAAGCTCCGGCGGGTCAGGGACGAGTGGGGACGGGGCATCTGGACGCTCTAGTAGTGCAGGAAGGCAGGATCGCGCAGCAGCGCGGTCACGATCAGCCGCCAGGCGGACGCTGGATCTCCAGATCGCCTGATCTCGCTCTGGAACAGGTCGACAAGCTCCGCGATCTCGTCCTCGGCCGGAGGCAGGGACAGCAGGTGCTCAGATAGGGCCCCCAGCTGGGCCTCGATCGGAGCCCCTCCGGTCTCGTCGCCCACGATCTGGGTCAGCAGGGTGCGCCGTGCGGGATCCGGCTCCGCCAGATCGCGCTCTACCACCTCGCGGGCGGCCTCAGCGGACAGCCGGGACCAGGCGAGCTGCTGGCTGGGGGTGGGCAGGGTCAGCGGGGCCTGGTTGAAGCCTCCATCGACCCCCCCAAGCAGCGAGAAGTAGCCGCGTTCCTCGTTGAGGAGCAGATCGATCTGTCCGGGGCAGTAGGGCGCACAGTCCGTCTCCCCGGGGGTGGACAGCGCCTGGTGGCCGGTGAGGGCCTCGAGGCTGCGCTGGAGCTGATCAGGGCCTGCGGTCTGGAGCCCGGGGATCCATCGATCCGGGGGGGCCCGCAGGATCCGCACCTCGTCGGAGAGCACGATCTCGCGCACCAGCTGCCGGGCGTCCAGCCCCGACGCCCGGAAGGAGGCCTCGAGCGGCGAGATCACCGACTCGGGCAGATCGTCGGGGTGGGTCTGGGTGAGGTAGCCGGTGAAGCGACGCACGGTGCAGGTCACGAAGCGATCATCTCCTGCGATCGCCTCACCCAGATCCTCGAGATCCTCCACCGGCTGGCCATAGAAGCCCGGAGGGCGCAGCCCGAAGTCGAGGTACAGCGACTCGTTCTCGGGCCGGTGGATCCGCAGCGGGTAGCAGGCGTCGTCGCCGTAGACCAGCCCGTCCTCGGGGGGGGCGGGGACCGGAGCGTGTACACAGCCCTGCTCGTAGGCCCGCTCGATGTCCTTGCTGTACAGCGAGCGCTTGAAGCCGAACAGCGTCGACGCGAGGGGATCGAGGCTCTGGTGGCAGTTGACGCAGGTCTCCACTGTGTCCAGCGCGTTGGCCACGGTGGAGGGATCGTCCCACAGCGGGAGCTCCACCGCGCTGATGTCGAGGGGGCGATCCGAGATCGCGTCGCACAGCAAGACCCGGGCGAGCAGATTTGCGCGGCTGCGGTTGAAGTCCTGGGCCTCGGCGAGGTGGCGGCGGTACAGCTGGGTGGAGGACAGCAGGCCCGCCCGGGGCCTCCCGTCGATCCAGGCCGAGCGCTGCCACCGGGGCCCCTCCGGATCGTAGGGGACCCCGTAGGCCGCTGCGGTGATCGGATCGGCCATCATCCAGTCGGCGGTCACGATCTCGCTGTAGGGGTGCCCCTCGAGCACGATGGCCTCGACCAGCTTCAGGGGAGCCTCGCCCCGGGCGGTGTCGAGCTCGGCCTGGGACCACCCCTGAAGGGGCCCCACGGCGGGCAGCTGCCCGCTGCCTCCGCTGCTGTCCCGCAGGGCCAGCTGAGCGTTGTGCATGTCGCGAACCGTGGCCCCGAAGGCCTCCGATGACAGCCACGTCTCGACCAGCCCCTCGAGGGCTCCCGGATCGTCGAGCACCGCCTCGATGGCCTCCGGCTCGGGCCGCAGCCCCCGCAGGATCATCGAGATCCGGATCAGCCGCTCACGCTCACTCAGCCAGACGATCCCAGGCTCACCGGGATCGGGGGTCGGGGGGGGCGCTGCTGTGCAGGACACGATCATCGCGATCAACAACAGCGACAAAGTCGGGTGTGGGAGCGTCACGGGCTCAGGGTAGCACCAGGATCAGGGGCCGTCGGGGCGCGGGGGGTGTCCTGGATCCGGACACGGTGACCGGCTCTGCGCTCCGATCGGCTACGCCGGGGGAGACGACTGTGGCCCGGGCGCGGGCTGCAGCCCGAACGCGCTGGCCAGCAGCGTGTACGAGTGGATCCTGGGCTCGGGGGCGTGGGCGAGCGTCATCACCATCAGCTCGTCGGCCCCGGCGCGCTGTGCCAGCGCCGTCAGCTGCTGGTGCACCTCGGTGGGATCGCCCACCACCAGCAGCTGTGCCATCGGGCCGGTGGCGTCTCTGGCTGGATCGAAGCCCGTCGCGGCCACCTCGTCGGGGGTGGGCACCGGCCCGCTCTGGCCCCGCTCGAGGCCGGCGAGCACGAAGCGGGGCGCCAGCGCCAGCCGCTCGGCCTCAGCCTGGGTCTCGGCGCACAGGACGTGGACCGCCAGGATCACCCGGGGCTCCTCAGCGGTCGGGGACGGCTGGAAGCTCCGGCGGTAGCTCTCGATCGCTGCCTCGGGTGGCGTCGGGCTGAAGTGGCTGGCGAAGGCATAGCCAAGCCCCAGCTTCCCCGCGATCCGGGCGCTGCTCCCACTGGATCCAAGCATCCAGATCGGCGGCAGCCGCCCGGTGGGGACCACCCCGATCCGGGCGAAGGGGTGGTCCTTAGGGAACGATCCCTCGTCGAAGGCCAGCACCTCGCCGAGCAGCGAGCCAAAGGCCTGGCCCGGGGCGCTGCGCAGGGCCCGGGCGGTGAGGGGATCGGTGCCCGCCGCCCTGCCGATCCCAAGATCGATCCGTCCGGGGTGCAGGGCCTCCAGGGTGCGGTACTGCTCCACCACCCGCAACGGCGCGTGGTTGGGCAGCATCACCCCGCCCGCTCCGAGGCGGATCCGAGTGGTGGAGGGGGCGACGTGAGCGATCAACAGCTCGGGCGACGTGCTGGCGATGTTCGCCATCCCGTGGTGCTCAGCGTACCAGATCCGTCGGTAGCCAAGCTGATCGGCGTGTTTAGCGAGGACGGTGGCGCTGCGGAGGGCGTCGGTCGCGGCCATGCCGGATCCGATCGGCAGCACATCGAGCACGGCAAGATCCATGCCCCTCTGTCCCATGGTGTCCCGCCCGCGTCAACCCCCCGGCGGTGCCTCTGGATCGGCGGACGATCGGGCGGGCGGGCCGGCGGACGAGCTGCTGCCCAGGGGACGACGCTCTCTTCCCCAGCGCCGGCAGCGGGCGCCGGCTCAGCGGGGCCGCCGACACCGATCCAGAGCTGGGGACCCCGACGCAGGGGACGCCGACGGGATGGTGGCGATCCTGTGGCCCGGTGAGGTCGGAGCGCTCTCCAGCGAGCCTCCCCGGCCCCTGATCCAAGAGCTTGGTGTGGCTCCTGGTTAGCTGAGCCTCGGAGTCACTCGGCGCTCGCTGGGCGGGGTCGCGCGGGCCGGGAGGCTATGGACGGAGGACAGGGACACGTTGGGGTGCTTGTTGGATGAGGATCCAGGGCCGAGCGACGAGCGAGCAGAGCCCCCCGAGCTAGAGCGCCTCCAGGGCCGGCTGCGGGAGCTGCAGCGGCGGCTCCGTGAGGTCCACAGGGAGCTGGCGCGGAGGCCCGCGCCGGGGGGGCCGGTGGAGCAGGAGCTGCAGCGGCTGCTCGCAGCGCGGGGGGCGCTGGTGGAGGCGCTGGGCGCTGAGATCCTCCGGCTCCTGGCCCGGGGGGGGGAGCTGTCCTGGCACGCCGCCGAGCCCGACGAGGAGAGCAGAGGTACGAGGCGGTCTGCCGGAGAGCGCTCTCCGGAGCGCTCTCCGGAGCCCACCGCGCCGGGGGCGAGCCCGGGAGCGATCGATCCGGCCCTCCTGGGGGCGCTCTTGGATCGCCTCGGTCCGCCGGCGGGCGTCGAGACCCACCCGGGCGCCAGCCGGGAGGTCGCCCGGATCAGCGCAGCGATCGCGGAGATCGATGCCTGGCTGTCCCAGCCGAGGCTCGTCCGGCAGGCCCTGGTGGGGCTGGTGAGCAGCAGGGCCCGGCACCTACAGGACGAGAGCGGCTTTGGGCTCGCCCCCGAGGAGGCGGAGCTGCTCCGCAGCGCGTTCTCGGAGATGACGGCGTGGTCGCGGGAGCACCAGCCCGGCTTCGTGCCGGGCCTGTCCCGCCACAACCCCCCCAAGGGTGACTCCTGGCTGCACGACGCGCGGCAGTGGTGGCACGCCCTCGAGACGTTCCTGGCCGACGCCATCCCCCAGACCAACGAGGGCGTGCTGGAGCGGCTCGAGCACGCCCTGGCCAAGGGCCCCTCGCGCAGGCAGCTGCGGGTCCGGGTGCGCGAGGCCGTCCGGGCCGGGCTGTCGCCGGACGACCCACGGCTGGTGCGGCTGCTCCTGCCCCACCACGAGGATCTGATCGGGATGAGGGGCCTCGATCCACTCAAGGACGCGCTGCGTCGGGCCCTGGGCTCTGACAGACCCGATCCCGGGTAGCCCCAGATCTTGATCGTAAACCGGAAGAGGCCGAGCCTGAGTGCTGCGCCACGGAGCACCTGCCGGCCCTGGGGCTGGACAGCCTCCGCCTCCTCCGGGCGGCGCGGAGCGCGCCCTCGGCGGTGCTGTGAGATCGCGGGAGGGGGGGAGGGGGGTTGGATCTCGAGACCCCTCCCGCTCGGGGAGATCCCACCGACCGGCTAAGCTCTGCCCCAGGTGGGCCAGGCGCGGCTCGTCCCGGGGTGCGGCGCTACAGGAACGGCTCCAGCGCTCGGTGGAACTCGATCTGATCCACGAGATCCTCGAGGTAGTCGAGGCCCTCGCTGTCCCACACCACCAGGGGGCTGTCCGACCAGCCGCGGATCCAGTCGTCGTACAGGCGGTTGAGCTGCCGCAGGTAGCTCGCTGAGATCCCCTGCTCTGCGGCTCGGTTCCTGCGCTGGATCCGCTTGCGGATAGCGCGCACTGAGCAGCGCAGGTGGATCAGCAGATCCGGGGGGGCGAGGCTGCGCCGCATCGCGCTGTACAGCTCGAGGTAGGTCCTGTGATCCCGCTCGGAGAGGTGGCCCGACTGTGCGAGGTGGGCCGCGAAGATCTCGGCGTCCTCGTAGATCGTGCGATCGAGGACACACCGGGCGGGGTGGGCCTCGATGTCGAGGTGGAGCCTAAACTTTCTGGCGAGGAAGAAAGTCTGGCTGTGGAAAGA
>DRPG01000522.1 GCA_011376105.1 Deltaproteobacteria bacterium
GGCCCCGTTGGCGACCTCGTCGCCGTCGAGCAGCCCGTCGCCATCGGTGTCGGCCAGCAGCGGATCGCTCTCGCCGCTACCCGGGGTCCCGGTGCCGCCCAGGATCGCGGTCCACATCCCGTCGGCGTTGGCGTCCTCGTCGCCGTCGAGCAGGCCGTCGCCGTCGCTGTCGGGATCACCCGGATCGGTGGTGGACGCTGGATCCGCGTCGGCGGCGAAGCCACCAGGATCGGTGTCGGGTCCACCGAGCGCCAGCCCAACCTCGAGGCCATCGGGCAGGCCGTCGCCGTCGCTGTCGGGATCACCCGGATCGGTGGGCCCCCAGGCCGCGAGCGCCCCGTCGCCGTCGATCTCGTCGCCGTCGGGCAGCCCGTCGTCGTCGCTGTCGGCGTCGACTGGATCGGTGCTGTGGGTCAGCACCTCGTCGCCGTCGAGCAGCCCGTCGCCGTCGCTGTCGGCGTCGACTGGATCGGTGCCGTGGATCAGCACCTCGTCGCCGTCGAGCAGCCCGTCGCCGTCGCTGTCGGGATCAGTGGGATCGGTGGGGACGGGCCTGGAGAGCTCCTGATCGTCGCTTAGGCCGTCACCGTCGGTGTCCGACGCGTCGGGGTCGGTGCCCAGCTCACAGGCCTCCTCGTGATCAAGTAGGCCGTCGCCGTCGGTGTCCTCGACCCCGGTGAGGACAGACACGGTCAGGGTGGAGCTGATCGTGCGCCGGACCCAGGTGTAGGTGTCGATGAAGGCCGAGTTACCCTTGCCACCGCCGGAGAAGTCCCCCCAGGCGCGGGCGTTGACGTTGGGCACCACTGGATCGGCATACAGCCCGCCGCTGAGCCCGGCGCCGCCGGAGGACTCCAGCCCTAGGGTGCCATCGGGCATCAGCACCGCGCTGCCCTGCACCGCAGCGTCGTTGAAGAACATCGGCAGCGCGGATCGTGCTCCGGCGCCGTCGACCTGGAACAAGCGGAACCCTGGATAGCTGGTCTCGACGTCCAGCGCGCCATAGTGGAACTCCCCCACCGTCAGCCAGATCTCACAGCTGTAGCCGCCGGCGGCCACCGCACCGCCCGAGCTGTCCAGCCCGTCCCACGGCAGCGCGTTGGCCCCCACCCCCACCGGGGCGATCAGGTGCAGATCGCCGTCGGAGGTTGGATCGAGGCCCCCGATCCCGTCTAGATCGCACAGCACATGGGCGGTGCCGTCCACGTCGCTGGTGAGGAGGAACGAGCCTGACAGCACGCCCGGGACGACGTGATCACAGCCCTGAGACCCCGCAGAGATCCCGGTGCTCGTCAGCCCGGGGACGGCGGAGGTGTACGCTGCGCCCTCGGGGGGGTTCAGGTAGAGGGGAAACTCCGGGGTGAAGGTCGCCCCCACCGACGGCACGCTGCGCCCGTTGGCGCCCTCCACGCCGATCCGGTTGGCCGAGAGCTCCCACTGAAAGCCCGCCCAGCCCTCGGCGGCGAACTCGACCACCGCGTCGAGCCCGGGCCCACCACCGTCCACCAAGGCGTAGAAGCTGCCCGTGTGGCCGTTGGTGAACGAGCCCGCGTCGAAGATCCACCGGGTGCTCCAGATCCGACCCCGTCCAGCGGCCGCTCCGTCGACGGTGATCTCCCAGTCGTCGGTCGCTGAGGACAAGGCGGCGGTGTACACCCCCGCCATCGCCGGAGGGTGCGCGCCCCCGTCGGAGAGGGTGGCGACCTGAGCCCCCAGTGGATCAGACAAGATCAGGGTGCCGGTGCCGGAGAACCGGATGGTGTCGAGCACGGGATCGAGCACGTCGATGTTCAGCTGGACCTGATCGGACAAGATCTGCCCAGCCAGGCCGTCGGAGAGCCCCTCGGCCCCAGCCACCGGAGCCAGCAGCACCCCGATTACAACCCAGCACCGTGTCATGCTCCCTCCTCCCCTCCCCAGGTAGCCCCGAGCCCCCCCGGGCGGAGGGCACGGCACAGTAACAGCCAGGACCGGGCGAGGATCAAGCTCCCTCGCCCACGTCGACCAGCTGCAGCCGGATCCGGGTGAAGCCCCTGCGCTTCTCGATGCACCAGGGATCGAAGCCCGCCGCCCGGCACCCCCCCCGGACCCGATGGAGCAGGGTCTTCAGCCGTGCCAGCCCGTCGTTCCTCGGGGTCTTGCCCCAGATCGAGATGATCAGCTCGTCGTCGGAGACCCAGCCGATCTCATCGCGGGCGCGGCCATCGGTGCGGTCCCGGTGGACCTGGCGCCCGAGGATGTACAGCAGCACCGCCCGGGTCTCGGCACCAAAGCGGATCTCGTCGCTGCTGTTCAGATCGCGCAGGGTGGCCTCGGGCCCGGTGGCGCCGTCGAGGGTGGCGACGAGCTCGTAGGCATACAGGGCCTCGCCCCCCTCCACCGTGGGCTCCCGCCTTGGATCCGCCTCGCGCACCACGAAGGCGAAGCGGCCCAGAACCAGGGTCTCTCCAAGCTCCACCGGCCGATCCTCGTCGTCGACGCCACACCAGATCTCGCCGTTTCCGGGCACCAGCAGGGTGATCTGGGTGTCAGCGGACGGCACCCGCAGATCGGCGTCCTCGTCGGGACCGATGGTGTACCTCGCCTTGTGCAGGGGGTGCTGGATCCCGGTGCCCACCTCCTCGATCAACAGCGCCCGAGTCCGGGGGGAGGGGACCCCCCGGACGAACAACTCGATCGAGCCGATCCGGACACGGCTGCGATCGTTGAGGCGGATCGGACCGGTGATCGGCACCCCATCGACCAGCGTCCCGTTGCGGCTGCCGAGATCCCGCAGCAGGACGTGGTCTCCCTCGCGATACACCAGGGCGTGGCGCCACGAGACCTCAGAGTCGGCCACGACCAGATCGTTGTCTGGCGCTCGGCCGATCTGTGCGGATCGATCCAACTGGAGCACACGGGCCCCGTGTGGTCCGGGAAGCACGATCTCGACGGTCATCATCGGCGAGTCCGAATCTATGCTCGATCCCGACGAACCGCAAGCCAGTGACCTAGGTGTCACCCTCCCCCCGGGGCTGGATCGATAGCGCTCAGCGCACTGGAGGATCCATGCACATCATCTTCGCCCTGGCCACCACCGCCCTCGCTGAGGATCCAGAGTTCGTGGGGGCGGAGGCCCCCCCCGAGGAGGTCCCGGAGGAGGCGGAGACCCACCTGTCGGCCGAGCTCGGCGGGGTGGCCACTTCTGGAAACGCGATGTTCTACGCCATCAACGGCGGCACCAGCGTCTCCCGCAAGTGGGATCGGAACAAGCTGGCGGGCGTCGCCGGGATCAACATCGGCTCAGCGGTGCCGGACACCAACGCCGATGGACTGATCGACGAAGCCGAGCGGGATCTGGGCTACCTGGCCAACGCCCGGCGGCTGTTCGCCGAGGCGCGCTACGATCGATTCCTAAGCGATCGGGACAGCCTGTATGTCCTCGGTGGTGCGTTCCACGACATCTTCGCAGGCTACGATCTGCGGAGCCACGAGCAGCTGGGCTACAGCCGCCTGCTGGTGGACACCGAGGACACCGAGGTCCGCACTGAGCTCGGCTTCGACTACGCCCAGGAGTTCTACGTCGCAGGCGTCGATCCCCGATACCACAACGTCTTCGCCGGGCGCCTGCTGCTGGGCCTCAACCACGCGTTCAACGAGTCCGTGGGGCTGTCCGACACCTTCGAGGTGTACGAGAACGTCCTGCAGCCACAGGACGTCCGGATCCTCAACACCGCCAGCTTCTCCTCCGCCCTGGGCTCGAGCCTGTCGCTGAAGCTGTCGCACGCGCTGATCTTCGACAACGTGCCGGTCGAGGGCTTCGGGCCCCTGGATCAGACCACGACCGTGACCGTGGTGGCCACCATCCTCTGAGTCGTTGGAGCTGGTGGCGAAGTCGGACCACCGACATATCCTGCGACATGGACGAGGGACTCCCACAGGACGTCACCCGGGCGCTGCAGCGGGTCGCCACCCTCGATGAGCAGGCCGCTTCGTCGCTGGAGAGCGTGCTGCGCAGGGTGCTGCGCGCCGCCGATGCGCTGAGCTGGGCCCGGGAGCGGCTGCCGGCCCTGCTCGCGGCGGAGACCGAGCCCGCCAGGCTTCAGGTCTTGATCGACGAGGCCGTCGCCCTGACCGGGGCTCCGCAGGCGTGGGCGATCACCTGGGCCACCGCCGGTGATCTCACCCGGATCCGGGCCCTGGCGGGCCACGGTGGGGCCGGACGGACGGCCGATGGCGCCTGGGTGACCCCCGCCGACGTGAGCCGCTCGGTGCTGGGGCGGGTGGCCCGCGAGCGGCGCCCCGCCTGGTCCGACGACGCCGTGGCGGACGCACGGTTCCTCGGGGCCGAGAGCGTCCAGGCGATGGCGCTGCGCTCGATCGGTTGCGTGCCCCTGGCGGATCGGGGGGCCCTGTACCTGCACGATCCCGACACGCCGGGGCGGTTCACCCCCTCCGCCCGCGCCCGGATCGCGGCGCTGTGTGCCCTGCTGGGGGAGATCCTGCCCGATCCGGAGCCCGGGCGCCGCCCGAGTGCCCCCCCGATCGAGCCCCTGCCGGGGATCGTCGGCGACACCCCCGCGATGCGGGAGACGATCGCGACCGTCCGGGCCTTCGCTCCGATGCCCTGGCCGGTGCTGATCCTGGGAGAGACGGGCACGGGCAAGGAGGCCATCGCCCAGGCGATCCACGCCCTCTCCCCCCAGCAGGGGCCGTTCGTCGCGCTCAACTGTGGCACCGTGACCCCCGAGCTGGCGGAGTCTACTCTGTTCGGTCACGCGCGCGGCGCGTTCACCGGCGCCGATCGGGCCCGGGGGGGGCTGGTGGAGGCAGCCACCCGGGGCACCCTGTTCCTCGACGAGATCGGAGAGCTCGCGCCCGGGGTCCAGGCCAAGCTGCTGCGCCTGCTCCAGGAGGGCACCTTCCGCCGGGTGGGGGACGACAGGCAGCGGCGGTTCGACGGCCGGATCGTCGCTGCCACCCACCGCCCGGTGGACGAGGGAGGAGGCGACACACCGTTCCGGGAAGATCTATACCACCGCCTGTCGGCCTGCGTGATCCGGGTCCCGCCCCTGCGGGAGCGCCTCGGGGATCTGGCCACGCTGGCGGATCACCTCCTGGCACGGGCCACCGACGAGCTGCCCGGAGCCCCGCCCCTGGCCCTGGCCGACGAAGCTCACCAGGCGCTGCGTCACCGCCCCTGGCCCGGCAACGTCCGCGAGCTCCAGAACGTGCTCAAGGGCGGGATCGCGAGGGCCCTCGCCCGGGGAGACACGACGATCAAAGCCATGGATCTCACGCCAACCCCCACGCGTCGCGCCGCACCCCCCCCACGATCCAACAAACCCACCGATCTGATCGGCGCCACCGAGCGCTTCCAGCAGGAGCGGGTCCGGGCGGCCCTGGCCGAGGCCGACGAGAACAAGACCCGCGCCGCCGAGCTGCTGGGGGTGTCCCGTCAGTGGCTCCACCGCCTGATCGCTCGCTGGGATCGCCAGGGGCCGTGGTGAGCCACGACGAGCTGGACGATCTGCTGGAGCGCATGGTCCCCGGCTCAGGCCACCGCTCCCTGATCGACGCCGACGCACCACCGTTCCCCGCCGGGCTGGGCCTGCAGCCCCTGGGGGTGCTGGCCCGGGGCTCCACCGGGTGGGTGTTCCGGGCCAACGATCCCCTCCTCGATCGGGTGGTGGCGGTCAAGATCAGCAGGCCCGATCAGGGGGCGGAGGCCCGGGAGGCGCTGCTGGCCGAGGCCCGCGCCACCGCCTCGCTGGCCCACCCCGCGGTGCTGCCGGTGCACCGGGTGGCCGCAGCCGGCAAGCTGCTCTGTGTGATCTTCGCCCTAGGGCCTGAGACCACCCTGGCCCACCGGCTCGCCGACTGGCGTCGTGCGCCGGAGTCGGTGGGCCCGGTGTCCGAGCGGCTCTCGATCCTGCACCAAGTGGCCCAGGCGATCGCAGCCGCCCACCGCCAGGGGCTGATCCACGGCGATCTGAAGCCCGCCAACGTGGCCCTCGACGACGACGCCCACCCCTACGTGCTGGACTGGAGCGGGCTGCTGCAGCGCGGGGGCAGGTTCTCAGGCACACCCGAGTTCGCGGCGCCGGAGCAGCTGCAGGGCGAAGCCCCCACCGAGGCCAGCGACGTGTTCGCCCTGGCCGCGGTGGCCTGGGAGCTGCTGTCCCTGCGCCCCCTGCGCCCGGCGCGGGCCCGGGAGACCGTAGCGGCCTACCTCGCCCGCCACGCCGATCCCCGCACCCTGCAGCCGGTGGCCCTCGAGCCCCTGGGGGTGGATCCAACCCTGGTGGCGTGTCTACAGGCCGCCATCGATCCCGATCCCTCGGCACGGCCGGGCGCCGATCAACTGGTCGAGACCATCGCCTCGGCACGGACCGGTCGCGCCGAGGCGACGCGACGGGCCGAGGCCGCCGCCGCAGAGCTCCAGATCGCCCGGCGCCAGCTGGTGGCGTTCCACGAGCGGGAGCGCCGCCTCGAGGAGGCCAAGCGCGTCATCATGGTCCAACGCAGCACGATCCCCCCCCACGCCCCGCCCCGGGCGAGGGAGGCCCTGTGGCGCACCGAGGCCAGGGTCCATGGCCTGATCGAGGCTCAGGCCGGGGCCTGGACCGAGGCGCTGGAGCACGCGGTGACCGCGGCCAACCTCTGTCCAGACGACGACGACGCCCACGCCCTGATCGCCGAGCTGTGGTGGGAGCGCCTGCGGATGGCCGAGGCGAGGGGCTACGTCGGCGAGCGTCGCTTGGCCGAGGCGAGGGTGCGACGCCACGATCGAGGACGCTACACGGATCTGATGGACACCGAGGCCAGCGTCTCAGTGTCGGGCTCCGGCACCGTCGAGGTGATCCAGGTGGAGAGGGAGGGCCACCACCTGGTCGAGCGTCCCCTCAGCACCCACCCGCTGCCCGCCGAGCGTCTGCCCCTCGCCCCGGGCTCCTGGGTGCTGCGGGTGTGCGCACCAAATCGTGCCCCGCTGCGGATCCCGATCGCCCTCGATCGGCTCGAGCACCTCCAGATCGATCCCACACCGCTGGAGGTGGTGCCCGCCGGTTGGTGCCTGGTGCCCGCGGGCCCGTTCCGGATGGGGGGCGACGAGCACGCCCAGCAGCCGATCGAGCGCTGCACCCCCTGGCTGGGGCCCCTGCTGATGCAGCGCACCCCCGTCACCTCAGCGGACTACCTGGCGTTCCTCGACGCCCAGCCCCCCGATCTCGCCTGTGAGCTGGCGCCCGCCACGACCCTGATCCATGGCCCGGTGGTGCCCCTGTGGACCCGGGGAGCGTCCGGGTGGCGCCTGCCCTCTGGCTGGCACCCCGACTGGCCGATCACCGGGATCGGGCTGGTGGCGGTGGAGGCCTATGCGGCCTGGCTGTCGCGCCAGCTCGGCCGCCGGGTGCGCCTGCCGACCGAGGAGGAGTGGGAGAAGGGCGCTCGGGGTGCAGACGGGCGGATCTTCCCCTGGGGCGACGCCTTCGATCCAGCCTGGTGTCACATGGCGAGCTCCCTGACCTGCGCCCCCCGCCCGCTGCCCGTCGGCAGCTTCGAGGCCGATCGCTCACCCCATGGCCTCGCCGACGTCGCCGGCGGGGTCCGGGAGTGGACCTCGAGCGTGCTCACCGTGGATCGCTACGTGGTACGGGGCGGGGGCTGGGCGTCGGAGGCGTCCGCCTGTCGGCTGGCGAGCCGCTCGGGCGTGCCCGCCGACGCCCGGCTGCCCGACCTCGGCTTCCGCCTGGTGTCAGACCTCTGAGCCCAGGAGATCCCCGATGCCCCTGACCTGCGTCGATCGCGGCGGCACCTTCACCGACGTGGTCACCGTCCACGACGACGGCCGCGTCACCGTGCGAAAGGTGCCCTCGGACACCGCGGTGGTCGGAGCGCTGGCCGAGGGAGCGCTGACGTTCGGCACCACGGTGGCGACCAACGCCCTGCTGGAGCGAAGCGGTGTGCCCACCCTGCTGATCGTGACCCGGGGCTTCGCCGATCTCGTCCGGATCGGAGACATGACCCGTCCCCAGCTGTTCGATCCCGACGCGGTGTGGCCCGAGCCCCTGTGCCAGGCCGTCCTGGAGATCGACGGGCGGATCGACGCCAACGGGCGGGAGATCGAGCCCCTGATCCTGCCCTCCGGCCTCGATCTGGACGGCATCGAGGCGGTGGCGGTGGTGCTGCTGAACAGCTGCCGGGATCCGGCCCACGAGCTGGCGGTGGCCGACTGGATCGCGGACCTGCCTAGCCCCCCGGGCGACGCCCTCTTCGTCAGCCTGGGCCACCTCGCCTCCCCCGAGGTGGGCTACCTGGCCCGGATCGAGACCACCCTGGTGGATGCCTCGATCACGCCGATCCTGCAGCGCGCCATGGCCCGGGATCGGATCGGCGCCGACGCGCTGGCGGTGCGCTCCGACGGCAGCCTGGTCCCCAGCCCGGACCTCCGTGCACCCGACGCGGTCCTCTCCGGGCCCGCAGGTGGCGTCGTCGCTGTGGCGGCGGTGGCTCGCCAGGCGGGGATCGAGCGGGCGGTGGGGCTGGACATGGGGGGCACCAGCACCGACGTGTGCCTGGTCTCCTCCGATCGCCTGCCCCGGCGGGGGGGCGAGCACCGGGTGGCGGGGATCCGGCTGCGGCGCCCGACGCTGGAGATCGACACCATCGCCGCAGGCGGAGGCTCAGTGCTGTGGAGCGACGGGCTGCGCCTCGGCGTCGGCCCCCGGAGCGCAGGCGCCGATCCGGGGCCCCAGTGCTACGGCCGGGGGGGGCCCCCCACCCTGACCGATGCAGCCCTCGCCGCCGGCTTGATCGATCCCCGGGCCTTCGATCCACCCCTGGATCCAGCCGCGATCGACCTCCCCGCCGACGCCGGGGCCTTCCTCGAGGTGGCCCGCGGCCAGATGGCGGCGGCGATCCGGCGCCTGGCCGCCCGTCGGGGGCTGGACGTCCGGGATCATGATCTGGTGGCCTTTGGAGGGGCCGCGGGCCAGCACGCAGCGCCCGTCGCAGCCCTGCTCGGGATCCGACAGGTGTGGGTGCACCCCTGTGCCGCGGCGCTCTCAGCCTGGGGGCAGGCCCTGGCCCGGCGGGAGGAGGCCGCGGTGATCGCGCTGTGGGCCCCGCTGGATCGCTGCTGGCCTGAGGTGATCGCGGCCTGGTCGCGGCTCGAGGCCACGCTGCCCCGGCTGGGCGAGGTGGCCCGCAGCGTCGAGCTCCGCCACACAGGCACCGACGACGCCATCGAGGTGTTCGCCACCGATCCCGACACCGCTCAGCGTGCGTTCAGGGTCCAGCACCGGGCCCGGTATGGCTTCGATCGGAGCCAGCCGCTGGAGGTGGTCAACGCCCGGATCCGGACCTGGGCCCCCGCCCCACAGCCCCCACAGGTCCCCGACGATCCCTTCGGGCTCGGGGACACGACCGTCGAGGGGCCGATCCGGCTGGACGCGACCACCACCTCGGTGTGGGTGCCCGAGGGCTGGAGCGCCCGGTGCCTCCGGGGCCTGCTGCAGCTGGTCCACGACACCCCGGCCCCCCACGCCCTGCCCACCGAGCGGACCCCACATGCCGTGGCCCTGTGGTCGAGCCGCCTCGCCGCGGTGGCGGCGGGGGCGGGGGTCGTGCTGGAGCGCACCGCGCGCTCGGTCAACATCCGGGAGCGCCGGGACTTCTCCTGTGCCGTGTTCGACGCACGAGGGCAGCTGATCGCCAACGCACCCCACGTCCCGGTACACCTGGGCGCGATGGGTGTGACGGTGCGGGATCTGATCGCTCAGGTGCCCGATCTCGATCGAGATCCCGATCAGCACTGGCTGTGCAACGATCCCATGGCCGGAGGCTCCCACCTCCCGGATCTGACGGTGATCCACCCCGTCGTCCACGAGGGCCACCGGGCGTTCGTCGCCTGCCGGGGCCACCACGTCGACGTCGGCGGCACCACCCCGGGCTCCATGCCCCCCCGCTCCACCACCCTCGCTCAGGAGGGCTTCGTGGTGCGCCACCTGCCCCTGCTGCAGGACGGGCAGCTCCGCATGGATCTGGAGGCTCACCTGGTGGGCTGTCGCCAGCTCGGGACCGTCCGCGCCGATCTCGAGGCCCAGATCGCGTCGAACGCCGTCGCGGCACGCCTGCTGCGGCAGCTAGGGCCCGCTGCGCTGGTGGCCCGCTGGATGGCCCACCTGCAGGATGTCGCTGCCGAGTCCGTGGCCTCAGTCCTCGATCGCCTGCCCCGCGACGCAGCCGCCTCCGATCGGATCGGTGGGGTCCCCCTGGCCGTGACCCTGCGCCGCGATGAAGACGCCCTGGTGGTGGACTTCTCCGGCACCGGTGGCCCCTCGACGGGCAACCTCAACGCTCCCCCCGCGGTGGTGCGGGCGGCGGTGCTGTACGCCCTGCGGGTGCTCGCGGGTCGGGAGATCCCCCTGAACGAGGGCGCCCTGCGCTACGTCTCGCTGATCGTGCCCCCGGGCTCGATCCTCGATCCTCCCCCCGGGGCTGCGATCGCCGGTGGCAACGTCGAGACCTCGCAGCGCCTGGTGGACCTGCTGCTGCGTGCAGCGGGCTACCTCGCCGCCTCGGCGGGCACGATGAGCAACCTCACCCTCGGGGGCGAGCGCTGGTCGCTGTACGAGACCGTCGGCGGAGGCCAGGGGGCGTCGCCCCGGGGGCCCGGCGCCAGCGGACGCCAGCTGCACATGACCAACACCCGGGCCACCGATCCCGAGATCCTTGAGGCCCGCCTCCCGCTGCGGGTCCGCAGGTTCGCCCTGAGAGCCCACAGCGGTGGAGCCGGGGTGCACCCCGGCGGACAGGGGCTGATCCGGGAGATCGAGGTGACCGAGGCCGCCACCGCGGCCCTGCTGGCCACCCGACGCAGCAGCGGTGCTGCGGGCCTGGGCGCCGGGGGACCCGGCGCACCGGGACAGGACGCCACGATCTCCAGAGGCACCGAGACCCCGTGGGACGGCGACGTGGTGCAGCTCTCGCCCGGTGACCGCGTCCGCGTCTGCACCCCGGGCGGAGGGGGCTGGGCCCCAGCGGATAAGATCCCCGACTCCCCGGAGGAGTGATGACCCTACGCTTGATCCCCCTGTTGATGTTCTGGGCCTGTTCCAGCCCAGAACCCGAGACAGGCAACGATCCAACCGGGCCCGTCTGGTGGACCCAGGACGACCCCGCGAACCCCACGAAC
>DRPG01000523.1 GCA_011376105.1 Deltaproteobacteria bacterium
CCCCTCGGCTCAGGCCCCCCCTCGGCTCAGGCCCCCCCTCGGCTCAGGCCCCCCCTCGGCTCAGGCCCCCCCGGGCCGTCCGCTGCTCGGCCACCTGGGGTGCGGTCCCCGGGCAGGGCTCACTCTCCGACCTCTGTGTACCGATACTCCTCGTCGGCGTCGCCCCGCACTGAGACCCGGAACCCCAGGCCCCGCAGGGTGTCGGCGATCTCGTCGGAGAAGTAGCCATCGAGGCTCAGCTCGAGGTGGGAGAGCTGGTCGGCGTGCTCGATGAGGACGCGTGCGCCGGCGTCGGTGAGGATCCCCATCGTCAGATCGAGCGCCTCGAGCTGGGGCAGGATCGCTGCGCTGGGCAGCACTCGGCAGATCTCGTCGCCGAACTCTCCGTTCATCAGCCCCAGCCAGCGCAGCTCGGGGAAGCCCTCCCCCTGCAGGATCGGCATCAGATCGGCGACGGAGCTGCTGCCCCCGTATTCCTCGCAGCCGAGCCACAGCTCGAGGCGCTGGAGCCTGGGCCAGCGGGCGGCCCCGATCCGCCGGACGACCTCGCCATCGAGGCTGCCGCTGTGGATCGCGAGCCTGCGCAGCGTCGAGGTGTCGGGCTCGCCCAGCTGGATCTGGCCTCCATACAGCGTGAGCTCCTCGAGGGCGGGGCAGCGTCCCCACAGCGCGCTCGCGTCGCAGGACACTCCGCTGATGTCGTGATCTCCACCGACGAGACGGATCGTGTGCACCACCCGGGCACACGGCGCGGCCGCGATCGCGGCCAGGGCGCGGCCCAGCTCGGGGCCCTCGCCGTCGTCCCCCCAGATCTCCCCGACGACGATCTCCTGGACGAACCGGGCTGAGGGCTGACCCAGCAACCCCGAGAGGATCTCAGCGGCCGCCTCTCCACCCTGGCTGTTGTCTGGGCCGCAGTAGAAGCCGGTGTCGAAGAACAGGCTGTGGAGGAAGCCGTTGCGCCAGTTGGTGAGGGCGTAGCCAAAGCACCAGCCGATCGCGGGCCAGCCCGGCTGCCTTCGCCAGCGATCCACCTCCTGGCGGAGCGGGTGATCGTGCTCGGAGAAGGGGTGCGCCGGACCGAAGAAGTGCTCGGCGTAGCGCTCCATCAACTCGGCCTCGAGCTTGAGCAGATCGGGATCTTCGGGATCGGTGGCCAGCGCGTGTTGGACCGTGACCAGCTCCCCGGTTGGATCCCCCTGCTGCTGGAGCCAGTCTCCATAGACGAGGTAGGGGGCTTCATCGCTTGGATCTGCGAGGATCGCAGCCTCGAGGGTCGGGTTGGTGTACATGGGGCAAGCCTAGCACCGTCGTGGGGCCGTCGTCGCTGGCTCCCACCGCGTCACCACCCCGCCGCCATCGGGGGCTGTGTCCACCGAGGCTGAGAGCTGCGGTGAGACGCTGCTGTGAGCAGCGTCTATGTCAGCTGGGTGTGGTCAGGCGCTGTGGTCAGGGCCACAGCTCGCTGCGGACCCCGGACGCGGTGTCGGGGTAGTCGGCAAAGACCCCGTCGACACCCAGCTCGTAGAACCGCTTCAGCTCCAGCCTTGGGTCCCCGTCGGCGGCGGGGCCCAGCTTGTGGGGCTCGTCGCGGAAGGTGTAGACGTGCACCAGCAGACCCGCCTCGTGGGCGGCCTGCAGCAGGCCGGTGGGGCCACCTGCGTCGATCAGGGCGTCCTTGTGGACGCCGACGCCGTGGACCACCCGCCTCAAGGCGGGGAGATCGGACAGCAGCTGCCGGTAGGTGCGCTCGTCGCCGAAGGGGGTCTCGTCGGGATCGCCGATCAACAACACCCGCCGGACGTCGATCTGCTCGGCCAGGGCCTCAAGGTTGGACAGCTCGAACGACTGGAGGAACACCGGCGCGGTGGCCCCGGTGAGCCCCCGCTGCTCCAGAGCGGCGATCAGAGGCTCCTCCAGGGGGAGGCCCAGCGCACGGAAGTAGCTCGGGTGCTTGGTCTCGGGGTACACCCCGATCGGGCGCCCGTGGCGCTCGGACAGCTCGACGGCCAGCTCCAGGATCTCCGGGAAGGTGGGGATGAGGTACATCCCATCGTGATCATGGGGTCGATCGGGGTAGGGCTGGAGCGCGCGCAGCGTCCTGATCTCGTCGAGGGTGAGATCTTCAGAGAAGAAGCCTGTCTGCTCTCTGCCATCGATGAGCTTGGTGGCCCGCCGATCGGGGAACCGCTGAGCCACGTCGGTGGTGTGGGTCAGATCGTTCTCGTGTCGGGCGATGAGGTGGCCGTCGCGGGTGGCCACCAGATCCGGCTCGATGAAGTCGGCTCCCAGCTCGACGGCCAGGGTGTAGCCCTCAAGGGTGTGATCGGGCAGGTGGCCCGGAGCGCCCCGGTGGCCGATCACGATCGGTGGGGGTGGCTCTCTGGGTGGTGGGATCATCAGCGGCACCCCCGTGCCCCCAGCATAGCGCTGCAGCCCCCACCCGGGCAGCGCGGAGAGCGGTCGCAGTGTGTCCTCCGGGGCGTGGCGGAGCAGGGCCGGGGCCCACAGCTGGAGCCGGGTCTGCCTGCCCTGGCCCCGGAGCTCGATCGACAGCTCCCCCCTCCGTCGGTGGGCGCGGATCAGACCCCGGCGGTGGCCGCTGGGGGGCTCGAGCCGGGCCTCGCCGCTGCAGGGATCTGGATCGAGGGCTTCACCGGACCAGGCCGAGGCCAGGGCCCCGGCGCTCTGCGCGCAGCCGGGTGCTGCCGGATCCCGCTGGGGACCCGGGGTGAGCTCGAACCAGCTCAGCTCCAGCGCGTCGTCGGCGGTGATCGCGAGGAAGACGCCGCTCCGGAGCCCCTCGTGGACCCCGATCAGCGCACGGTCACCGTCGGTGACGAGGAAGTCGAGGCTGGGTGAGGCCAGGGCCAGGCCAGCGAGCAGGGTGATCATGCAGCCCCCGGAGATCCGACCCGATAGCGTGGTGACGCGCTGAGCGCAGCTACCTCCCCGGGGGCGCGTCGCGCGCCATCGGGGATCCATCGGCGCAGGCCGCGACCGGCGCCGCGACCGTCGCCGGCGCCGGGGCGCGTCGCGCGCCATCGGGGATCCATCGGCGCAGGGGCGCGCTAAGAGGACGAGCAGATCAGGGGCTCATGGAGGCGGTGCGTGTCTGACGGGACTGAGGTCGAGGGGTCACCACCGGGGCGGGTGGCCGCGCTGAGCAGGCTCGGGGGAGCCCGTCCCCGGTATCCGGAGAGCCTCATCCGGCGCCTCGCAGCGCTGGCCGACGGCGGGAGCGTGCTGAGCGTCTGTGCCGGCACCGGGGAGATCGCCCGGGGCCTCGCGGCGGCGGGGCTGTCGGTGGTCGCGCTGGAGGCCTCGGAGGCCCGGATCGCGGTGGGGCGTCGCCAGCCCCACGGCCAGCGGGTCCGGTGGGAGCAGGGCTGCGCCGAGGGGGCCCGCCTGGGAGGGCCC
>DRPG01000524.1 GCA_011376105.1 Deltaproteobacteria bacterium
ACCGCACAGGATCCAGGGCGTCGTCCCGGGGGGGGCCGGAGCCCCCCGCAGCCCCACACCCCGGCTCCAGGCCCAGCGCTACCGCACAGGATCCAGGGCGTCGTCCCGGGGGGGGCCGGAGCCCCCCGCAGCCCCACACCCCGGCTCCAGGCCCAGCGCTACCGCACAGGATCCAGGGCGTCGTCCCGGGGGGGGCCGGAGCCCCCCGCAGCCTCGCGCTGGGCGAGCTGCTCCTGCAGCCGCCGGGCCTCCTCCACCGCCTCCAGCGCGGCCTCGATCACGCCCGCGCCCAGATCGGCGCGCTGGGCCAGGGTGCGCCGCCAGGCCCGCGCACCCACCTCCCCCGCGAACAGGGGCGCGAGGTGTCGCGTGACGTGGTGGAGCCGGACCCTGGGCTCTCCGAGCGTGCGGGCAAGGTAGGGCACCATCGCTCGAGCGACCGACGCACGCGTCGCGCCCGGATCGGAGCACCCAAAGATCCGGGCGTCGGCCCCGGCGAGGATCCAGGGCGTGTCCCGAGCTGCACGGCCGATCATCACCGCGTCGACGTGGGCGAGGTGGGCCTCGACCTCGTCCAGGGTGCGGATCCCCCCGTTGATCTCGACGTGCAGCTCCGGACGCAGCCGCTTGAGCCGGTGCACCTCGGCGTGGCGCAGGGGGGGGACGTTGCGGTTCTGCTTGGGCGACAGCCCCTGGGTCCAGGCCTTGCGTGCGTGCACCGTGAAGCGAGCCGCTCCGGCGGGGGCCACCGCGTCGACGAAGGCAAGCATGTCCTCGAAGCGATCGAGCTCGTCGAGGCCGATCCGGTGCTTGACGGTGACGGGGATCCGCACCTCGGCCCGCATCGCGGCGACGGCCTCAGCCACGACGTGGGGCCTGCGCATCAGCACCACCCCGAAGCTGCCCGACTGGACCCGGGGGCTGGGGCAGCCCACGTTGAGGTTCACCTCGTCGTAGCCCGCGTCCTCGGCCATCCGGGCGCAGAGCGCGAGCTTGACAGGATCGTCGCCCCCCAGCTGGAGCGCGATCGGGTGCTCGGAGGCGTCGAAGCGTAGCAGGTGCTCGCGATCGCCATGGATCAGGGCCTGAGCGACCACCATCTCGGTATACAGCAGGACGTGACGAGACAGCCGCCGGGCGAACCATCGGAAGTGGCGGTCGGTGACGTCCATCATCGGTGCGATCGACAGGGCCGGGGTCGCGGCTCGTGGGGTGGGGGACATGCTCCCTCTCCTGGAGCCCGCCGGGCGTCCCCTGTCAAGCTCGGGGTCGACGGGCTACCGTCACCGGGGGAGGACACGATGGATCCACGGCTAAACCTCGATGACTGGGAGCACGAGGCCCTCGAGGCGCTCGACCCAATGGTCGCAGGCTACTACGTCGGGGGCAGCCGAGACGAGGAGACCCTGCGGGGCAACCGCCGGGCCTGGAGCCGGTGGTGGCTGCGGCACCGGGTGCTGACCGATGTGAGCCACACCGATCCGGGGCTCGAGCTCCTCGGGACGAGGCTCTCGAGCCCGATCCTGGCAGCCCCCACCGCGTTCCACGGCCTCGCCCACCCCGGCGCCGAGGCCGAGACCGCCCGGGGGATCGCCGCCGCCGGAGGCGCGATGTGCCTGTCCACTCTGTCGAACACCGCGGTGGAGGAGGTGGTGGCCGCCGCGGCCCCGGCCCCGGTGCTGTTCCAGCTGTATGTGTACCGCGATCGCGGAGCGACCGAGGCGATCGTAGCCCGGGCCCGGGCCGCGGGCTGTCGCGCCCTGGTGGTCACGGTGGACGCTGCGGTGCTGGGCACCCGGGAGCGCGACGTGCGCAGCGGCTTCCACCTGCCGCCGACCCTGAGCCTGCCCAACGCCGCCCCCGGGGCCGGCTCGGTGCCCGCCGCGACGGGCGCCTCGGGGCTGGCCGCCTATGTCTCGGAGCAGCTCGATCCAACCCTGTCGTGGGACGATCTGGGCTGGCTGCTGCAACTCACCGACCTGCCGGTGTACGCCAAGGGGGTGGTCCGCGGTGACGACGCAGCCCGCGCCGCGTCCCTGGGGGTCGCCGGCGTGGTGGTGAGCAACCACGGTGGGCGACAGCTCGATGGCTCTATCCCCACCGCCTTCGCCCTGCCCGAGGTGGTCGAGGCCACAGACGGCCGCTGTCCTGTCTGGGTCGACGGTGGGATCCGCCGGGGCACCGACGTGGTGAAGGCCCTGGCCCTGGGAGCCCAGGCGGTGCTGATCGGCAGGCCCGTGCTGTGGGGCCTCAGCGTCGCCGGCGCGGGCGGTGTCCAGGCGATCTGTAGCTCCCTGACCGCTGAGCTGGCCGAGGCGATGGCGCTGTGCGGGGCCCCCGCCCTCGATCGCCTCACCCCCGATCTGGTCCGCCTCGCCGAGCCCGGGCTCTGATCCAGCAGCGCGCCTGGATCGAGGAGACGATCCAGGCGCTCCGTCCAGGCCGGAGCCGAGCCCCGGGCTGGACGGAGCCGAGCTAGGCCGCGACGTCCTCAGCGCGGGGGTGAGCGGTGCCCCCGGCGCCCTCGGTGGTGCCCTCGCTGGCTGCCTCCGCGTCCACCAGGGCCGCGGCCAGGACCTCCCCCATCTGCTCGACCAGGACGAACTCCATGGCCTCGCGGACCTCCTGGGGCACCTCCTCGAGATCCAGGGCGTTGCCCTTGGGCAGGATCACACGCCTTATCCCGTGGCGGTGGGCCGCCAGCACCTTGCTCTCGATCCCGCCGACGGGCAGGACCCGGCCCCGTAGGGTGGCCTCCCCGGTCATCGCGACGTCGTCACGGACGGCACGCCCGGTGAGCAGGCTGGCCAGGGTGGTGAACATGGTGACGCCGGCGCTGGGCCCGTCCTTGGGGACGGCGCCGGCGGGCACGTGGATGTGGACGTCCTTGTCCTCCAGCACGTCCGGCTCGATCCCCAGCGACCCGGCGTGGGCCAGCACATAGGTCAGGGCGGCCCGGGCGGACTCCTTCATCACGTCCCCGAGCTGGCCGGTCAGCACCAGGGCCCCGCGGCCGGGCAGGGTGCTGGCCTCGACGTACAGCACGCTGCCCCCGACCGGGGTCCAGGCCAGGCCCCTCGCGATCCCCGGATCCTTCGTCACCTCGGGCTCCTCGTCGAAGAAGCGCTGCTTGCCCAGGTAGGTTGACAGATCGCCGGCCTCGACGTGCAGCGGGCCGTCCCCTCCGCCCCGGGCCCGGCGCACCGCTGCGGCGCGGTAGACCTTGCCCAGCACCCGCTGCAGCTCGCGGACCCCTGCCTCGCGGGTCCAGCCCGCGATCGCGGTGGCCAGGGCCTCGTCGCTGAAGGTCACGTCGTCCGCGGCCAGCCCTGCGTTGCGCGCCACGGTGGGCAGCAGGTGATCCCGTGCGATCACCAGCTTCTCGTTGTTGCTGTAGCCGGCGATCTCGAGGATCTGCATCCGATCCCGCAGGGGGCCGGGGATCTGGGCTAGATCGTTGGCGGTGGCCACGAACAGCGCCTTCGACAGATCGAAGGGCACCTCGAGGTAGCGATCGACGAAGTGATCGTTCTGCTCAGGATCGAGGATCTCGAGCAGCGCGCTCGCTGGATCACCCCAGGTGCCTGTGCCCAGCTTGTCCACCTCGTCCAGCAGGATCACCGGATCGGAGGTGCCCGCGCGGCGCAGGCCCTCCACCAGCCGCCCGGGCCTCGCGCCGATGTAGGTGCGGCGGTGTCCCCGCAGCTCGGACTCGTCGCGCACGCCGCCCAGCGCCACCCGCACCAGCTTCCGGCCGGTGGCGTCGGCGATGGCCTGGCCGATGCTGGTCTTGCCGACCCCGGGGGGGCCCACCAGCAGCAGGACGTCGGCGCGGCCAGAGCCTGCGAGGCGCCGCACCGCGAGGTGCTCGACCACCTGCTGCTTGACGTCCTCGAGACCGTAGTGGCTCTCGTCCAGCGCGTCCTCCAGCGCCCCCAGATCCAGCCCGACGGCGGTGTCCCGGCCCCAGGGCATGTCGGCGATCCACTCGAGCCAGTCGATGGCGACGGAGCGCTCGGGGGAGCTGGTGGCCAGGCGCCCCAGCCTGCGGAGCTCCCGATCCACCACCTCGGAGACCTCCTCGGGCAGATCGCTCTCGGCCAGGCGCTCCCTCAGCCTCGACAGATCGTCGTCGTCTCCGCCCTCCCCCAGCTCCTCCTGGATCGCCTTGAGCTGCTGGCGCAGCAGGAACTCCCGCTGCTGATCGCGGGTCGCGTTGGTCACCCGCTCCTTGATCGAGTCCCGGGCGGCGACGGCCTCTCTGGCACGGACCAGCTGCACCAAGACCAGCTCGGCCCTCGCCACTGGATCGTGGGTGCACAGCACCTCGCGGGACCACTCCTGGCTGCCGTCGAGCGCGCTGGCGATCGCGTCCACCATCCGCTGAGGTGGCATCGACAGCACCAGGGAGACCAGCGGAGCCTCCAGGGCCTCGGCCGAGGCCTCGACCTCCGCGCGGAAGGCCGCAGACATGCCCCGGCCCTCGGTGGTGTCGGGCCAGATCTCCTCCACCAGGCTGAAGGTGCCCACCAGGTGGGGCTGGGTAGAGGGGAAGCCGGTCAGCTCGACCCGCTGGACCCCCTGGAGCACCACCCGCTCAGCGCCGCCCTGGCCCTGCTGGCGCTCGAGGATCCGGCCCAGCACGGCCGTCGGGAGCAGATCGCTGGGGGAGGGGGTGGACACGGGCTCGCGCTGGGTCGCGACGATCACCCAGCCCTCGTGGTTGGCGTCCAGGGCAGAGCGAGAGCGAGCGCGTCCCACGAGGAAGGGGGCCGCCGCGCCGGGCAGCAAGACACCACGCCGCAGCGCGATCACAGGGAGCTGCCCTGGAAGGTTGGTGAGGTTCACGTCGTTGGATCGCACTCCGGCCACGGTGGCTCCTGGCAGTAGGTTTGGAGGAACTGCCGTGGATGTCGGCGTCTCCTCATAGCCAGAAGCTAGGCGCGGCCCAGACGCCGCAACCTCCCCGATCGGGGAGGTGCCCCCCCCCGGGATCAGGGGGACTACTCGGTGAAGTCCTTGTTGAAGCGATCGTCGCCCCTGAGGTGGGAGGGGTAACCCTTGCGCTTGACGCCCTCCCAGCGGACGCCACCGCCCTCGCGCTGGCCGAGGGGCACCGAGACCGGGCTCCACTCGGACGGGGGCGTGCCCTTGGGCTCCTCCTGCTCCTTGAGCCCGCCCTCCACGATGGGATCCCCCATGGTCGGGGGGGTGTCGGGGATCTCGAGCTTGTCCTCCACCTCGACGGGGGCCTCGGACGCTGGGATCTCGGTCGAGGGCTCCTCAGCCACGAACGGCTCGAGCAACCCACAGCCCACGAACAACAACAGCACCATGATGCCTCCCACCCGGAGTCTACCGCGGGGACCCGGGTCAGGACGAGCCGGACCCGGGCGAGAGCGCCGAGCGTGCTACCGCTGACGCTCCACCGCCATCATGAACTCCTCGCTGATCAACGTGGGCGTGGACGCCCAGCCGAAGTAGGGCGTGAAGGTGTAGTCGACCTTGAGCCACAGCGCGTCGAACGGCGGAGGACCGAGGGAGGGGTGATCGCACACCGCGCTCGCGACGCTGTTGGCCGGACAGTACTGGGCGGTGGCGCACCCCGCGCAGGGCTTGCCTGCTGAGGCGAGGAGGCTCTCGGCGCGGGTCTCGGCCTCGGGCACCACCAGGCTCCCTGCGGCGATGGCGCTGCCCGCGATCTGATCGGGCTCGAACCTGGCGGCGCCCATCCGGGCACCGTCCATGGTGGCCCGGGCGACGATGACCCGGGTGGCCCAGTACGCGCCCCAGTCGACGACCGCCGAGAGCAGGAAGAACAGGACCGGGAGCCACAGGGCGAACTCGATGGCCGCGCTGCCCCGGCGACGGGGGATCAGGTGGAGGTGCTTGCTCATCGCTGCCACTCCAGGCGATAGCGGGACTCGCTGACGATCTTGTTGGGGGTTGGTGCGAAGCCGACCAAGGGGTTGAAGGTCATCGTCAGCTTGCACACCAGGGTCTTTCTCTTGAGCGTCGCGGTGGAGTCTGAGTTGTCGATGCTGGTCGAGGGCGCGCCACAGGCTCCACTACCCCCACACCACGGGTTCGCCAGGGTGGTGATCTCATCCTTGGCGATCTGGGCTGGTCCTGGAGCCCCGAGGTTCTCGTCTCGCATCGAGCCCTTGCGACACCCCAGGGAGGTGGCGTTGTTCAGTCCGGCCTGGTTGGCAAAGAACCACCCGTAGTCCATCAGCCCCAGGATCAGGGCCAGGAACACGGGCAGGGTCAGGGCGAACTCGATCGCGTTGGAGCCCCTCCGACCCCGGAGGGATGCTGTGATCGTGCGCAGGATCGACACGTGGCCTCCTCAGAACACCAGGGTGGTGGGGATCTGCTCTGCGATGGTGCGGTAGATCGCGGGGAGATCGGCGGCGGCGTTGGTCTCGTAGGTGTCCCCGATGCCCCGCTCCAGTGCCTCCATCTGGCTGATGTTGATCGAGCCCCCGGTGTCGAGCAGCACGGTCCAGATGTTGATGTCGTGCAGGGTGAAGGCCTCGTCGGCGGCGATGATGGCTTCGGCGGTGGAGTCCGCGGCGCTGGCGCCGCAGTTGGGCTTGCTGTTGGTGGTGTTGAACACCCCGTCTGAGAACACCACCATGCCGCGGAAGTAGGTCTTGTGGGTCTTGCCCTTGTTCGCCAGCTCGTCGATCGCCATCTGCATACCGATGCTGGGGTTGGTGCAGACCCCGAGCGATCCTGTGGAGGAGTCGGGATCCGGGCCGACATAGGCGTTGTTCCAGTTGCAGACGTTGCCCGGTGAGATCGTGGTCACGCCGGCGATATCTTTCATGTTGTCCCGCGAGCAGATCCCGTTGATCTTGCTCTGGATGAGGGACCAGTTCGCGGGGGTGGTCAGCATCAGGGGCAGCCAGGGATCGTCTGTGCGCACCAGGGTGCCGTAGCCGACGTTGTCGACCCCCTGATCCGCGTAGCCGGTGATCCCGAACATGTCGCCGGGCTGCTGGAAGTTCTGGAGGTAGGCGAAGAAGCCGGTGGTCGCGGTTCGGGACGCCTGCATGTTCGAGCCATTCATCGAGCACGAGAAGTCCTGGACCAGCATGATCGCGCGCATCTGGTGGGCGGTGACCCCCCGGGCGTCGATGTCGACGCTGTTGACCCCGAACATGCTGGCGAGCAGCGTCTGCTGGGCGTTCGCGTTGGTGTCCAGGCGATCGATCTGGACCTCCACCGCGTTGATCCCCGTGGTCCCGGAGGGGGGCAGAAAGTTTCCGGTGGCGTGGTCGTAGATCCGGTACTTGGGGAACCCGGGGGTGAGATCCGCCTGCCCGGTGCCGACCTGATTTCGGTTGATGATGTAGTTGGCGGCTGCGTTGCCTGCGGTGAGGCCCGCGGCGGGGCTGGCGGACGAGCGGTAGGCCACCAGCGCGGCATGGCTGGCGGCGTCGGCGGTGGCCTGGGCCTGCTGCTCAGCCATGGTGATCAGCGAGATGTCGACCGCCAGGGCCGAGAACCCCAGCAGGACGAAGACGCCGGGGCCCATGAACATCGAGTAGTTGCCACGGCGTTGTCGGCGAGACGGCATGGTGATCCCCATCTGGAAGGTTCGAGGTCTAGAGGGTACCCAGCGCAGACGAACGAGGGGAGGCTGGCTCCTAACCAAAGCATTACAGCATCTCTGATAGTGACGGATTTAAGGCGAATATACCTGTCTTGGCGTGGGGTGTGCCAGAGGCACCTCAGTGCCAGAGGCACCTCAGCCCGTGACGGGCCCCGGCACGGTCAGCGGCGGGGCTGCACCGACGGCGGGGACCGAGCCGGAGTTGCTTCGTCGCGCCGCTGGATCGAGGTGTGGCGTCCGCTGGTCGCGGGCTGTCCTCGTCTCCTCATCCTCACGGCGGGATCTCCGGCACCCGATCGGGGGCGGGGCACGCCATCGGGAGGTGGGGGATCCCGTCCTCGAGGTAGCCCTCGCCGGTGATCTCGTAGCCCAGGGCCCCATAGAACGCGGCGAGGTGGGCCTGAGCGGACAGATGGATCGGGCACGGCCCCCAGGTCTGCCAGGCATGGGCCATGCCCCGCCGCATCAGCTGCGATCCCAGGCCGATCCCCCGGGCGCTGGCGGCCACCACCACCCGCCCCAGGCAGGCCTCCCCGTCCGCTCCGGGGGCGAAGGCCCTGAGGTAGGCCACCAGGGCTCCGTCCCGGACACCGAGGAGGTGATGGGCTCCCCGATCCCGCCCGTCGGCGTCGAGGTAGGCGCACTCCTGCTCCACCACGAAGACCGCCTCCCGGAGCTGCACCACCTGGTACAGCTGGGACAGCTCCAGCGCCTCGAACGACAGCCACCGCCACGTCACCGCGACCTCCGGGACGCCTCCGTACCTATCGCGGCCCGGGCGGAGGGGGCGAGGGGCCACCGCGGGAGCCCATGGCGGGATCGTAGCCCGAGCCCCGGATCCCGAGATCAGTAGTTGCCCCGGAGGTACTCGTACAGATCGGGGGGCTCGAGGTACAGGAACACCATCCGACCCAGCTGGAGCTCGTCGAGGCTGGTGAGCAGGCCTCGCTGGTGGGGGGGGAGCTGGCCCCCGTTCTGGAAGGTGCAGTTCGTGGAGCCCAGATCCTCGATCATCCACCGCCCCAGCCTGGGCAGGTGGTGCATCCGCGCGTGCTCGGCGGAGATCGTGTAGTCGTTGAGCAGCACATCACAGCGATCGTCGCGCCCGATCAGGTAGCTCGATCGTAGCTCGTTGCCCGATCGGGTCCGCACCGCCGCGATCCGCTCGACCCCCACCGGGCGACGCCCGGGCTCGGGGGGCGCGGCCAGCCGGGCGGACAGGGTGCGGCGCTGGCTGTGGCGCATGGTCCCCTCGGGCCCCCGGCCGTGGTGCGTCAGCTCACCCTCGATCACATAGCGGAGGAGCAGCACCGGCGTGGGCCGCTGGCTGGCGAACTGATGCACCGAGCTGGTGAGGGCTTCCGAGCGGAAGGCGTCGAGGCGCTGCATGGGGCTATCGATCGGTGCCTGGGCGGCAGACTTGAGGCTCGAGCGTCCCTGGATCGATCCAGAGCGCGATCGGAGCGTCGCGGATCGGGGGGCTCAGGTCCATCCAGGAGATGTCAAGTGAAGATAGAATCACCGTTGTGGTTGTTGGCCCGAAGTTCGCATGCCTCCCCGGAGAACCACCGCGAGGTCCCACCATGATCAGCCCTGTGCTCCTGACCCTCCTGCTCCCAGCCCCCGCCCACGCGTGCGGTGGCTTCTTCTGCAACACCACCCCCGTCGATCAGTCCGGTGAGGACATCGTCTTCTCGGTGGACGAGGACAAGGGCGAGGTCACGGTCCACGTCCAGATCGCCTACCAGGGGGCCGCCGAGGAGTTTGCCTGGATCGTGCCGGTGCCTCAGGCGCCCGAGCTGGTGCTGTCGACCGATCGGTTGTTCCAGGAGCTGGCCTGGCGGACTCAGCCGAGGTTCAACCTGGAGTACAAGGAGATCTTCCGCTGTGAGGGGGGCATCGGCGGGTACGGCGCCTCCTCGGACGCCGCGTTCTCTGCGTCGTCGCCGGCTCCGCCGAGCGCCTCAGGGGGTGGGGTGACGGTGGTGTCCGAGCAGCAGGTCGGCCCCTATGACACCGTGACCCTGCAGGCCGACACCTCCGAGGCCCTGCTGGGCTGGCTGCAGGACAACGACTACCTGCTGCCCGACAGCCTCGATCCAGTGCTCGCACCGTACGTGGCCGATGGATCCTTCTTTGTGGCGCTGAAGCTGTCCAAGGACAGCGACGTCGGCGAGCTGGCCCCGCTGGGCATGCGCTACCCGGGCGACCTCGCCAGCGTGCCGATCCAGCTGACCTCGATCGCCGCCACCGAGGACATGCGCCTGCGGGCCTATGTGATCGGAGACAGCCGCGCGGTGCCCGAGTCCTACCTCCACGTCCAGATCAACGATCTGGTGGTGGACTGGTTCAGCGGCGGCAGCAACTGGGAGGACGCGATCACGATCGCCGCCGACGAGGCCGGTGGCCAGGCCTTCGCCACCGACTACTCGGGCAGCACCGACGTGATGGAGGAGGCGCTGTACCGCCCCGGCATGTACGACGTCGAGGCCCTGGCCTCGAGCCCGGACGCCTACGCCTTCTTCGACGAGATCGTCCGCCAGGGCTTCCCCGGGGACAGCACCATGATGTCGCTGTTCCAGGAGTTCCTGCCCATGCCCCCGGCGCTGGCCGCTGAGGGCGTGAGCGAGCAGGACTTCTACAACTGCCTGTCCTGCTACACCCCCTGGGTCGACGCCATCCCCTTCGACGCGGCGGCGTTCGCCGACGCGATCGACGAGCGGATCGTCTCTCCGCTGCGCCTCGCACAGCGCCTGTTCGACGATCACAGCCACCTGACCCGCCTGACCAGCTCGGTCTCTCCGATCGAGATGACCAAGGATCCCACCTTCGTCTTCAACCGGGACATGGAGCAGACGGTCGAGCTCGAGCGCAAGGCGTCGCTCGAGTTCTACTGCGGCTTCGGGGGCACCTGGAGCGACTCGGAGCGTCGCCTGGTGCTCGCCGACGGGCGCTCCTACCGCCTGCCGTCCCAGCAGTGGTTCTGGGATCATGGCCTCACCGAGTATGAGTACCTGTCCAAGCTGATGGACGTGTACGCGCTGATCATCGAGGAGACCGGCCCCGATGGGGAGCCAGTGGTGCTGTTCGACGGCAGCGAGGATGCCTGGGCCGCCGCGGGTGCCTTCAACGGCGGATCGGCGGGTGCGGGCTGCGGCTGCACCAGCACCAGCACCAGCACCGCGTCGGGTGTGGCGGGTGCCCTCGCCCTGTTCGGGCTGCTGCTCCGCAGGCGGAGGGCCTGATGCGCGGCGCCCTGCCCCTGATCTGGCTGCTGGGCTGCTCGGAGGAGCCGATCGAGACCCCGGCCCCGATCCTCCCCCCATGCCACAGCGACACGCTGTCCATCGACGCAGCTCCCTCCCGGGGCGCGTTCGGGGACCTGCTCGGCGGGAGCCTGTGGTGTGGGAACCCTCCCCAGGGCGGGGCGCCGTACTCTCCCCTCCGGCTGAGGCTGGAGGGCTCGTCGGGCTGGTCCGCGGGCATGTTCCTTGAGCTGATCGCCACCGATCTCGCCGACGGGACCGAGCTGGCCTACACCGCCCTAGAGATGGGGCTGGTCTGTGCCAACGTCGGCGAGAGCGAGGGATCCTGGGTTGGATCCGAGGCCCACATGCGCTACGACGGGCGCACCCTTGATGATCTCGAAGGCCGCACCGCAGAGCTCACCGTCCGGGCCGCTGCGCTGGAGGGTGACGAGCAGGTCGAGGCGAGCTGGTGGGTCGACCTGGTCCTCGATCCTCCCTGATCGCAGCGGACGAGGCTATCCTTGCCCGATGATCTGGTCCCTCGCCACGCTGCCGCTGCACCTGCTCGATCCAGCCGAGCTGGTGCGGGTCGAAGATCCCCACTACCCCGGCGCCATCGCCTCCAGCGCCACCGGCGCGCTGATCGTGGGACCCCCCGGGGCGGGGATCCCGTGGCGCCCGGCCTCGATCCCGTCGTCCGACGAGCTGTATGAGGGTAGCCGCTGGGCTGCCCTCGAGGTGCTCGAGGCCACCAACGCGGATCTGTGGCACGCCGATGGGATCACCGGTGCAGGGGTGAAGATCGCGATCTTCGACATCGGTTGGTTCGGGGGGGGAGCGGATCCAGGGGAGCTGGGGGAGGTCTTCACCCACGACTGCTTCGTCTCCCCCACCTGTGAGCGGCCGATGGATCTGCTCCGTCCCAACCTGTCACTGGAAGGGGGGGTGCACGGCTGGGCCTGCGCCGAGGCGATCCGCGACGTCGCCCCGGGGGCTGAGATCCACCTGGTGCGGAGCAACTCGTTCACCATGCTGGAGAACGGCGTGGACTGGGCGATCCGCGAGGGGATCGACGTGATCAGCATGTCGATGTCGTTCTACAACGACTCCTTTCAGGACGGAACCGGCCCCCACGATCGGCTGATGCGCAAGCTCGAGGCCGCTGACATCCTGATGGTCACCAGCGCGGGCAACGACGCTGAGGTGCACTGGGCCGGCCCGCTGATCGACGCCGACGCCGACGGCCGGGTCGACGGAGACGGCGACAACGGGCTGTGGATCTACCTCGAGCGGGACACCACCGTCGGGATCACCTGGAACCAGTTCAACAGCTGTGGCCACACCGACCTAGACGCCTACGTGGTCGGGCCCGGGCGACGGATCATCGGGGCCTCGGAGGACGATCAGATCCCGGGGGCGGATCGGTGCCGCCCGGTGGAGTCGGTCCGGGCGGTGGTGCGTCAGCCCGACTGGTACCGGCTGGAGATCGTGCACCGCAGAGGATCCCGGGCGAACGTGAAGATCGACGTGATCTCCCGGGGAGGGGCGCTGCTGCAGCCCATCCCGGCGGGCTCCCTGTCCGATCCAGCCTCCCACCCGCTGGCGATCGCGGTGGGGGCGGTGCGGGTGGGCAACTACTGGGACGGTCCCCCCGAGCCGTTCTCGTCCCAGGGGCCGAACAGCGCCGGCGATCCCAAGCCCGACATCTCCGGCCCCGACGGGTTCTCCTCCGACGCCTTCGGCCCGGAGGGCTTCTACGGGACCAGCGCGTCCACGCCGGTGGTGGCCGGGCTCCTCGCCCTGGTGATCGAGGACGAGCCCCAGCTGTCGAACCGCGAGGCGTTCGAGCTCCTCGCCGCGTGGGCCCGGGATGGAACGGGGCTGTCGATCGCCGCCGATCCTCAGCTGGGGGCGGGACGGGCGCGGCTGCCGATCCGGGAGCCCGGGGCTGCGCCGTGTGGACAGCGTCCCCTGATCATGCCATTGTTGTTCCTGCCGCTGTGGTGGCGTCCCCGGAGGCGGTAGATTGCCCGCCGGAGGTCTCTGTGCTCTTGCTCCTCGTCGCCCACACAGCTGCTGCACACATCGCCATGACCTACCCGCTGGTCCGCTACTCAGATCAGAAGCAGGGGCCCTGTGGACGGGGGGCAAGCGATGCTCGCACCATGAACGTCACCGAGTTCGCCCCGGGAGAGACGATCACCGTCACCTGGAACGAGACGATCAACCACCCGAGCCACTACCGGATCTCGATCGACATCGACGGGCAAGACGACTTCGCCGATCCCCCCCAGATGAAGTCGTTCTACAGCAACGCCACGGTGCTGCTCGACAACATCCCCGACGTCGGAGGGCCCGCCTTCCAGGCGCAGATCACGCTGCCCAACGTCGAGTGTGAAGACTGCACCCTGCAGCTCATCCAGGTGATGTACGACAAGCCCCCATACGCACCGGGCACCAACGATCTGTACTACCAGTGTGCCGACATCGCCCTGCGCGGCGCGGTGCAGCCCACCGACACGGGGCCGGGCGCCGACACGGGGCCGGGCGCCGACACGGGGCCGGGCGCCGACACGGGGCCGGGCACCGACACCGGTGTCAACAACACCGGCCTGCCCCCCCTCGAGCTCCCCGACGACAAGGAGGAGGCCGCGGCCGGGTGTGGCGGCTGTCTGGCGTCGCCCGGGCCGGGCCCCCAGGCGCTGGCGTGGCTCGGGGCGCTGGCGCTGCTGCGGCGGCGGTCGCGATGATCGAGCGGTTCGTCTTCGTCAAGCTCAAGGATCGCTCCCTCAGGGAGACGATCGCAGCCGCGGCCCTCGAGCTCCTCCCTACGGTGCCTGTGGTGCGGGGGATCCATGTTGGCACCCCCGCAGACGAGGGCGCCGAGGTCTGGGATCTGGTCCTCGTGGTCCAGCTCGATCGCATCGAGGACGTCCCGATCTATGCGGATCATCCGATCCACCGGGGCTTCGTCGATGAGCACCTCGCGCCTCATGCCGAGATCAAGAAGGCGTGGAACTTCTCGATGACCCTCAGCGCGATGATGTGACGACGCTCAGCGCAGGGGGGTGACGAAGCAGCGGCTCGCTGCCTTGCTGCAGCTCACGGTGACCTTGCCCCCTGGCTCAGCCTCGGTCTTCAGCCCGGTGTTGGCCAGCCCGTCGCCGAGATCGGCCCACACGTCGTAGCGGCCCGGCAGCAGGGGAGTACCCTCGCGGAAGCCACCGAACTCGCCACGGAGCTCGACCAGGGAGTCGCCCTCCACCACGAGGCGCCCAGGTGTGTCCGGAGAGGGGGCCCCAGCGGTCTCCTCGGCCCCCTCCTCGGCCCCCTCCTCAGGCGCAGAGGCCACCGTGTCGGCCCCCTCCTCAGGCGCAGAGGCCACCGTGTCGGCCCCCTCCTCGGCCTCCTCCCCGGTGGCCTCTGGCGCCATAGGCTCCCCGGGCTCCTCGGCCGCCGCGGGGGGCTCGGGCTCGGGCTCGGAGCCGACGATGATCACCGGGCTGGGCCTGGGGGCCGCTGCGGGGCTGGGCCTGGGGGCCGCTGCGGGGCTGGGCCCGGGGGCCGCTGCGGGGCTGGGCCTGGGGGCCGCTGCGGGGCTGGGCTCAGCGGGTGCGGCGGTCTGGGGCGCTTCGGTGCCCGCTTCGGTGCCCGCTTCGGTGCCCGCTTCGGTGCCCTTGACGGCTGTGGCCTCGGTGCTCTCGGTGGCTGGAGCTGCTCCGGTGATCGGCGTGGACGCCCCGGTGCCGGAGGAGGAGAGGAGCAGGTACAGGCCGATCCCGGTCGCGGCGAGCAGGCTGCTCACCACGAGGCCCCCTCCGATCACCACCACCGCGATGCCCAGCCCCAGACCCGGGCGACCCGGAGCGGATCCATCGGAGTCATCGTCGGGGCCATCGATGACGATGCTCGAGATGTCGGGCATCATCGGCGCGTCTTCGTCTCCCTCACCGTCTTCGCTCCAGCGCAGCACGGTGGCGGCGGCTGGATCCACCGGCCGCCTCGGCAGGGCGAGGGAGGGCTCCGCCAGCGGAGCGGGGTCGGCGTTGTTGCCTCTCCGATCACGGTTGAACGACAAGGTGCCCTCCGTCAGATCGAGGTCGGTCAGGGGGCCCGGCTTGGCGACCGTCTGTGGCCACAGGCGAGCCCTTGCCCACCTCCGCACACCGACCCCGGGCATCTGTTCTGCGAGATCTTCGCACGCCTGAGCGACCTCTGTCGCGGTGGGGCGTTGAGCCGGATCCTCCGCGAGCAGCTGATCCAGGAGAGCGAGGAGCGGTGTGGGCTGGGTCGCGACCATCGTGCGCAGGCGCTCGTCGATCAGGGCCCCGAACTGGCCTGGCTCGTCGACGACACGGTACAGCTCGAAGAGGCTCCGGCCCTCCATCAGGCGCTCCTGGGCCAGGGCCTCGAACAGCACACACCCGAGCCCGTACACGTCGACGGCCGGCGTCAGCGGGGCGGGCTGATCGATCATCCGCTCGGGGGCCAGGTAGGGCCAGCTACCCATCAGGACGTTGCCCTGGGTGTGGCTCTCCCGCTCTACGTTGGTGGCGTGGGCGATGCCGAAGTCGAGCAGCTTGACCTGGCCATGGACGCCGATCCGGATGTTCTGGGGTTTGATGTCGCGGTGCACCAGCCGCATGGGGCCTCCTCCGTAGGGGGAGGGGGAGGTCCAGGCGGCGTGCAGGGCCTCGGCCAGATGACCGATGATCTCGACCAGGGCCCGGGGCGGGAGGATCGGCACCCGCCCCGACGCGTCGGGCTCGTAGATACAGCGGTGGAGATCCTGGCCCTCGATGTACTCGGTGACCAGGGCGGCCCGGCCCGAGAGCACCACTAGATCGAAGACCTTGAGGATCACCGGGTGGTTGAGGGCACCCAGCAGCCGCCCCTCGTCCTTGAGCCGGGAGACTGGATCGCTGTTGGGATCGACGTCTGCAGCGAGGACCTTGACCGCGACCTCGGTGACCACCCCACCGTCGCGGGACATGGTGGCGCGGTAGACCTCGCCATGGCCTCCCCGCCCCAGGCAGCCCTGCATCCGAAACCGCCGTGGGTTGGCGGGAGCTCCCTCGCTGATTGGTGTCGAGCCGTCCATCCCAGCTCCCTGAGGCAAAGAAGCGTGTGGGTGGAGGTCTCTAACTCGGTTGCCCAGCCCCGGCCCCGCATAGGCTACCCTGGGCAGCGAGCCCGACCGGAGGAAGCATGCGCCGACTGATCCCGATCCTTGCCCTGGGCTGTGGCCGGGGGGATGGCTCCGCGGGACCCTCGCCGGCGAGGTTCGTCGACGGCGCTGAGATCGACGCGTTCGAGATCACCCCGGCGGGGGGGGCGGTGCCCCACCGCGCCCTGGTGCGGGCCCTCAACGCGTTTGGGGCCTCCGTCGAGTCGGGGCCCCGGGAGGTGTTGGTCGACGGGGTGCCCACCGAGGTCCCCTTCGACAGCTTCGGATATGGGAGTGTCGAGCTGACCCGGGTGGGGGAGAGCACGCTGGAGCTCGACGGCGAGGTCGTGCTCGCACAGACCGTCGAGAGCGACTGGCCCGGCGTGGCGATGCACCCTGCGTGGTCCGTGCCCCTCGCCGACCCTGAGCACGCGGGGGCGACCAGCGATGGCGTCGTGGCGGCCTCGGGCAGCGACGTGTGGTGGGCCGGGATCGGGCTGCCGCCTCACCGGGTCCTTGAGGCTGACGCCCCGATCCGGGGGCTCCGGGCCCTGCACATCGACGCGGACGGCCTGCTCGACGCGCTGGTGTGGACTCCGTCGACCGCCTACCTCCTGCGGGGGCGGGTCGGCGGTGGGCTGGCCTTTGGGGCCGCCATCGTGGCCGACGGGCTCGAGGTCGGTGGGGTCGACGTCGGCGACGTGTCCGGAGACAACCTCCCCGACGTGGTGATCGCCTGGAGCACCCCCGAGGGAGCGGGGATCCTGGACGTGCTGGAGGGCGACGGGCTGTTCCGGTTTGAGCCTGCGATCACCCGAACGATCGAGGGCGACCCCGCCGACGTTGTGATCAACGACGCCACCGGGGAGGGCATCGATCAGATCACGGTGCTGCACGACACCGCTGCGGACTGGAGCCGCTTCATCCTCGGTGCCGAGCGGCAGTACATCCCCATCGGGCCGTTCCTGCCGGTGGGCAACAACGTGTTCTCGGCCGAGTCGCGGATGATCCCGTCGGGGGATCTCGACGGCGACGGGGGGGACGAGATCGCCCTGGTCGAGCCGAGGATCTCGGGCAACATCCGGGAGGCCTTCTTCTTCGATCTGCTGGTCGACGTCGAGGGCTGCAGCGCCCAGGAGGTCGGGGCGCAGTGTGTGGTGGAGTACCTGCCGCTGGACGAGTCCGTCGCGGGCCTGTTCACCGTCGGTGACGCCAACGCCGACGGGCTCGACGACGTATGGATCCTCGATGAAGAGGGCCTGCTGAGCGGGCTGCACTGGAGCCGCACCACCGAGAAGTACGAGAGCGCCTCGATCCTGCAGCTCCCCGCCCAGGGCCCCCCCGCCCTGGCTGACATCGACGCCGATGGCTCGATCGATCTGTCGGTGGCCACCGACGAGGCGTGGTGGCTGTGGCGCGGAGAGGCGATCGAGGACGACGAGCGTCAGATCTGGGCCCCCCGGGATCTGGGCGCGGTCCAGGTGCGGGAGGCCCTACACGGGCTGTGGGGCTTCACCGAGATCGATGGAAATCCAGATTCCATAGAGATCGTGGGCTTCAACCTCACCGCCGGGGACACCCTGCTGCGGGTGGTGGCCTACGAGCGAGGCGGAGGGCGAGCGGCCCTGATCGGGGAGCTCGAGATCCTGGCGGACGCCGTCGAGCCAGATGATCTCAAGGTCTGCGGCACCCAGGCCTGGTTCACGCTGCGGGGGCGCGTCTACCGCGTCGATCTCTCTGATCCTGGCAACCTGAGCGTAGACATGAGCCTGGGCGACGACATCGTCCGGGTGGACTGCGGGGAGGGGCCCGGGGGCTCGGACGGTGTGCTGCTCGAGGCGGGTGGGCGGGTGCGCTACGTCACCGCCGGGGGGGCGCCGGTCAACGAGCAGCTCGTGCCCGGCGCCGAGGACGTGGCCCTGGGCCAGACCAGCGCGGGCCCCCGGGCGCTCACCTGCGACGCCGAAGGCTGTGACCTGATCTTCTGGCCGTACCAGGCCAGCGGCGGTGGCATGTTCGTGATCTCCGATCCCGGGGGGGTACGGGGCAACGAAGACGGCACCCTGATCCCCCTCGGCGGGCCCCACGGGAGCTTGACCGTGGCCGACGTCGATCTCGACGGCAACCCGGATCTGCTCGTCACCCAGCCCGCGGCTGGCTCCATCGCGCTCCATCGCTCGAGCGGCGTCTCGGTGCTGCCCGTCGAGATCTGGCACGCGGGGCGGATCCTCGCCGGCTCCGCCGACGCACGGGACGGAGACGGAGATGGCTGGCCTGATCTGTGGATGGTCGACGAGGACGGCGATCTGAAGCACACGCTGTCCCCCGCCGCCGCGACCGCGCAGGATCTGCAGCCCACCGGCGCTCGCCGGTGATCCGCTGCCGCTCGTGCCGAAACCGTGGCCAAGGGTTAACTGCCCGGTCGCACCCGACACCTACCGAGACCGGGGGGGGCGGTGGGGTTGACCTACAAACCCCTCACCACCTATAAGGTCCCGTCCATTCGAGGAACGTCCATGTCGAACGTCAAGAGCATCGTGCCAGTGCTGCTCCTTGCTGCCTGTGCTCCCCAGAATGCACAGCTCACCAGCGGGAGCTACGTCGCGTTCCTCTCCGATGGCACGAGCCTCTCCCTGGTGAAGGAGACCGTCAACCCCGACGATCCGTCCTGGCCCGCGTCGTACAACATGGACTGCAGGGAGTTCGAGGACGAGGCCGACGAGCGCAACTTCAAGCTCGACGATCCGATCCAGATCTGTGGCCAGAACAACTGGCCCCCGGCCCATGAACAGTGGGCGGATCAGGCTGGCTATCGGGTGGTCAGCGAAGACATCACCCCGTGGCGGGGCGAGGCGGTGATCAACTCCGAGGGCGATCTGCAGATCGGCTTCCACCACTACGTTCGGGGCGACAAGAAGTCGGACATGCGGCTGATCATGTCGGTCAAGCCCGCGTTCCAGCCCACCACCTGCGTGCCCAGGGAGAGCGGTGGGGTCGACATCGAGCCGATGGACGGCGACTGGATCGCGAACTGGTCCGATGAGCTGGCGGCGCTCGGCGATCTCGATGAGGCCTACTCTGGAGCCTACGCCCACCTAGAGCCCTACCTCGACGGTGGGCGGCTGTTCTTGCTCAACGCCACCGGCTACCAGATCAACCCCCGAGACGTGGCCGACTTCTGGTTCCTCCCCCCTCAGTGGGAGGCAGGCAACGCCCAGGGCAAGATCAGCGAGGAGCTGATCTACCACCGTGGCCCCCGCTACGCTCAGCCCTTTGTCTACAACTCGATCCTCGATCCTGAGTCCGACGAGGGCTTCGTCCCGATCAACGAGGGCGATCTGTTCTTCTGTGACCTGCCTGAGGGCACCGATCCCGCAGAGAGCGACTGCGTCTCAGAGCTCGAGACCGAGGTCACCACGGTCGCCAACGAGATCCACGACGAGCTGGATCGGATGTTCAAGCCCGATGGCAAAGACTCCGAGCCCATCTTCGAGTATCGCCCGATGACCCACCTCAACAAGTGGCGTCCGGTCGACGGGGTCCCCGCGGGCTTCGATGGCTGGGGCGAGCTGCACTACAACTACGTCGTGTTCAGCGCCGACTCGGTGCTCGAGGCTGGTGGCCAGGCCCGCGGTGCCTTCAGCCTGGTGCTCGATGCGCTGGACTCGCAGACCGTGGTGTTCGCTCAGGGCGAGTTCGTCCTGGAGACCATCAAGAAGGATCGCTGGGTCACCGAAGATCTCCAGGAGGTCAAGGCTGAGGAGAACGGCGTCGAGCTGTGCTTCCAGCAGTAGCTCGCCGCCCGTGTATCTCCGGGGTCCCGTGAGCTCGCGCTCGCGGGGGGATCGGGGCTCCGACGGCGCCCTTGCTGCGCTCCGGGGCTGGGCGCCGCCGCTGGCCTAGCTCGGCCTGGGGCGTGCCCGCCCGGCTGTGCCCGCCCGGCTGTGCCCGCCCGGCTGTGCCCGCCCGGCTGTGCCCGCTCAGCCCGAGGGTCTCAGCCGGGCGACCCACTTGAGGGCGTCGGGGTGGAGCGGTGTCTCCTCGAAGTCCATCGCCTCGGACACGATCCGCCAACCCGCGCCCTCGACCAGCGTCCGCAGCTCATCGAGCTCGTACATCCGCAGGGCGAGGTGGGCGCGCTCCTGGCGCCCGTCGGGGTGCTCGTAGACGTACAGGACGTGGTGGGTGTGGGTGGCTGCGTCCCACCAGCCCTGCTCCCAGCTCTGCAGGAGCTGGCCCGAGCGGGGATCGGTGAAGCTCCTCGGCTCGAAGCGCTCGTCTGGATCCCGATCGTACAGCTCGAGATCGGGGAGGTAACAGTCCAGCGCCAGCGATCCCCCCGGCGCCAGCCAGCCCCGGATCCGGCACAGCACCTCGGCGACGTCTGTGGGGCCGGCGCAGTGGTGCAGGGCGTTGAACGGCCAGAGCACCGCACCGAAGAGCTGATCGAGCTGCAGGGAGCGGTAGTCGGCGGCCACCAGCTGGACGCGCCGCTGGACCACTGGGGGTGCCCGGACGAGCTTGGCGGCCAGCCCCTCGAGCATCGCTGGCGCTCGATCGACGCCGACCACCGTGGCGCCTGCGTGGGCCATGGGCAGGGTCAGCCGCCCGGTGCCACAGCCCAGCTCGAGCACCGGCCCCTCCGCCGCCCGTGCGAGTTGGGTGTACCAGCCGATGTCCTCCCGGTGGTAGGCGTACTCGAGATCGTACAGCTCGGCGATCCGGTAGGGATCGTCGCTTAGCTCCTCGCCCACAGCACCTCCAGGATCCGCCTCGCTAGGACGTGCCCCCAGCGGGCGAGGAGACCGGACGTGCTGATCGGACCACGCCGGTCGAGTCGATCGTGCCACGCGAGCCACCGTATCCACCTGGGGACGGCTCCAGGCAGCGGCCCGGGGATCACCAGGGGGCAGGTCGCGACCCAGCCCTGGGGATCCTGGGCGATCCGGGACAGCAGCAACGCTCCGGGCTCGAGCCGCCCCCCGAGGAGGTGCCCGCAGGGGCGCAGGCGGATCGAGGCAGGGGGACACGACGGGGGGCCCAACCCGACGAGATCGCTGATCCGTGCCCCGCGCCTGTCCCCGGAGATCTCGAGGATCCGCCAGGGCGCCAGCGGGGCCCTGGCGATGGCCCTCACCGCTGCCCGCGCCTCGACCGTGGGCAGCGGCACCACCCGTGACCACCGCTGCTGGGGCGTGGCCGGAGCCCCGTCGCCCCGGAAGAACATGCCCAGGGCCAGGACGATCTGCAGGGTCCTCCGATCGAGGGGCTCGTCGGCCACCGGGCCCAGCACCAGATCGGGAGCACAGGCGCCGAGGCCGGGATCGATGTCGGTCGCGATCCGGACCAGATCGGCCTCGCTGGGGAGCCAGGGGCTTGTGGGCAGCGGCCGGCTCCGGGACCGCAGGGGCTCGTCGAGCCCGTGCCGACGGGCGATCGCCTCGACCTGGGCCTCGGACACCCGGCCGGCCCACAGGGACGCCACCGCCTCACGGAGCTCGTGCCCGGCGGGGGGGACGAGCCGGGGCTCGGGGAAGGGATCGTGTGGATCTCCGGGGGTGGGCCAGCAGGTCAACCCAGCTCCGTGTACTGCTCGGCCGCCCGGCGCAGGGACTGAGCCACGGAGCGTCGCAGCTCAGCAGGGTTGAGGACCTCAGCGTCAGCGCCGAACCCACAGATCCAGGAGCGGAGCTCAGCGGTGGAGGCGATCTGCATGGTGAGCTCAAGCCGGCCATCGGGCAGGGTACGGAAGGTCTGGGTGGGGTGCCAGGTGCGCTCCCGGATGTAGCCCATCACGGCCTCGGAGAACGCCAGCACCACGGTCTGGGGGGTGGCGGAGATGATGCCGAAGGCGTGGGCGATGTGGGCCTCGGGACGCCACCCCTGAGGGGTCGCGAAGTGCTCGCCGCGCCTCCGCACCACGTCGACGAAGCGCTCGACGGCGTAGGTCTTGACCACCGCGGCCTCGACGTCCAGCGCGAATAGGTACAGCCCCTGGCGGAACGTAGCCAGGGTGTAGGGGTGGAGCAGCTTGTTGCTCTCGACCCCGTTAAAGTTCCGGTACCTCGCCTCAACGGTGTTGTTGTACACCAGCGCGGTGACCAGATCGTCGAGGATCTCAGACGCCTGGCCCCGGTAGTCCTTCGCGGGCTCAGGCACCGCGAGGAACTTGGTGTCGAGCTGCCGGGCGAGGTTCTGGTGGGCGCGGCTGATCGCGGGCTCGAGGCGCTCGATCGCCCCCTCGAGATCCTCGGCGAAGCTCGTGCCCTCAAGGAAGTTGAACAGCTTTCGGCCAAAGTGCAGGGACAGCACCTCCGCCAGGGAGAGCTGGACCCCTGTGCGGCGCCAGCGGGGATCGATCGAGATCACCCGATCCTCTCCTCGACCCTCGTCCCTCACCGGCAGGTCGAGCTCTCGCAGATCCGCGAGGTAGCGGCGCAGGGTCCGGGCGTCGAGCTCGAAGCGCTCGACTAGCTCCTGCGCACGGACCCCGCCCCTGCGCGTCATCAGCTCGACCATCTTCACGAGCTTCTGACCTTTGTTCATCGAGTGTTCCCCATCTCTGTGCTGTCCCGGACAGAAACTGGTCCGAGTACCCGCCATCTTTCTCCCACCGAGCCCGAGGGCGCAACCCATCACTGAACAGTTGGCTGGTGAACCTTAGTTCAGTATCTTTTCCAAGACCAGGCGCTCCGCTTGAGCGGCGCGCTTGAGCGGCGCGCTTGAGCGGGTGGGGTGTCTGTGGGGTTGGAAGGCGACACACTGATCCTTGTCGTGGGAGTCGGGGTGGGGGTGTCGCCGTGGTGGGCGGGGGAGGTCCGTGGGAGCTGGGGTGCCTTCGTGGAGCTGCACAGGCTGCTGCGCTCCACCCCCCGGCGGTGGCTGCGGGCCGGGCCCGCCGGGCTCGCCGGGCTCGCCGGGCTCGCCGGGCTCGCCGGGCTCGCCGGGCCCGGGTGAGCCAGGGCCCCGGCGTCGATCCCACCGCCGGCCTGATCCTGTCTGAGGGCGCCTGGTCTGGCCTGGCCCCGGCTTACCCGGAGGCCCTGGCTCCGGCGGGGGGTGGGGGGGCTTTGGGGTGACCCGAGCGGGGCTCGATCGGAGCAGGGGCACCAAACAGCTCCTCCAGCACCCGTGCAGCGGCCAGGGTCAGCCGATCCTGCCCCCGGGCCCCGGCGATCTGGATCCCGATCGGCAGCCCCCGGGGATCGGTGTCCACCCGCAGGACCGTGACCGGCCCCTCGGAGACGTTGAACAGCGTGGTGCAGCCGACGTCCCGTGGGTTGCGCAGCGCGATCGCGCGGTGCCGGGGTGCGGTGCGGGTGTAGACCGGGTGCAGCATCAACCCGGTGGCCCCCAGCGTCTGGTCCATGGCCTCCCGCAGGTGCCTCGCCTCCTCCACCAGGGCCCCGAGGCCCCCCGGCAGCAGCCCCAAGGCACGCTCGATCACC
>DRPG01000525.1 GCA_011376105.1 Deltaproteobacteria bacterium
CCCCACCACCGGCTGCCCCGACGGTCCCTTCGAGCCCAACGACACCGTCCCGTCCGCCACCGTCGCGGGCTCCCTGCCGGCGATCTTCGAGGGTGTGCTGTGCCCCGGCGACATCTCGAGCACCCTCGGGGTCGTCGCCGATCTGTTCTATGTCACCGTGGCGGACGGCGAGGTCCTCCAGGCGATGATCAGCGACGGTGCGGTCGACACCTGTACAGAGCAGACCCTGATCGTCGAGATCTTCGACGACACCTTGACCACCCTGCACGCGTTCGAGCGCAGCGATGGCCTGAGCTGCCCCACCGCCGTCGCCGGCTGGGGGGCTGGGGGCTACTACGTGCTGGTCTCCAGCCTCGACGGGACCACCGAGGCCCTCGACTACACCCTGACCCTCGACACCACCTTGTGCACCGACAACGACGCCGACACCTGGCTGTCCGCGGGCTGTGGAGGCCCCGACTGCAACGACTCAGCCCCGGGGATCGGCCCCGGCGCCCTCGAGATCGCGGGCGATGGCATCGATCAAGACTGCGACGGAGGTGATGATCTCGTCGCTGAATGCGTCGGCTCCCCCGTGATGAGCAACCCGGTGATCGGTGATCTGCCCTGTGGCGACACCCGGGTCGCGCCGGTGTGGGACGGATGGGAGATCCTCGTCGATCCCCTGCAGGAGGTCAACATCATCGTCGACAACGGCCTCGGGAGCGCTGATCTCGTCGCCCACGTGCTCGATCGCAACGGCACCGCCCACTACGGCTACGGCGACGGAGGCACAGCCCTCGACGATGACTGGGACTGCACCGTCGATCCCTGGACCGACGCATTTGGCGACGGAGGCTGCCCCAGGGACTGCCTCACCACCCAGGGCACCCCCGGCTCGGGCCCGCTCCAGATCTGGATCTCTCAGAAGGACGGCCCTGACTGCGTGGACGCAGCAGAGTACAGCCTCTCGATCCAGATCGAGGGCCTGTCCGTGGCACCGAGCCCGATCCCCGGGGCCAACGACATGATCCTGCCCTGGCCTCCCTAGAGCGCCTGCGGCGTGTCTAGACCAGGGGGCTCAGCGGGGGAGATCGTCCTCGTCGATGCCGCAGGCCATCGCGTTGCTGGCCACCGACAGGCACAGGCGGATCGCCTCCCCGGGCTCCCGACCCGCCACCCGCGCGAAGTCGACCCACTCCCGCGAGTAGGTCTTGACCTGGTTCTTCAGGCGACCGGCCTCGGCACGACTCTCGTCGGTGCCCTCCCGCGCGACCACCTCCTCAGCCTGGATCCACTGGGCCTGAGCCGCCACCGCCCGCAGCCGCATCAGGCCAAACACCCGCCCCACGAAGACCTCACCGGTCCACACGTCGCGGCGCTCCAGCGCCACCTCGGTCCAGCGGACCACCTCTGGGGCGGCCTCCTTGTCGGTGTTGAACAGATAGAAGGCGTACAGATACGCGATGTCAGGATCGGAGCGATCGACCTCGTCGAGGTGCCGCTGGACCAGCTCCGCCCAGTAGCTGGTCGAGTATGCGTAGGCGTTGACCAACAACACCCGGCTGATCTTGTCCTTGGTCGTCTGCTGCTCAGCGCTGGCGTAGCGTTGCTCCAGGCAGGCCTTCTCATCGTCGGACAGCGCCCCCTTGGTCGCGCCCGGCTCCAGGGCGACCAGCAGGGAGGGATCCGTCGAGTAGTCCGGGCACGCATGGGTGATGGAGGGACCAAGCAACCATGCTGCGAAGACGGCATGTGAAAGGCGGGGCAACGCTCCTCCATCCGTGGCGTGCCCATCCTACAGCACCGAGACCACGAGGGGGGGGCCAACACATGCGAGCCGCCTTGATCCACACCAGAGCCCTAGGGACCACAGGGGTCGGTTGTCGGATCGCTCCAGGATCTTCCATGTGTGCTCGATCTCCCGAGGCCCTTGCAGCCTACAAAGAAGCGATCCCCAGCAGCCCGTGAGGAGCCGCTGTGCCCCATCCTCCCATCCCCGACGATCGGATGGCCCGCTCCCGGCGACTCGACGCCCTGGTGCGTCCCAGCGAGGGGTGCGGCGTTGGAGGGGGAGGATCCCGGCTGTGGAGGCGATCGACAGCCCCGCTCGGTGCCCCTGTTCGACGGGGAACGGATCCCGCCCCCACGGGACGGCCGGCACCCGGAGATCAGCGCCTTCGGATCGGAGATCACGAACACGTCGTTGAGATCGCCCGAGCCCGCCCCGATCAGATCAGCAGATCCAGCAGCCGCTCGATCGTGCGGCCGTAGGGGGGTGCGAGGAGGAAGCGGCTGTTGAGCCGCGGCTGGTGAAGCACCGCCTTGCGGTGGCTGAAGGTGTCGAACCCCTCCCGCCCGTGGTACGCGCCCATCCCCGAGGGGCCCACCCCACCGAAGGGCAGGTGCTCCTCCGCCACATGCAGCATGGTGTCGTTCACCGAGACCCCGCCCGCGTGGGTGTGCCTCAGCAGCCCCTCGACCCGGGCCTTGTCGCGATCGAAGACGTACATCGCCAGCGGGCGGGGATGATCGTTGATGTAGGCGGCCGCGGCGTCGACCGAGTCGACGGCGACGATCGGCAGGAGCGGACCGAAGATCTCCTCCTGCATCACCGCCATCTCCTCGGTGGGATCCCGGATCAGCACCGGCGCGAGCTTGGTGCTTGCCTCGAACGACTCGGAGGCGGGGTTGATCGTCACCAGGCGAGCACCGTGGGCCTCTGCATCAGCGAGGTAGCCCTGGAGCCTCTCGCGGTGTTGATCGTTTATGATAGAGGTATAATCAGGGTTATCCACCAGTCCGGGGTACATCTCCTCGATCGAGGCGACGAGGGCACGCTCCAGCGCGTCAGCCTGATCGCGGCGCACCAGGACGTAGTCCGGCGCCACACAGGTCTGGCCCGCGTTGAACAGCTTGCCCATGGCGATGGAGGCCGCGGCCTTCTCGGTGGGATAGTCGGGGTGGATCCAGGCCGGCGACTTGCCACCCAGCTCCAGGGTGACAGGGGTGAGGTTCTTCGCCGCCGCCTGCATCACCAACCGCCCCACCCGGGTGGAGCCGGTGTAGAACAGGTGATCGAACGGGAGCTCCGAGAACGCGGCCCCCACCTCGGGCCCTCCAGTGATCACCGCGACGTGATCGGGGTGGAAGGCATCAGCGAGCAGGGTGCGCATCAGCTCGCTGGTGCCCGGGGTCAGCTCGCTGGGCTTGAGCATCACCCGGTTGCCCGCGGCCAGGGCGTAGGCCAGCGGCAGCAGCGCGAGCTGGATCGGGTAGTTCCACGGGCTGATGATCCCGATCACCCCCAGGGGCTGGGGCACGATCCGGGCTCGGGCGGGCTGCAGCGCGAGGGTGACCGGACGAGGCTCGGGTGCCATCCACGCCCGCAGGTGCTTCTTGATGTACCGGATCCCCGCGGCGGTGACGTAGACCTCGGAGACGAGGGACTCGTGGCGGCTCCGGTGCCCGAAGTCGTCGGAGATCGCGTCGGCGATCGCGTCTCGACGCTCGAGGATCAGGGTCAGCAATCGATCGAGGGCCCTGGTCCGCTCCTGCCGATCCGGGAAGGGAGCTGCCCGAAACGCCTCCCTCAGGGAGCGCAGGGTCGCCATCGGATCGACGAGGTCGGAGCCAGAGGCGACTTTGGCCTGGGTGAGCGACATGCTAATCCCCCTGTCATCACGCTCACCCGTAACCCACTGGCTCCCCCCGATGATCGAGCTCTTGACCAGTCCGGAAGCATGGGTCTCCCTCGCCGTCCTCACCCTGATGGAGGTGGTGCTGGGGATCGACAACATCGTGTTCATCACGATCCTCTGTGGGCGCCTGCCCCGGGCTCAGCAGCTCACGGGCAGGCGCCTCGGCCTCGCCGGGGCGCTGTTCACCCGTGTGCTGCTGCTCCTCGCGATCAACTGGCTCGCTCACCTCAGCCAGGTGCTGTTCACCGTGGTGCGTCCCTGGACGGGCCGCGATCTGGTGCTGCTCGCGGGGGGGCTGTTCCTGCTGTGGAAGGCCACCCGGGAGATCTACTCCAACGTGGAGCACCCCGAAGACCACGGGGAACAGGCCAAGAACAAGAAGACGGTGACCTTGGCCTCGGTGGTGGCCCAGGTGATGCTGCTCGACATCGTGTTCTCGATCGACTCGGTGATCACCGCGGTGGGGATGGCCGATGACGTCGAGATCATGATCGCGGCGATCCTGCTGGCGGTGCTGATCATGATGTTGTTCGCCGCCCCCGTCGGCGACTTTGTCGAGAACAACCCC
>DRPG01000526.1 GCA_011376105.1 Deltaproteobacteria bacterium
CCCCACCGAGCGCTGCAGCTCCTCTGACAGCGCGTCCAAGACCGGATCACCGGCGGAGGCCAGCGCGACGAGCCAGGCGATCATGTGTCACCTCCGGGCTGAGCGGGCTTAGGCAACAGCGGGGGCCGATCGGCGCCGGTCTCCTTCTTCTGGATCTCCAGCTGACGGATCAGCAGGGGCGGGGCCACCGTGCTGTTGGGCACCACGCCGCTCTCAGCGCCACAGAAGCCGTTGAACACCTGTGGATCGTCGCCGGCGGCCACCACGTTGGACAGCGCCACCAGCGGCGTACCCACCAGATCGATCCCCCGCACCAGCTCGTCGGGCCTGCCGTCGGCGAACACCTTGTGGCCATAGGTGGCCCGCACGTTGAACGCGTTGGGGAAGAGCCGCCCGGTCAGGGTGAAACCTCCACCGATCTCGTCGATCATCAGCCCCCACTCGCGCCCCTGCTCCCGCAGCTCCCGGCGCAGCATCGCCCGCAGCTGCGCCTCGGTGTGGGGATCATCGGTCTCCACGACGGTGTTCGCCATCCGGGCGACGGGCTGGCGCCAGGCCTGGGCCCGGCCGTGGCCGTTGCTCTGCCCGAAGCCCTCGATGGGGGAGCGGCTCATCAAGAAGCCCACGAACACCCCATCCTCCACCAGCACCGCCCGCTGGGCCGGGATCCCCTCCTGATCGTAGCGGTAGTAGCCGTTGAGATCCTCGCCCGCGTACGATGCGAGGGTTGGATCGTCGTAGACGTCGATGCTGGACGGCAGCAGCTGCTGGCCGATCTTGTCGGTGAAGGTCTGCCCCTCGTCGTCGTCCTTCTGGCGGTGGCCCTCCACCCGGTGCCCCAGCACCTCGTGGACGAACACGCCCGCGGCCTTGCCCCGCAGCAGCACCGGGCCATGGTAGGCGTCCCCCTCCTCAGCCCCCCGCAGCGCGATCAGATCCCTGGCCAGCTGCCCCGCCCAGCCCTGTAGCTCAGCGGCGTCGGGCAGCCGATCGGGATCGTGCACGTCACGCCAGCGGTACAGCTGCAGCTTCATCCCGTCGTCGGTCCGGCTCCAGGCCTGCATCGAGATCCGGACCCACTCCCGGGGCTGCCGGATCCGAGCCCCCTCGCTGGTGACGATCCACTGGGTCTCGCGGATCCCGTCCAGGGAGACCTCCGAGGCATGGATCTCGTCACCCGCCGCGTCGAGGCGCTGAGACAGCTCGACCAGCACGTCCTCCCAGTCCGCCCGGTGCAGCGACAGCGTCGCGTGGGGGCCGAGCGCCACCACCGGCTCGGCGTCGCTGAAGTCCGGGGAGGGATCCCGATCCTCGACCTTGACCTGCTGGTTGGTCTGCACCCGGGCCCAGCGCTCCTGGGCGTCGCGGACCTCCTTGTGGGTCGCGACCCAGATCGCCGCCCGCAGGGCCCTTGGCTCGGCGTCCAGCGGCAGCTGGTGGCCGGTGTGGAGGTTGAGGCCCGAGACGAAGCCCCCCTTGAGCTGGTGGGTGGAGTCCAGCGCGGGCGAGCCCACCCGGGCGGAGACATCCAGGGTCCGGCGACGGGTGGTGCTCGACGCCCCCAGGGCCCCATACCGGGCCGACAGCTTCCAGTGCTCCTGATCCGCTACCCGGTAGCCGAGGTAGTAGGGCGCCCCCTCCTGCCCCTCATAAGCCTCCATCGTTCGCTCCAGCTCCAGCTCCAGCGCCTCGAGGAGCGGATCCTCTCCGGGAGAGGCCCCCGCTCCTGCGAGCAACCACGCCGCCACCCAGCTCGCCATACATCCTCCTCGTGCGTCCCCAGATAGCGAGCATCGTGCCCGCTGAGAGAGCGCATCCCACCGTCGGGGATCCTCCCAAGGATGTCACCTTGTCCCGGCGGCCCCCGATCCACCCATCAGGGTGCGATCCTCTGTCCACAGCTCCAGCAGACCTCGAACCCGGGCTCCCAGGGCGCAGCACACCCCGGGCAGCGCTCGGGCCCGGGGGGCGGCTCCACGCCCCCCGGCGCCAGCGACAGCGCTCCGCCCGCCTCCGGCGCCAGCGACAGCGCTCCGGCCCGATCCCGGCGCAGGGCGGTGCCCAGCAGCTCGTGGGCGTCTGCCTCGGCGTGCCTGGACACATAGACCTCGGTCTGGGCGTCGGCACCAAACGCGCCGGGCACCCGATCGGCCCCCTGGACCCTCGCCTCGATGCCCGCAGCCTCGAGCGCAGCTCGCACGATCTGCGCCTCGTAGCTTATGACGCTCGCGAACACCCTCACCCAGGCCGCCATCGTGCGCCCCCCCCGGCCCTGTAGCTCGAGCCGGGCCGGCTCGAAGGATCAGGTGATGACGCGGCGGCAGCTGATCCCGAAGAGGGGCTCGAACCAGCCGCAGCTGAGCTTCGCCGAGGAGATCCGGCCGCGGATCCGGTCTAGATCCGCCGCGGGGCCACCCCGGAGACCCACGGCGCGGCCCCCGCCTGAGGCTGGAGCTACGCCGGGGACCGCCTAGCTACAGCCGGAGGTTGAGCCGCAGCTGACGCACTTGAGGCAGCTGCCGTTGCGCACCATGGTCATCGCCCCGCACTCGTCACAGGCGTCCCCCTCGTAGCCCCGGGCCCGGGCGTCGAGCACCGCCTGGATCCGCACATCCCGCACCGGGGACGCGCTCGACAGCAGGTGGGGGCCGGAGCTTGCGCCGCCGTGGGCCTCGACCTCGTAGCTGTCGACGTCGAGCGACGAGTCCGACACGATCAGGGGCCGGATGAACTGCTGCTCCTCGATGTACTCCGGCTCGTCCCTGGAGCCGAGGGTGTCGTGGCGTAGATCCTCCTCAGAGACGTGCGCCAGCTCCTCGCGGCCCAGGTAGTTGATCGCCAGCTCCCGGAAGATGTAGTCGATGATCGACGTCGCCATCTTGATCCGCTCGTTGCCCATCACCATGCCGTTGGGCTCGAACCGGCTGAACAGGAACTGATCGACAAACTTCTCCAGCGGCACGCCGTGCTGCAGCCCGATCGAGATCGCGATCGCGAACGAATTCATCAGGGAGCGGAAGGCGGCCCCTTCCTTGTGCATGTCGATGAAGATCTCGCCGAGGTTGCCGTCGTCGTACTCGCCGGTGCGCAGGAAGACCTTGTGCCCACCGACCACCGCCTTCTGGGTGTAGCCCCGGCGCCGATCGGGCAGCCGCCGACGCTTGGCGAGGTACCGCACCACGATCCGCTCGGCGACCTGAGCGGCCCCGGGCCTCTGCGCCTCGCCCCCGATGGATGGCGGCTGATCGAGGGAGGAGAACAGATCTTGAGCCACCACCGACGACAACGGCTGCGAGAGCTTCGAGCCGTCCCGGTACAGGGCGTTGGCCTTCAGGCCGAGGCGCCACGACAGCATGTAGGCGTCCTTGACGTCGCCGATCGTGGCCTCGTTGGGCATGTTGATCGTGTTGTGGTTGACGATGCTGTTGCCCAAGAATGCGTGGCTCTCCGGGACCTGGAAGTCGAACACTTCGTTCTGATCGGCCTCGATCCCCCGGACCCGGGAGAAGTGGATCCCGCTGTCCAGGATCTCGGTCAGCTCAGGCAGGCCGAAGTGATCCTGGAACCTCCGGGCCATCACCCACGAGGTGTGCTGAGTGTGGGGCTCCATCAGCGCACGCCACTCGCCGAGCGCCCCCTGTTCCCGGACGGCGGACTGCATCTGCTCCCGGTAGCAGGGGACCACGTCGGAGCAGACCACCGCTCCCTCCTGCCTATGGCGATCAGCCCACTCCGTGAGGCGTGCCTGCTTGTCCGCTTCGTCCAGCTGAAACAGCTCCGCAAAGCGGATCACATCTCGCCCGGAGAGCCTGAGCTCGCGGTAGGCCTGATCCGGACCGGGGCCGCCCTTGGCGGTGAGGTTGGGGCGCAGTCCGAAGTTGTTGAGCACCACCTGGAGCTGGTGGATCAGCTGCTCTGACTCGAGGCAGATCGCCACCATCCCGTCCCTGCCCCGGACGGAGCCACCGAGCCACAGCCCACCGATGAACTCCCGGACGGTGTCCCGGGGGGACTGCAGGACGGCCCAGGGGATGACCTTCGTGGCTGAGCTCCCCGACGCACCGAGGTAGTCGAGGAGCTCGACCAGCGTCTTCGAGTGCAGCAGCAGGCTCTTGACCCCATCGCGGGGATCGGTCTCGAGCTGCCCCTCCAGGCCAAACACCTCAGCTGCGATCCAGCGACATCGATCTAGGACGGCCTCGTCGCCGTTGGCGATCTGGACGGTCCAGGTGCTGCGGAGCAGCCTCCCCCCAGCGGCGAACGAGCCGAGGAACCGCGCCAGGACAGGCGTCATCCGATCCGGCCAGGAGATCTCCCTCTGGTCGCCGTAGGCAGGGGTGGGCTGGAGGTCGATGCGGACCTCGTCGCTGGCCCACACCTCAGCACCGAGCCGGATCGCGACGTGATCATCGAGGGAGATCTCGTCCAGTCGCTTCCACCGGTAGACGGCACCGTCGGCGACCTTGATCTGGTGGTTCGGCGTGCCCTCGAGGGTGCGCCCGTCTGCGAGGGTGAGCCGGATCGTGTCGCGGACCCCACCGAAGTAGAACAGGTCTGCCCGCTGAGGCCCGTCGATCGAGGCCAACACCATCTCGCACGGGCGGAAGCTGTCGGGCCGCTCGCCGCTGTAGAGCTGGCCGATGGGCAGGATCCCGTGCTCGCTGAAGATGAGCGTGTCCGCCGTGACGCACTTGCTGATCGCACCACTGAGGAACGGCTGACAGGCCGCCATCATCCGGATGTGTCCCTCAGGCAGGATGAAGCGCTGGCCGATCCGACCGCAGCGGTTGGCGCAGTCGAACACCGGCAGGTGCTCCTCCCGGAGGTGCGGAGCGCCCTCGAGGGTCATGGTGCCGGTGGCGAACGCGTTCGCCGACGCGATCTGATCCGGGGTGAAGCCGATCGACAGCAGCAGATCGAAGGTCGGATCGTTGAGCTGAGCCTCGGTCAGCCCCAGGGTCTCGGTGCAGAACTCCCGCCCCAGGGTCCAGGGGTTGAACACGAACTTGATGTCGAAGGCCGAGCCCAGCTGCGACTCGAGCCGCTCGAGGATCCGGGGGGTGAAGCCGTGGGCCTTCAGGGCCTCGTGGTTCACCCCCGGAGCGCCCACCAGGGTGCCATGGCCCGTGGCGTAGCGGATCATCGCCTCGATCTGGGGCTCGGTGTAGCCCAGGCGCCGCAGGGCAGGGGGCACGGACTGGTTGATGATCTTGAAGTAGCCTCCGCCGGCCAGCTTCTTGAACTTCACCAGCGCAAAGTCGGGCTCGATCCCCGTCGTGTCGCAGTCCATCACCAGGCCGATGGTGCCGGTGGGCGCGAGGACCGAGACCTGGGCGTTGCGGTACCCGTGCTCCTCCCCCAGGGCCAGGGCCTGATCCCACGCCTGCTTCGCCGCCTCGAGCAGCGGCTGGGGCGAGTGCAGCGTGTCGAGCGGCACCGGCCGGATCGACAGCCCCTGGTAGGCATGGGACGGCGCGGTGTGGGCCGCGCTGTGGTGGTTGCGGATCACCCGGAGCATGGCCTCGCGGTTGCGCTCGTACCGCGCGAACGGGCCCAGCTCAGCCGCCATCCGGGCCGAGGTCGCGTACGACTCACCGGTCATGATCGCGGTGATGCAGCCCGCGATGGCGCGGCCCTGAGGCGAGTCGTAGGGCACCCCCATCACCATCAGCAGCGCCCCGAGGTTGGCGAAGCCTAGGCCCAGGGTGCGGTAGTCATAGGATCTGCGCGCGATCGCTCCCGACGGGAACTGCGCCATCGCCACGGACACCTCGAGGACCACGGTCCACAAGCGCACCGCGTGGAGCAGGGCCTCGACGTCCATCTGGGCGGCGGATCCGTCGTAGTACTGGAGCAGGTTCAGAGACGCGAGGTTGCAGTTGTGGGCGATCATGCCCTCGGCGACGAGGGAGTGAGTCACTGGCTCGGTGACGTCGTAGACCACCTCGATGCCTGCAGGCTCGATCGAGATCACCTTGGAGGGACGAGGGTTCTTCCGGGCGCCATCAAAGGGGCGCGCCAGGATCTCGTTGATCCTGGCGTGCTTCTGTTCAGAGCACGGCATGCCGATCAGCACCATGAACTTTCGACCAGCCTGGTTGTACAGGTGCAGCTGACCTTGTGGGTTCTTCCTCCCCTCGGGGTGGGTCCACGTGATCCGACTCACCATCCCGAGATCCGAGAGCAGGAGCTGCACCGAGCGCAACAGCTCAGGCGAGGAAGACGCGAGCATGACCTCGGGCTCTGTGGCGGAACGACGGATGCAGCCATCCGCTGAGAACAGCCCCTGCAGATAGGCAACCTGCAGATCCGCGGGGACGCGGTGAAGCGATGCCGGGACATCCTTGTGGATCGCCGCGCCCTGGCGCAGGCCGTACACCTCGTGGAGGTACTGCACCAGGTGTCCAGCCTTCGACTGGATCTGGATCACCCCGTTGTTCTGGGTGGACAGGTTGCACTCCCGGGGCTCGGGGGCCCCGGCGAGCTCAGCAGACTCCCTGACGAGGCGGTTGAACTCGCTCTCCATCATCACCGCGGCGCTGGAGTCCTGGGGCCCGAACACGAGGGCAACGACATCGCTCGAGAGCACCCCGTCTCCGGTCAGCCAGCCCAGCATCCGCCACCGGTGTACGTCCTCTTCGCTCGAAGAGAACGAGACAGGGTTGCCTGACTCCCGGATCTCGATCCGATCGAGGCCGGGCTCCAGCTCATCCACCCGCTTCCACTGCCCAGAGTCTGTCAGCAGCTTGTGATCCGCGGTGAGCCGGATCGAGCGCCCGTCCTTGAGCGTGACCGCGAACACCTCCCGCTCGCCGACCCGGGTGACCAGGGCCGGCCTGTGGGCTGTGACGCGTCGGTGATCGTGCTCAGTGTGGAGATCGGTCGTCACGATCACCCGCTCGCCCCTCTCTTGTGCTGCGTACAGGTCAGCGACCCGCCGCAGCCCGTCCGGGGTCGAGATCCTGGTCTCGGGAGCAAAGCATGCTGTATCGTCCAGAAACATGTACTCGGAACATGGATTACTGGCGTTGATCCTGCCATCTGACGGACAGGTGTGCCACTCGTTGATCGTGGAGTCGAACTGCACCCCGGGATCGGCGCAGGCCCAGGCGGCGTAGCAGATCTGCTCCCAGAGATCCTGAGCGGACAGGGTCTGGGCGATCGCGCCGTCGGTGCGGCGGATCAGGCGCCAATCTTCGTCGCGCAGCACCGCGTCCATGAACGCGTTGGGGATCCGCACCGAGTTGTTGGAGTTCTGGCCTGAGACGGCCTGGTAGGCCTCGGACTGCCAGTCGGTGTCGAAGACCGGGAACTCGATGTGGGTGTAGCCCTGCTGAGCGTACTGCAGGGTCCGGTGCAGGTAGCTGTCGGGGATCCCCGAGGCACGGGCGGTGCGCAGGGCCTCGGCGAGGGCGGGGTTCTCCCGGGGATCGAGGCGCCGGGCGTCGGGCCGATCGCAGCCATGGATCGCGCTTAGGACCGCGTTGAGGCAGCGCTCGGTGATCCGGCTGCCGGCGACCATCGACGCGACCTTCTGCTCCTCGGAGACCTTCCAGGAGATGAACTTCTCGATGTCGGGATGATCGAGATCGAGGCACACCATCTTCGCGGCCCGTCGGGTGGTGCCGCCGCTCTTGATCGCGCCCGCGGCCCGATCGCCGATCTTGAGGAAGCTCATCAGGCCCGAAGAGCGCCCTCCGCCGGACAGGGGCTCTCCCTCCCCCCGCAGGGCGCTGAAGTTCGTCCCGGTGTTGTGGATCGCGACCAGCCCCTGCTCACCTGCGAGGTAGTTGCTGTGGCCCCCCACGGTCAGATCATAGAACTGCGGATCTTCGGCGCAGGGCTCCACCGCCGTGACGAACGAGACGGCCTCGGCGATCCTGGACAGGGTCTGTGACCTTGCGTCGTCCCGGCCCAGCAGCTCGATGCAGCGGAGCAGCTCGAGGGGGTGGATCAGCCCCTCGTGGTGGAGGCGCCCCAGGTGCACCGTCTCGTCGCCCACGGGCAGCTTGAGCCACGTGCCGGCGCGGTGCTCTCCGAACAGGGAGCGCCTGTGCTCCTCGGCCAGGCGCATGCAGAACCTCCGCTCGTGGACGGCACCGCGCTCGAGCAGCCGCCGACGACGCTCGGGGTGGTGCAGCTGGGCCGCCAGGGCCTCACGCTGGGCGCGGCCCACCGCGCGATGCAGCACCGACACCGTGTCCACGTGTCGATCCTCAGTGACCCCCCCGCCCAGGCCGAGCCACGAGGCGAACACAGCCAGATCGGCGGCGAAGCCCCTGGCCGGGGTCGAGACGCTGATCCCCCCGTCGACCACCGTCCCGTCGGAGTCGATCAGGCCCGCGAGGAACGCCAGGGCGATCGAGCGCCCCGATCCCCAGACGAAGTCGGGCATCTCGAGGTCGTAGGTCTTGGGGCCCACCCGAAAGATCGAGGCGAAGAAGCTGGTGACCCGACGCCCGGTGTAGGAGAGGTGATCGCCGCTGCTGCCCCGATCGTCTGACCGATCGTCTGACCGGACGCGGGCTTTTTCGCCGAATGCGTGGGAGATGATCTCCTGGACACGCCCGAGCACCCCGGTCGTCTCATCGTGGAGCCTCAGCCGGAGCTCGTCGTAGGTGTAGGTGTGCCCGCAGGCGTCGGTCTTGGACCTCTGGCGGGAGCTCAGACAGCCATCTCCGAGGAAGTACCCACACAGCCAAGAGATCTCCTCCGTTAGCGCCAGGCTCCACACCTCCTCTCGTCCATGGTGCCTGGTCTTCCACGAGAACCTAGTCTGCTGGCTCGGGATCGCCTGGAGCGCTGAGGCGTTGGGACCCAGCACCGCGTCCCCACGCTCGAGCTCGTCCGCGCGGCGCTCGACCACCCGCTCCCCGTCCCAGACCAGGAACGGGTGCCACGCGCTCACCACCGCCTGGGCTCCTCGATCGAGCCGGACGGTGATCTTGTCCTCGGGGGCGACGTCGTACTGCCAGACCTTGTCGATCGGGGCCAGCTCGTACCGACCCGTCTCCGGGTCCAGGGACAGGGTGCCAAGTCCAGCGTCTCCGACGTCGATCCACCGACCCTGGCCGTCGAGCTCCTGGACGGGACGGCCCTGCCGGGCAAACCGCTGAAACAACGCCCCGATGGGCCTGAAGCCCTCCCCCGAGACGAAGATCCTGGAGCTCTCGGAGGTACACCCCGAGCCGTACTTGAACAGCCGAGCCTCGCGGATCCACAGATCCATGATCCCGCCATCGTTGACCAGATCATCGCCGATGCTCTGGATGAAGCAGTTGTGCACGAGGACGTTGTTGCACAGGTACTGCTCGCTCTCGGTCTGGATGTCGTAGACCGGCATCGTGCCGAGCTGCTCGATCCGTTGGATCACCTCCTCGTGGAGTGCCGGCGCTGCCTCGCCGGCGGGCGCGTCGCCGCAGGCCCGAGACAGCTCCTGTCGCTTGTCTTCGGAGATAAACCCGATGAGATCAGCAAACCGCTGGCGAGCGCTGGCGCGCACGATCGACACGTGCCAGGGCGTGTGGCGGCTCTCCCGCTGATCGGAGCCAGCCTGGACCCGAGCGTAGATCCCGAGGTTCAGCAGCATCGCCTGCACGCCACGGGCCAGCCCGGGGGAGAGGGTCGACAACACGATCTCTGCTGTGTGCGGGGCGCGGGTCCGGAGCCGCACCGCGCCGTCTGCCTGGAAGAGGGCCTGCAGGTAGGCGGTCTGGGCCTCGACTCCGGCGCTTTGGATCACCTCCGGCACCACCGAATCGACGCTGTGGGACGCCCCGAGGGCGTACCTCTCGATAAACGGCCGCAGCACCTCGCCGCGCAGCCGAACGCGCTGGATGTCGAGGTCTGGATCCCCGCTCTCCACCGAGCGCACGTGGTGATGGAGCCCCTCGAAGACCCGAGACACACGCTCCATCACGTAGTCGAGCTCGTCGTCGTGGATCGTCACCAGCTCGACGGTCAGGCTCCGGTTCGTCCCCTCGTGGCACTGACCCACGAACCCATCACCCTGCAGCCAGCCCACGAGGCCTGCCTCGTAGACCTCGCGCCGGGAGGCGGTCTTGGTCACCTCGGTGTCGGTCGACAGGATCATCCGCATGCCTGGCCGGAGCTGATCCACCCGGACCCAGGCCCCCTGGGTTCGGCGCGTCTCCAGCGCCCGGACCAGGTGATCTCCGGTGGCCTCGACGTGGGCACCACACTCGAGGACGATGCGGAAGACCGGCTTCTCCCCGTTGTCCTTGACCGCCACCACCCGGGTCGTGCCGCGCCCTCCCTCAGTGCCGTCGTAGACCTCGAGCCCTACGAGGGAGCGTGTGACGATGTCACCGATCGCGATCGGGCCCTGTGGGGTCGAGATGAGCGCGCCATACGGCTGACACGCATGGGGCTGAGGTCGCTCATAGGCAGATCCTGAGGCCAACAGCTCGCCGGTCTCCTGATCGACGTAGCTGTGCCCCTGGGGGGGACCGTCGATGCCATACGCCCAGTGCAGGCCGGTGTTGAACCACTGGGGCGAGTTGGGCGCACACATCTGGCGCGCCAGCATGTACCGCAGCTCGTCGAAGAAGGCGCGAGCGTCGGCCTCACCGTCGAACATCCGCTGCCGGTGGGCCCAGTAGGTCCAGCAGCCCACGAGGCGATCGAACACCTGCCGGGCGTCGCGCTCACCCTGGTAGCGCTCCCCGGGGGGCAGCGCCTCGAGGGCCTCGAGATCCGGGACCGAGCGCTGTAACCAGGCGGGCACACCGGTCTCAGCCACCCGCACGGTCCTCGAGGGCACGCCCGCCTTGCGGAAGTACTTCTGGGCCAGGATGTCGGTCGCGACCTGGCTCCACCCCTCAGGCACCATCACCTTGTCCGCCTCGAAGACGGTGGTGCCGTCGGGGTTGCGGATCTCAGAGCGCCTGGAGGCAAACACCAGCCCGTCGTAGGGCGATGCGTTCTCTTGGGTGAAGCGACGGACCACGCGCATGGAGACACCTCGGGTGCTGCTCCCCGGAGGGAGCGGGGTGGTTTGAGCTGTGGACGGAGGTCAGCGGCGATCGATCCCTGTGGGCTTCAGCTGCAGGATTTTGACAAAACCGCAAATTAAGCCCCCCCCGAGATCAGCAGACCCGACAAACTCGACGGACTCGACGGACTCGACGGACTCGACGGACTCGACGGACTCGACGAGCCCGACGGGATCACAACGACACACCACCCGACCAAGACACAACATCTAGTGTCTCCACAGCCTGTCGACCACAAGATGTTGGGATCTCTCCCGGGCGGCGGTCTGAGGAGTTTTCCACAGGATGTGGACTTCCCAATCACCTCCCAGAGCCGATCGTAGAGCGATTTCCCCGAACCGCTCCGTTCTTGTCCACAGGTTATCCACAGCCCCGGGCGGGGGGCGCTGATCGACCAACAAGCCCCTTCGTTCCAGCTATTCAGCCCCAATCTCCCCCCCGGACCCGGAGGTGGCCTGTGGAAAACTTCGATGTCCGATCCAGGCAATAAACACCTGTTCATGTGAACAGGTGTAGAGATATCGGGGCGTTTGATGCGAGTCACCCTGCAAGTTCTCGACCTTGGGATCGGAGCCCCTCAGGAGCTTGGATCCAGGTTGGATCTGGATCCGATCTGGATCGGGCCGGCTCCCGGTCTACGAGACCGGGGGTAGAGGGGCAGCGCAGGATTGCCTCAGAGGCAAAACAGACGGGACCGCTCCGGGAGCACGGCCCGCTCGGGGTGCCCCCGGGTCAGCCGAGCGGGCCTATGCCCGGGACAGATCCTGTGCCAGGTCTTCGATGCGCTCCCGGAGGCGATCGAGCTCGCGTCGGAGCAGCGCTCGCTCCCGCAGGGGATCCCGATCCCCCAGGGGGACCTCGAGGCGATACACCACGAGATCGAGATCTCGTGCGAGCTCCTCTAGGGTACGTGCAGCGTCACAGGCCATCATCTCCCGCTCCCTTAACGGGCTCGATCGCACCCTGGAGGGGACGGATCCTTGGGGCGGAGTCACCTCGTTCCTGCTAGGAAGGGGGCTCGTCGCAGGAGATCCCGTGAGCGGACCACAACAGACCACCCTCTTCGGCCACCCGACGGGGCTCTATGCGCTGTTCTTCGCGGAGATGTGGGAGCGCTTCTCCTACTACGGCATGCGCGCGCTGCTGGTGTTCTACATGATCAAGGGCTTCCTCGCCTATGGCGACACCGAGGCCTACCGGGTGTACGGCGCCTACACCGCCTTGGTCTACATGACCCCCTTCATCGGCGGGATGGTGGCGGATCGCCTGCTGGGGGCCAGGATCGCGGTGGTCCTGGGGGGGCTGTTGATGGCGGCGGGCCACCTGCTGATGACCATCGAGGCCTCCGCGTCGTTCTATGTCGCGCTCGCGCTGCTGATCGTGGGCAACGGCTTCTTCAAGCCGAACATCTCGACCATCGTGGGCACGCTGTACCCCGAGGGGTCCCCCGCCCGCGACGGTGGCTTCACCATCTTCTACATGGGGATCAACCTCGGGGCGGCGATGGCCCCGCTGCTGTGCGGCTATGTGGGGGAGACCTATGGCTGGCACTATGGCTTCGGCCTCGCCACCGGGGGCATGCTCGTGGGCCTGGCGGTGTTCGTGGTGCCCACCCTGCTCGCCCGGGTGCTGATCCTCGGTGGCGCCCTGACCACCGCCGTCTCGATGGTCTTCTTGCAGGACAACTGGCTGCTGCTCGCGGTCAACGGCTCCGTCGCCGTGGCCCTGGCGCTGTCCGGCGCGGTGTCCTTCGTGGCCCTGGGCCGCGAGGGGCTGCCCCCCGAGGCCGGCGGGCCGCC
>DRPG01000527.1 GCA_011376105.1 Deltaproteobacteria bacterium
AGCCTCGCCCGCTCCGGCGGAGCCTCGCCCGCTCCGGCGGAGCCTCGCCCGCTCCGGCGGAGCCTCGCCCGCTCCGGCGGAGCCTCGCCCGCTCCGGCGGAGCCTCGCCCGCTCCGGCGGAGCCTCGCTCCGGCCAGCGCGTCCGGAGACACACCGCTGCCCTGCGCCAAAGACACACCGCTGCCCCGCTCCGGAGGGCGCCCGCTGCGCTCGGGGACCAGGACCCGGGCGCGACCGGTTAACGTCGCACGTCACATGTGCCGGGGGGAGCAGATGGTGCTCGCGATGTTGGTGGTGGGGGCGGCGCCCGCCCACGCCTTCGATCACACGGTGGGGCTGCGGTACCGGCACGGCTGGGTGCCCCGGGGCCTGATCGACAACTGGTTCTTCGACATCGACGACGCCGGCGCGCTGCCCTACCAGCGCCCGGGGATCCGAGTCCCGATGTTCGGGCTGGAGTACACGCTGGCGCTCCGGGAAGATGGCGGCACGGCGTTTGTTTTCTGGGTCGAGCGCGTGGGGCTGAAGATCGACGACGGCTACTGGGACGATCGCGAGGAGCCCCCCGATCACCTCGACGGCACCTGGGTCGCCACCGACGGTGGCCTAGGCGCCTGGACGATCGGAGCCAACCACCTGTCCGAGCTCCCCCTGAGCCCGACCACCGCACCGGTGTGGGCGAGCGTGGTGCTGGGCTTTGGCGTCGGAGCGGCGGTGCGCACCGGCGATCTGATCTTCTGGCACTCGGGGGACCACCCCGAGCTGATCGATCCAAGCTGCCAGATCTCGATGCCCGCCCCCCAGCGCTACAGCGAGTGTCCCTCGGACGGCACCCTGCCCGTGCCGTCGGCCCTGCCGATCCTCGATCTCACCCTGGGGACCCGGGTCCACCTGTCGGAGCACGCCACGATCCGGCTGGAGGGAGGGATCCACAACGTGCTGTACCTGGGCCTCAGCGCCGGAGGCTCCTTCTAGCCGGAGCGGCCCGGGCGAGCGCCGTCGGGCCGAACAGGAGACCGGCCTGATCCCGCACGGCCTGTTCTATGTGCTCCTGCCGGTGGGTACCTTCTCTGCGACCATGTCCCTGCTGTACTCCGCCTACCTCGATCCAGATGACGTCCACCGGGTGCTCGACGATCTAGTGGACCCGCCCAGCACCGCCACCACACCGGGCGCTGTCGACGACCAGGGGTGAGGGGGGCTGTGCCTTGGCGCGGCGCAGCACCTCGCCCCGGCCCGGGCAGGGCGAGCGCCCACGCCGGTGGAGCAGCCCGAGCCCCAACAGCAGCCCCCAGGTCCCCCCCCCGGGGGCCGAGGCACAGCCGAACCCGAACCGGGGCGGAGATCTCTCGGCCACGCCGTCGTCCCCAGCGCTCATCGGGTCTGGGTCCTGGGCGTCGGGGATCCCGTCGCCGTCTGCGTCGGGGACTGAGATCGAGGGATCGCAGCCGTCGGGGATCCCATCGCCATCGGAGTCGATCCGATCGTCGTGGCCCGGGCAGCGCTCGTCACCTTCGCACACACCGTCGCCGTCGAGATCATCGAGGGCGTCGTCGGGGCAGGGATCGCAGCCGGAGGGCACCCCGTCACCGTCGGGATCGACGGCGTCGTCGAACCCAGGGCAGGACTCGCCGGAGATCGAGGCAAAGCCCGGAGCGCTGCAGCTGACGTCGGAGGAGAGCGCGAGCTCGTCGGCTCCGACACCGTCGAGATCGTCGTCGACGAAGCAGATCTCGAACCCGTCGCAGTCCTCGTCGACCCCGCTGGCTGGGATCTCGATCGCGTCGGGACCCACGAGCGCGTCGCTGTCGTCACAGTCCATCCCGGAGGCGGCCTCTCCGGTGTCGGTGCAGTCGCCGTCGGCGCTCACCAGCACCTCGTAGGGATCCCCCTGCCCGTCGCCGTCGGCGTCGAGGTAGCACACGGCCAGATCGGTGCCGTCGCAGTTCTGATCGATGCCGTCTCCGAGGATCTCCTCTGCACCGGGCAGGATGGTTGGATCGTTGTCGTCGCAGTCTCCGCTCAGGGGCGACTCTCCGGCGGGCAGATCACAGGCTCCATCGTCGGCGAGCACCACGGCACCGCCGTAGCCATCTCCGTCGGCGTCGGTGTAGCAGGTGACGGTGTCGACGCCGCTGCAGTCTTGATCGATGCCATCGTCGGGCACCTCGGGTGCGCCGGGGAGGATGGTTGGATCAGTGTCGTCACAGTCTCCGTCGCAGAGGCTGAAGGCGTCGCCGTCGGTGTCGGGGGCGTCGACGGTGCCGCCGTCACAGTCTTCGTCGATCCCGCTGCACACCAGCTCGGTGGCCCCAGGGTGGATCGAGGCGTCGAGGTCGTCGCAGTCGCCCCCGCAGATCCGGTAACCGTCGCCGTCGTCGTCGGACTCGTCGGGGCCCCGGGCGCCGCTGCAGTCGTCGTCGACTCCATTGCAGCGCTCGACGGCCCCGGGATGGATCTCTGGATCGAGATCGTCGCAGTCCCCATCGATCAAGGTGTATCCGTCGTTGTCCTGATCGATGTCGATCCCGTAGGGGGTGGTGAGCTGGCTTGCGAGGGCACACAGGGCGAGGAAGCTCAGAGTAGGCATGGGGTCGGATCATGACACGGGACGGGCTCGATCGCCACCGACGACCCGGACGTCAGTGTGCGTAGCGCAGCTGGGCCTCGAGCCGCGCCAGCTCTCCCTCGAGGCGCTCGAAGCGCGCCCTCGCCTCCCCCCTCAGCGCCCCCGGGCGCCTGGCCGGGCCGTCATCGTAGCGCCCCTGCAGATCATAGAAGCTCAGATCCCCGCTGCGATCCCGGATCACCTTGTAGCGATCGTCCCGGAGCGCCCTGAGATCGAGGCGGTAGGGGCCGCCACCCACAGGCCGGAACCGCTCGGTGTAGACGAAGCCCCGGGGGGACGGGCCGTCGGGATCCGAGAGCACGTCGAGGAAGGACACGCCATCGAGGGTGCGATCGCTGGTGGAGATCCCCGAGGATTCCGCGATCGTAGGCAGCAGATCCACCAGGTGGACCAGCGCGGGGGTCTCCCCCTGGACCACGCCCGGGCCCGACACGATCATCGGCACGTTGGTGCCCCCCTCCATCAGGGTGAGCTTGCCGTGCTCTGGATCGCGGGGGGCGCGGATCGCGGCACGATCCGTGCCGTTGTCTCCGAGGAACACCACGTAGGGGCTCCCGCGCTGCTCGGGGCTCATCGCACCGAGCAGCCTGCCGATCTCCCGATCGAGGGCCTCGACCGTCGCGTTGTACTTCGCGAGATCCGGTGAGCGTCGATCGAGCCGCTCGCCCGAGTACAGCTCGCGGGGGGGCACATGAAACGGCGTGTGTGGGGCGTTGTAGGACACGTACAGGAACCACGGGGGCTGCATCTGCCCCAGGTAGCGGATCGCGTCGTCGGTGGTGTCGGTGGTGGCGTAGGCCTTGGCCCAGGTGATCGCCCCGTCGACCACCTTCTCGTAGCTGTTCCAGCTCGAGCGCCGCTCGCTGCTGGTGTAGAACAGGTTGCCCAGCGCCCCCTCGTAGTGGTCGAAGCCCTGGGCGTTGGGGTGCCGCACCCCTGTTGGGCTCCGATAGGTCGACAGGTGCCACTTGCCCACCGCCACGCTGGTCCAGTCGTGGCGGCCCGTGGCGAGGATCTCGGGGATCAGCTCTTCGTCGAGCGGGAGCTCGCGCCGGCTCTCGGCGATCTCCACGATCGCGCCAAACCCGGTGCGTCGCCCGTAGCGGCCGGTGAGCAGCGCAGCCCGGCTGGGGGAGCACACGGGGTTGGCGTAGGCGTTGCGGAACAGCAGGCCCGTCGCCGCGAGCTGATCGATCGTGGGGGTGGGGGGAGGCTCGGGGTGCTCTCCATAGGCGCCCACCTTGTCGGTGCCGAGATCGTCGACCAAGATCACCAGCCAGTTGGGCGGTGTCCTTCGCCTGTGGGGGACACCGCCCCGCCCGGGGCGCGCTGAGGGGGGCTGTGGAGCCGCTGAGGGGGGCTGTGGAGCCGCGGGGGCGGGCCCGGAGCCCTGCAGCCCCCCACAGGCCAGCACCCCCGACACCACGGTGAGCACGGCGAGCACAGAGACACCCGCTGAGCGGAGCGTGGACATGGGAGGGCCTCCTGCGCGAGCGCGGCGTGCTTGGTCTGTTATCGCGACTTGTGTGCCCGGACATGACCCCCGGGGGGCCTCCGACCGTCCGGGGGATCCTCTCCAGGGGATCGTCGACAGGCGGCCCCGGCCCTGCGCAGCACCCAGGTGGTGAGCCGCTCGGTGGGGTTCTCGATCGGCCCGGGATCGTCGAGCGCCGGATCCTCGGACCAGGGGCTCCACTGGACAGCGCCAGCGAGAGGGATCAGCGGAGCCTGCTCAGCTCGACGCGGTGGATCGGGGGGGCCCGATCCGGGCTCCAGACGTGCTATCTGCCCCCGGGAGGTCTCGTGCGTCGCTGGTCGCTGTGTCTCGCGGTGCTCGCTGGCTGTAGCGCGGACACCCCCGCCCCACTCCAGCCCCTCGACTGCGTCCCCGCACAGCCCGGGGAGCTGCTCCAGCGCGGCGGAGCCTACTACCGCTGCGTCGACGCCCAGCTGATCGACGGAGTCGGCTGTGGCCCGGAGGGCTACCCCCTGGGCTACGGGGCCAAGTACGCCGATCGCTTCGCCCTCGAGATCCACCCGGTGCTGTCGGAGGCGGGCCAGCGCTTCCTCGAAGACACCGGCGCCTGCCTGCAGCAGCGCATGGCCGCCTGGATCACCTCCGGCTCCAGCTGTGGGGAGGTGTGGACCCAGGCGTTCGAAGATCACCCTGGCTGCTACCTCGACTCAGGGTTCTGTGCCCTCGAGCTGGGCGACACGCTGATCATCTCCGCCGCGGTGGATCCAGAGGATCACCAGCTGCCCGAGCAGCAGGCCCAGCTCGAGGTGATCGCCGCGGGCTGCCTCGATCCCTGACCCAGGGGACCCATCACAGCCCCTCGAGCCAGCCCAGGCGCTCCACCAGCGCCGTGAGCAGGGCCAAGAAGGGCACGAAGAGCGCGGTGCGGATCCCGAACAGGGCGACGAGGTGCCCCGCCCGGACGGGGACCGCCCGGAACAGGCTCATCATCATCGGGCCCACGGAGGAGAAGGCGAGGCGGCCAACATCAGGCCATCGCTCAGGCCACGCCACAGCAGCCGGTGGGGACCCGGCGCAGCGCGGGCCCGCTGCAGCGCCACGACGAGGGGCCCCTCCATGCCCTCCTCGGGCTGATGGAGCGTGCCGGAGACGACCGTGTCGGGGATGGAGGTGGTGGGCCAGGTCCGGGCCAGCAGCGCGGCGAGGCCATAGCTCGATACGAACCAGGCCGCGACGATCACCGGAGACACCGACAGCAGCCCCAGGGTGCTGGCCACCACCCCTACGAACCCGACGCTGACGGTCGAGAACGACGTCACGATCACGAACGCCTCACGCCGGGTGTAGATCCCCTCGTCCAGCAGGCTCCGGATCAGGTACAGGCCCGCGGAGTACGAGCCGAGCCAGCTCATCAGCCCGTCCAGGGAGGCGCGGCCGGGGACGTGGAACAGCGGCCGCATCACCGGCCTCATCCAGCCCCCCAGCAGATCCAGGCCGCCGTACCCGGTGGCCAGCTGCAGCACGCTCGCCCCCACCGGGACGATCACCACGATGCCGACCGCCAGCTTCCCCCGATCAGCCCCTCCACCGACGGAGCGAGCAGCCACGCAGGCCCCCAGCCCCCCACCATGGCGATCGCCAGGCCGATCGCGAGCCACCGGCTCGTCGACACCAGGGGCCCACAGCGCAGCAGCGCCAGCCGCTGCGGCCCCCGTCCCCGCCGGGCGACGGTGCCCCCTACGGCCCCGAGGACCACCAGGGACAGGGCGTAGACCGACGCCAGCTGTGGATGGAGCCCGATGCCAACCCGGACGATCAGATCGAAGGCCACCGTCCACCGTCCCCCCCACTGGATCGGGATCAGGAGGAAGCCCAGCCCCAGCACCGCGGAGACCGCCAGCAGCGTCGCGCTCGAGCCTGTGTTCGCTCCATCCCGCAGCCCTCCCCGCCCCATCCTACAACGCAGCCGAGGAGCTGCTGCGGACCGGGATCGACGCCGGGCGGACGGACGACACGCCGACCGACGTCCCCCGATCAGACCCGAATGTGATCCAGGCAAACAGCAACATGACTCCGCCCCGAGCGCTGGTGGCTGCCCGGCCGAGGCGCCGCTCACAGCCCCTGAGCTGTATGTCGCCTATGTTCGCTTAGATCCTAAGCCTGACCGCAGAGCAAGATCGGCCCCCTGGGTGACCGATATCAAAACTTGAACGTTACATATCTAAATATAGAATACTAGAACTTGCAACTCAGTCATCAACTCGCATACGCTGAGCGAGTGGGGTGACCGTTGAACATGATGAGAGGTTGGTGGGCCTTGCCCATCCTTGGCTTCGTATGTATTGGATGCAGCACGGTGCCCGGCGCCGGGGCGCTGGAGGAGGCAGACGCAGCAGACAGCGCGAGGCGCTCGCGCCTGGTCGATGATCTACGAGACGCGCTCGACAACGCTGGGGTCGTGCCGCTGCCGGAGCCGCCGGCCGTCACGCCCGAGCTGTTCGAGCTGGGCCAGGCGCTGTCCTTCGACAAGATCCTCTCGGGCAACCAGAACATCTCGTGCCTCACCTGCCACCACCCCAGCCTGGGCTCCGACGACGATCGCGCGCTGCCACTGGGTGAGGGCGGGATCGGCCTGGGGCAGGATCGTGCGGGCGGACCCGACATCCCACGCAACGCTCCAGAGCTGTTCAACCGGCACGCGCTCGACAGCATGTTCTGGGACAGCCGGGTCCTCTCCGACGGGGCCGGAGGCTTCATCACCCCGGCCGGCGCGGCCCTGACCCCCGAGATGCAAGACACCTTCACCTTCGGTGCGTTGGCGGCACAGGCCATGTTCCCCGTCACCTCCAGGGAAGAGATGCGGGGCCAGCCGGGCAGCAACGAGCTCGCTGATCTCGCCGACACAGACTTCGCGGGGATCTGGGCCGGGCTGATGGCCCGCCTCGGCGCCATCCCCGAGTACGTGGCCATGTTCGAGGCGGCCTACCCAGGCACCGACTTCGACGACATGACCTTCGCCCACGCAGCCAACGCGATCGCAGCCTTCGAGGCAGACGGCTTCGCCAGCCTCGACAGCCCGCTCCAGCGCTTCGTCGCCGGAGATGATCACGCGCTGTCCAGCGACGAGCTCAGGGGGGGCATCGCGTTCTTCGACCTGGGCTGTGGGGGCTGCCACAACGGCCCAATGTTGTCCGACGAGGCGCACCACAACACGGGGCTGGCACAGTTCGGCCCGGGCAAGGGCGACGGCCCGAGCGGCGCGGACGACTTCGGGCGGCTCCGAGAGTCCGGAGATCCTGCGGATCTGTACGCCTTCCGCACCCCGAGCCTGTTCAACGTAGCGCTGACCGGCCCCTGGGGGCACCTGGGCCAGCACAACGAGCTGGACGAGTTCGTCGAGCACTATGAGGATCCCGAGGGCGATCTCATGAGCTACGACATCACGCTCCACGTCGACGCCGCGTCCCTGCACAGCACCCAGCTGGACAACGTCGCCGAGGTCCTGGCCGGGCTCTCCCCGTCGCTGCAGGGAGGGCTCGGTCCAATCCCCTCGTCGGTGCTCGCGTTCCTCGAGAGCCTGACCGACGACGACGTCGCACGCAACCTCGACGCCCTGGTCCCCGCCACCGTCCCGAGCGGCCTGCCCGTGGACCAGATGCCCGCCGCCGACGACGACAGCAGCTCCGACGACGACGACAGCAGCTCCGACGACGACAGCAGCTCCGACGACGACGACAGCAGCTCCGACGACGACGACAGCAGCAGGCACGGTGGGCACGGTCAC
>DRPG01000528.1 GCA_011376105.1 Deltaproteobacteria bacterium
ACTCGGCGGGGGGAGCGGTGTCGTCCTTGCCTCCGCTACAGGCAGACAACAGGATCACCAGTGACCATCGCATGGAACCTCCAGGGACCGCAGGATGCCAGCCCGCGGCGGGGTTGGCCACCCTCGAGCCCCTGCTAAGAGCGTGTTCCCTCAGGGATCGAGGCGCCGCAGGCCCTCGGAGACCAGCTGCACACAGAGCCGGTCGATCGCTGCACGATCCGGCCCGGCCGGCACCACCGCCCGCCCCTCCACCAGGATCCGATCCATGGAGGCGTTCTCGGCGTCTGCCCACTCGATGAGCTGATCATAGCTCCAGGCCCCGCTTCGGATCGCCTTGAGCTCGTCGGCGTCCGACGGACCGCCCGGCTCGGGTCCGCGCCAGACATGGACCCGGCCGGTGAGCAGGATCTCCTTGCCCATCCGCAGCAGCCGGACCAGGTGGGCGCCGTGCTTGCTGTCGTAGCCGTGCTCTGCCTCGAGCGCGGCCCGCTGGGGGTTTCGGTTGGCCTTCCAGCTCTGGTAGGAGCGGTACCCACGCCGGGCGCTGCGGTAGGCCCGCTCCCGCTTGAGGGCCTCGATCAGATCGTCGTCGAGCCCGATCTTCCGGGCAGCGGCGGACCACGGCACGTCCTCCGCCCCCAGGCCCATCGAGGCGCCGATGTCACCGAGGGTGTGCGCCACCTGCTCCCGGAGCATGATCCGCTCAGGCTCCCCGAGGGCCTCGAGATCGAGCTCCCAGGTGTCGATCTGCTTGCGGATCGCGGCCTCGGCGGCCTCGAGCTGGTGCCTGGGCACCAGGGGGGTCTCGGGCAGATCGAAGTCGGCCCGGGTGGGCGCAGCGGCCGGGGGGTTGAGCAGCCAGGCGCGGTGGTTGCGGATCCGCTTGAGCTGAGCTGCGGCGTAGCCGGAGAACGTCGACCGGGCCTTCTGGGTGACGAACAGCTCCCGGTGCTGGCGCAGGAGCTCGCCCAGGGGAGTGCAGCGCCGGATCTCCTGGTCTCGACAGAACAGGACGTCGAGGATGTTCGGGTTGGCCTGGGTGGCCAGAGCCAGCAGCTTGCGCACGTCGTAGACCACGCCCTCTAGGCCGTGTGCGTCGGCTGCGGCGCGCTCGGGCTCGGTCAGCAGGTCGTAGAACACCGAGAAGCGCTCAGCCTCATCGCACTGCTCGAAGCGCTCCATGAAGCCGTAGACCGCCGCCATGGGCGGGATGGCCGCGCCCTTGAGATCGACGTCTGAGCCTTCGGTGTGGGTGCCGTGGGCCCGGCTGCCGGCCAGGACCAGCAGCACGGTGCGGTGCCTGAGATCGAGGCTCAAGCTCCCCCCTCGAGGTAGACAGGATCGTGGGCGCAGACGATGCGCACGGCTGAGTCGGGGGCCAGCGCCAGCTCCCGCAGCCTCGCCTGGTTGTGGCGGCGGCGCCCGGGATCGTGATCCGAGAGACGCTGGAACAGCGCCAGCCCCGGGGGCGCGCTGGGCTCGGGCAGCAGCTGGCGGTGGTGGAAGAAGGCATCGCCGGCGTGCAGCAGCCAGCCTGAGCCGGTGCGGATCGCGACCCCGCTGTGGCCCGCGGTGTGGCCCTGGAGCGGCACCAACAGCACGTCGTCACAGCCCGGCAGGGGGTGGACGGCCTCGAAGCCCATCCAGCGCTCTCCGTCGGGCTCGTGCAGGGCCCAACGGGGCCCGTGAGCCCACTGTGCGCGACGGTAGCGCAGGTCCCCGCCGACCATCGCCTCGTGTTCGGCGCGGTGGAGGTGGATCGTGGCCTCCGGGAAGTCGCTGATGCCACCCGCATGATCCAGATCGAGGTGGGTCAGCGCGATGTCCCGCACGTCCCCTGGATCGTGTCCCAGGGCGCGGATCCGCGCGATGGCGGTCTCCTCCGGGGACAGGCGGGGGTGGGCGGCGAGGAGGAACAGGGGGGTGAGCCGCCGCATCGGATGCAGCAGATCTTGGGTGCCCAGACCGGTATCCACCAGGATCAGCCCGCCGGGGCCCTCGATCAGCAGACAGTGACACACCATGGCCGGGGCGATGACGCTGGGCACCATCGGGCACAGGCTCCCACAGTTCAGCGTGTGGATGGTGAGCAGGATGGAGCCTCCGGATCGAGAGGTGTGGGAGACGAGGTGTGGGAGACAGATGGGGACGCTGTGGATCATCTTGGCCCGGGGGCTCGCTCAGGGGCTACCCCCTGTCGACGCCCAGACGCTGTCGGGCCAGGTGGTGGAGCTCCCCGGGGCTCCGATCGCCTCTGGAGCGGAGCCCCCGGTGGGCTCGGCGGCGCCCTCGGTGGTGGGCCCTGTGGAGGATCCACAGAGCGATCATGGGGGCTCGGACACCGGGTGGCGACGGGGCTCCAGCGCCGGGCTAGCCCGCGCCCTGCCGGCGCTTGTGGCGACGTCTCTGGACCGCGGACGCGATCCCCTGGGCGTTGAGCTCGATGTCGAGGGCGAGCAGCTCGATCCCGGGGTGATCCTGCAGCCCAGCACGGTGGATCTGGGCGTCGAACAGGGCCCGGACCTCCTCAGCGCACCAGGTCCGCAGCACCTCCCCCTGCAGCCCCTGTGCGTCGGCCTCCTCGACCAGCGCTCCGTGGGCCTCCAGCTGTCGCCTCAGCTGGGTCGCGATCCCCTCGAGCTGGGTCTGGGGACCAAAGTGCGTGGGCCAGGCGGTGCGGGCCCCGGTGGCCACGATGCGATCGACGCTGGCTGTGGCGGCGGCTGCGTCGAAACCTGTGGGGGAGGTGGAGGGGAAGGCAAAGAGGCCTCGATCCTGCAGCGCGGGGTAGACGATGCCGAAGCTGTCGCCGGTGAAGATGTCGCCCGAGCTTGTGTCGAGCACACAGAGGTGGTGGTTGGCGTGGCCCCGGGTGTGCAGGAAGGTCAGGATCCGTCGCCCCCAAGCCAGGGTTTCGCCGTCTCCGGGCGTGCGCACCCGGGCTGGATCGATCGGCACGATCTCGCCATAGAGCGCATCGAACGCCTCTCCGTAGACCCCGCGGGCGCTGTCGATCAGCTTCCGGGGATCGATCAGGTGGGGGGCGGCCCGGGGGTGGGCCCACAGGGTGGCGCCAGGGCAGGCCGCCATCAGGGCCCCCGCTCCCCCCGCGTGATCGAGGTGGGCGTGGGTGACGATGACATGATCGACGTCCCCGGGGCCCAGGCCCCGTTGGGCGAGGGCGCCGAGCAGCCGGGGCACGGCGCGGCTGGTGTTGGTCTCCACGAAGATCGCCTGATCGTCCTGTTGGATCAGGTAGGCCGCGGCCACGCCGGGGCGGCCGGCGTAGTCGCAGTCGATCGTCGTGACGTGGTGGGTCAATGCTGCCTCCGGATCGGAGCCGGGCTCTATGCCGGGGCCCGGGGGGGCACCAGCCGTCCGTGCGACAGCGGGCGCCTCGTCAGCAGAGGTCTGCCCGCGCCTCCTGGGCCCGGCTCACATAGCCGCCGATGACCAGCATCAGCGCGAGGAGATCGATCGTCAGCGCGAAGAAGTTGAAGTTGCACATGCTGACGATGATCCCGATGATCGGACCGGAGATGGCGCCTCTGTTGTGCCCGAGCACGAGGAGCGTGATCGCGAGGCCCATCTCCACCAGGGCAAGGAACAGCGGAACGAACCACAAGACCCCGACCAACAGCCAGATGAGGGCGAGGATCCAGAGCAGGGCGACGAGACCGTTCCAGGCCGCTGAGATCATCATGAGGACGGCGGCGATGCGCGACAGGATGTCTGAGGTGGGCATGAGCTTCTCCCCTGCAGGGCCCGCAGCTCCCCGGCGTCTCTGGGGTCTAGCGCAGCCGGGACGAGGGGCGGGATCGTTGATGCATTCTGAGACAGATCCCCTGGATCAGGCCGGGCGGCGAGCACCCTGGCTCAGCCAGGCTCGCCCGGCCTTGATCGGGGCTGGCCGTGGTCAGGGGGTCGTGCCCGTGGGCAGCCCCGTGTCGGGGGGTGGGTTCAGGGAGTCACAGCCCTCGGGCTGGGCGGAGACGTGGCAGCTTTCACACACGGGCTCAGTGTAGACCCCGCCGTGGACGCCATCGTGGCAGGTCAGGCACACGAACTCGGCGGTGTTGACCGGGTGGCAGCCCTTGCAGTCGTGCTGCCAGGTGTTGTCGGGGGTGGGGGAGCACGGCAGGCCGGTGCCGGTGGTCTCGATCGCGAGCAGGGTGCCATGGGGGACCCGGGGACCGTGGAAGAAGAAGTCGGTGTCCCACGCCACGGGGGTGTGGCACGGACCACAGTCCCACCGGTAGACGGGATCGAGGGGATCGCCCTCCTGGGCGTAGTGACCGCCGGCCTTGCGATCCGCCTCGTGGCAGTTCCAGCAGTAGTCACTGACGCCGGGCAGATCGAGGTAGTTGACCGTGTCTGTGTGGCAGGTCTCGCAGGGGAGATCGTGGGAGCCCTGCAGCGGGAGGAAGTCGTGCACGCCGGTGCCGGTGCCGGTGCCTCCGAAGACCCCGGCCCAGGTGAGGTGCTCCACCAGGTGGCAGCCGACGCCGTTGGCGCCGTTGCAGGTCTGGCCTGCGTAGTGCTCCGGCGACTTTCGATCCTTCTCGTGACAGACCTGGCAGTCGGTGGGCAGGGCTGAGAAGGGCGGAGGGCCGTGACAGGCCTCGCAGGTGATGGTGGCGTGGGCGCCCACCTGCTCAAACCGGATCTGGCGCACCGGGGCCTCGAAGCGGCTGCAGCTCGTCGAGGCAACCAGACCGATCGCCACCACCCCCAGGAGGCCACACACCCGGAGTGAGACCGTCTTGACCACCACGCCTCCCTTCCCCCGCGCCAGACATCCTAACGTGGGGTCGCTCCGATCGCGGGATCGGGTGCCCCGATCCCGCGGCTACCGCGATCCGCCGGGGCCGGGGCGCTGGAGCACGTCGTGCACCAGCGCCCCGGGGAGGACGCCGTGCTGCTGGAGGTGGCGCATGTGCAGGATCGGCTCCGATCCGAGATCAGCGGCGGTGCGCCCCTCGATCCGCTCGGTGTAGGTGCGGGGCTCCCAGGCCCTTCGATCGGGCCCGTCGCTGGCCTCGAGCACATCGAACAGGGACTCGAGATCGTTCATCTTCATGAACGGGCAGGTGGCGCAGCCTCCGGCGACCGAGCAGCCCTCGCCCGCCGCCACGCCCGGCACGATCCCCAGCTCGCTGCCGGGCGCGGCCGCCACCGCCTCGCTGGCGACGGGGAAGACGATCTCGACCTGGATGTCGCAGCGATCGTGGCTCCGCAGCGCGGCCTGGACCCTGGACACGATGCTGGTGACCATGCCCGCCTCGGTGCCCAGCACCACGGGCAGGCGCTGAGGTCCGGGGTGCCGCACCGCCTCGTCGACCCGATCGGTGATGAAGCCCAGGATGTTGGAGGTGGATCCGACCACCCCCCGCCCTGAAGCCGCCGCATCGGCGGCCAGGGCGAACATCTCACCGGGTACCTCGAGGTGGGCGGTCAGGTAGGCGTCGCCGTGCTCGGCACGCACCCGTCGCACCACGTCGTCGCCGAACATGTGGTGGACGATGCAGGTGCCCTGGCGGAAGTAGCGGAAGCCCTCGAGCAGGCGCTGCAGGCTCTGTCGATCGTGCTGGGGGTGGAGCTCATGGATCGTGGCCTCGGGCAGGGCGCTCAGCTGGGTGAGCATGGCGTGCAGGTTGCCGCCCATGTAGGTGTCGGGGCCATAGAAGAGCCTCAGCCCAGGGATCTGGGCGTGGGCCTGGAGCAGGGTCTGGACCACGTTGGACGAGGTGCAGGTGATCGTGGGGACGATCGCGTGGGCCCGGGCCTTGGTCAGCAGGCTGGTGTTGATGTAGACCACATGCAGCGCGCGCTCGGTGTGCCCGGCGGCCTCGAGCCACGCCCGGTAGGCCGGCGTGTCGGCGGACTCCGCCAGGGAGCAGCCGATGGCGTCGCTGGACAGCCGGAACACCCGGACGTGCTCGAAGCCCGCTGCGTCGAGCACCGCCCGGACGTTCTCGCTCATGAAGTCCACCCCGAGCACCGCGATGGTCTGTACGCCTCCACGGGCCATCTGCACCGCTGCGTCGGCCATCTTCAGCGAGTCGGCGATCGAGATGTGGGGTGAGCCTGCGGCGGTGAGCACCCCCTGCAGCTCAGCGTCCATGTAGAAGTGGGCCACGATGCCCGCCCGGCGATCGTGGAGCAGGGCGACCAGCTGCTCCACCACCTGGGGATCGGGGCTGAGATAGGTCGCCTGGGCCTCAGCAAAGCTGCCCCGGGGGGTGAGGGCGTCAGCAGTGATCGTGAGGCTGGGGAAACGTTCGTCCATGGAGATCCTCTCGGACCGTCCACTAACGTCGCCGGAGCGCTGACCCGCGAACGACACCGGGCTCGCCGGGGCTCGCCGGGATCGCCGGGCTCGCCGGGATCGCCGGGCTCGCCGGGCTCGCCGGGCTCGCCGGGATCGAGGGCGTCGAGGCCGCCACGGGCGGGCCGGTGCCGGGGAACGAGCCTGCTCGACCACGCGACCGACGGGGCCCGGTGGGCTCGGAGCGATCGGCCGGGGCCACCTTTAGCGAGGCCACCAGCCGGCGAGCGGAGGTGGAGTCGCTGGCTCAGCTCTCAGCGGCGCTCTAGCGCCTCGATGGCATCCTTGGCCTCCCGCAGCCCGGAGCCGGTGCGCTCGCGCCACAGCTTGATCGCATGGATCTTCTTGCCCGCCCCGAGCAGCGCGCGGGCCTCGCGCTCGAGATCGTCGCTGGTGTCGGTGCCGCCGCTCACCCCCAGCGCCTCGAGGATCAGATCGAGCTTGAGCTCGATCTGGGCGAGGCGTCGGTCGAGCTCGGGATCGTGCATAGGTCCTCCGGGGCTGGCTACATGCTATCTACGCCCGCGCAGAGCCCGCCTGTCTCGATCCCTTCCGTGGTCGGTGTCTGGTGGCCTTGGTCTCTGGTGGCTCCGGTGGTGTGCAAGCCTCGACGCCGGGCCCTGCCAACAGGACCGCTCAGCGACCCCGCTGTCTCCGAACCTGAGGATCGAGGGCCGCGGATCGGCCGATCATCTCGCCTCCACCGGTGGCCCCGCCGCCAACAGACAGGCTGTGACATCAGCCTCCCTGGAGTGTTCGATACCATAGGTACTGGCCTTGGAGTTCGTATGCGAATCGCCGCACTTGCCGTCGTCGTGGGGGGGGCCTCGGTGGCCGGAGAGCCGATGGGGTGCTCGGGTCTCCCGAGCCACCACGACGTTGAGGTGACCTGGTCGATGCCCTCGGGGCCCGGACCCACCGGGATCCAGCTGATCGGGTGTCACGACTGGGGCGCCCAGCTCGAGACCCATGGGGCTTCCTTCGATCCCGGGTGGCAGCGCTGCGCGGTCCAGGGCTGGCGCCAAGACGGTGAGCTGAGGGTGACCAGCACCCCGGTGAAGATCCCCGGAGACGCCACCTCGATCCATGTCGACTTCGATCTGCCCACAGGCCCGATCGGGGGCATGGGCGCCGAGGTCCGCTCGACCGGCGCGGGCGTCCGGATCGAGCGCGTCCTGCCCGAGACCCCGGCGGCTCTTGCGGGCCTGCGATCCGGTGATCGGGTGATCGAGGTGGACGGCCTCCCGACCGAGTACATGTCCACCGATCGCTTCGTCCGGGTGGTGACGGGCGCTCCGGGCACCGCCGTGGGGCTCAAGGTGCGCTCCCGCGACGGCGAGGAGATCCGGCACGTCCGCCTGATCCGGCAGCGCATCCTCAGCCGCTAGCGGATCTGCCGGCACGTCCTCAGCCGCCGGGGGGCCCGGGATCGCTCGGGCCCCGGCTCGTGGTCGAGCCTCTAGTGGTGGGGATCGCCGGGGCCGTGGGGGTGGCCATGGGCCTGCTCTTCTGCGGAGGCATCCCGGATGCCCACCACCTCCACTGAGAAGTTGAGGTGCGCCCCCGCCAGCGGGTGGTTGTGATCGACGTAGACCGTCTCGTCCTCGATCCGATCGATCTGGAACGAGACGACCCGGCCGTCGGGGGTCTCGGCGTTGAACAGCATGCCAGGAGCCAGCTCCACGTCCTCGGGGAAGGCCACCCGGGGCACGGCCTCGGGCTCCCCCACCCGGGGGCCGTAGCCCTGCTCGGGGGAGACGCGGGTCTCGACGGTGTCGCCGATCGCCCTCCCCGCCAGGGCCGCCTCCAGGCCGGGCACGATGTTGTTGGCCCCGTGCAGGTAGGCGAGGGGATCTCCACCGACGGAGGTGTCGAGGGTCTCCCCCTCGTCCGAGGTGAGGGTGTAGTGGATCGTGACGACCTTACCGTTCTCGATGGACATGGGGCTCCCTGGCCTGTGGTCGGCCTGTCGGCCAGTAAGCCAGTCGGGGGTCGATGCGCCAGGGAGGACAGGGCGTGGGGACGCCGCGGACCCCTAAGCGCAGCAGCAGCGTGCTGTCTCCAAACCCCAGCCCATCCCGGGGGGCCCGGCGAGGCGGAGCTCGAGCTGCAGCCCCCCCAGCCGGACCGGCAGCGACGCGGGCGGGGTGGCGGCGTCGTTGAGCACCAGCAGATCGCCTGGCTGCAGCAGCTCGGGCAGATCCGCCACGAGGTCTTCATGGGTACCTCCTGATCTGGAGTCCTCCGCCGTTGACTCAAGAACATCAAAGATGTTGAATCATGAGCAAGAGGTCGCTCGATCCACCCCGGAGGTGCAGTGCCCGGTCTAGACGAGGTCTCCAGCAACCTGGCCCGGAGCCTGCGGCAGCTGCGCGAGCTCCGGGGGTGGACTCAGCAGCAGCTGTCGAAGCTCTCGGGCGTGCCCAGGCCCACGGTGGCCAACCTGGAGTCGGGCTCGGCCAACCCGACGCTGTCGGTGCTCACCCGGATCGCGTCCGCGCTGCAGGTCACGCTGGACGAGCTGATCAGCCCGCCGAGGGCGAGCGCCAGGCGCTACCCCGCCGCTGAGCTGCCCTGCACCCGCAGGGGGGCGGTCGAGGTCCGGCAGCTGCTGCCCGACGCGATCCCCGGCGTGACGGTGGAGCGGATGAGCTTCGCCCCCTGCAGCCGGCTGGTGGGGGTGCCCCACACCGCGGGCACCCGCGAGTACCTGATGTGTGAGCGGGGCCAGCTGCAGCTCGTCGCCAGCGGCGAGACCTACCTGCTCCAGCCCGGCGACGTGGTGGTGTTTCGTGGCGATCAGCGCCACAGCTACCAGGAGACCGACGACGCGCCGGCGGTGGCCTACTCCTTCGTGCTGCCGTGAGCCCGGGCCCCGTAGCCCCAGCCCATCCCCGACCCCCGGCGTGGACCGCGAGCCCCTGACGTGTGATACCCCGGTGACGCTGCGCAGCTGCGCGCCCGGACCCACAGCGGCCCATAGCAGCCCCCCGGAGGTCCCGGTCAGGGGTGGGCGGGGCAGTAGGGTTCGCCGACCTCGTCGCAGTACTCGGCGATCGGGATCCGATCAGGCTGCTCGTAGCCGGTGCGCAGCCAGATCGAGCCCGCCACGGTGCGGTAGTAGACCTTCCAGCCCCGCAGGGCGTAGAACATGCGGGGCTCCTCCCGCATCGCCTCGCTGAACAGCAGGATCGCGCGGACATAGGCGGGGGAGTGGTTGTAGTGCCAGATCGCCTTCTCTCGATCGGTGGCCCAGCCCATCTTGGAGATGTAGTGGCCCGCGGCCATGATCGCGTCTCGATCGTTGTTGGGATCCCCGGTGCCGTACTTCGCCCAGGTGGCCGGCATGAACTGCATCGGGCCCTGGGCACCGACGGGGGATAGGCCCCGGAGCTGGCCCATCCGGGTCTCGTTGAGGTTGATCGAGGCCAGCACGGTCCACGGCACACCGTACGCGATCTCGGCGGCCTTGTAGTAGCCGAGCAGTACATCGGGGGGCAGGGGATCGACGATCTTCCAGGCCGGCAGATCGGTCTTGGGGACGGGCACGGTGTGGGCCACGCTGATCGTGCCATCGAGCAGACGCTTGACGTTGACGCTCACCGGATCCGGCAGGGCCCCGAGCACCGCATCGGCCGCCACCTTGTCGCCCCCAAGCCTGCGCAGGATCCGCTGCTCGGCGTGACCGAGATCGGGCAGGCGCTCCAGCGGGGTCTGAGGATCCCGGATCTCTGTCTCGATGGCGATCAGACGCTCAGCGAGGGCCTCGATCGCGTCAGGGACGCTCAGGTCCACAGGCTCGGGCTCGGGGGGTGGCGGGGGCTCGGGGATCTCGACGGGGGCAGGCTCAGGGACGGGATCTGCGGTCTCTAGGGACAGGGGCACACAGCAAGCCGACAGCAGCGGCAACAAGATAGGCATGCTCAAATGCTACCGCGGGCCAGGACGTCGCGGGGAGCCCCAGCGCTGTCAGTCCCCCTCACCGGCTGTGGGGTCCCCTCCGATCACTAGATCAGCCCCTGACCCCACCACCGGGCTGGACAGCGCCCGACGCTGAGCTTCGACACCGATCCCCGGGACGAGCGCTGGCTGGTGCAGCGCAAGTGGGTGGTCCACGAGGTGGCGCTGGGCCTCGCTGCTGGGGTACCTGCACCGTGAGCGGGACAGGGAGCCGCATGACCTCGCGCACCGGCATCTTCAGCCTCACCACCCTGACGGGCGTGGCCCTCGATCAGCTCACCAAGCGATGGGTGATAGACCACCTCGAGCCGATGTCCCACGATGAGATCGTGATCGTCCCCGACCTCCTGTCGATCGTACACGCCCGGAACACCGGGGCCGCCTTCAGCATGATGGAGGGTGCCCAGGCCCTGTTCCTGGCGATCACCGTGGTCGCGATCGTGATCGTGACCGTCTTCCTCTACCGGCTGGAGCGCGACGCTCGGTTCGAGGCGCTCACCCTGGGCATGGTGTTCGGGGGGATCCTCGGCAACGGCATCGATCGCCTCCTGTACCGCAGCGTCACCGACATGGTGAAGTGCTACGTGGGCTTCGAGCCTGTCTCGAGCTGGCTGATCGAGCAGCTCGGCACCAACGTCTACCCGATCTGGAACGTGGCGGACGCGCTGTTGGTGGTGGGGGTGAGCATGTTCCTGCTCCGCTACGCCCTGCAGGGGGACTCAGAGCCCAGGCTCGAGGAAGACGATCCCAACGGAGTGTCCTGAGCCCGCGATCGGCCCCGGGCCCCGGGGCCCAGCCCGGGGCCCGCTGTAGGATGTGCTGCAGCAGCCCACTCTGGCATGCCCAAGCCCGGATAGGCTACAACTCGGGCGTGCCGCACTTTCGGATCCAGAGCTGTGTGGGCCGCGGAGGCTTTGGCGAGGTCTACAAGGGTGTGATGTCCCGGGGCGGTGGCCTCGAGGTCGACGTCGCGATCAAGCTGCTGCGTCCCGATCTCAAGCCCAACGATCAAGGCCTGCAGCGGCTGCGCGACGAGGGGCGCCTGCTGGGGCGGCTCACCCACCCGACCATCCTAAGGGTCTACGATCTGGTCACCCTCGATGGGCGCGCCGCCCTGGTCACCGAGTATGTGGCGGGCGACGATCTGGGCCAGCTGTTGACCGATGAGGTGCTGCCCGCCCGGGCCGTGTACGAGGTGATCGCCCAGGTGGCCGCGGCGCTGGATGCGGCCTGGTCCTGGCCCTCAGTCACCGACGGCAAGCCGATGCACCTGGTGCACCGCGACATCAAGCCCGACAACATCCGCATCGATCCCAACGGGGTGGTCAAGCTGCTCGACTTCGGCATCGCCCGGGCGGGCACGATCGAGCGCGAGGCCCAGACCTCGTCCGACGTCATCATGGGGAGCGCCCAGTACCTCGCCCCCGAGCGTCTGGTCCAGCAGGAGATCGGCCCTGAGTCCGACATCTTCGCCCTGGGCTGCACCATGTTCGAGGCCCTGACCGCAGAGGCCCTGTTTGCGCGTAAGTCGATGCGTCAGATGTACCTGCTCATGGTGGAGCCACGTCGCTACGAGGAGTTCGTGGCCGATCGATGCACGACCTGGCGGGAGCGCCTGGGATCGGATCGGGCGCTGGCCCTGATCAAGGCGATGACCGCCTACCGTAAGGCCGATCGGCCCCGGGCAGCGGAGGTGGCCGCCCGCTGTGATCTGATCTCCGATGGGATCCCGGGCCCCACCCTCACCCAGTGGTCCCGGGGGCGGGACTGGGTGTCCGCCCAGGCCGACGCGGGCCCCCTCGAGGGGCGAGCCTTCGAGACCTCCGTCGCGTCCCTCGCGGATCTGGTGGAGGCAGAGGTCCAGGCCGAGCGCCAGCGTCCCGAGCTCACCCCCGGGGCGTGGGAGGACGTGTCCCCACCAGATCGGGAGCCCCCCGGACGAGAGCCCGTCCTGGGGGAGGTGGAGCCCCAGGATCTCGATCTCGAGGAGGTCTCCGCCCTGAAGGGGGAGGGGCCGACGCCCTGGACGGGGGCCGAGCTGGCGGCCCTGTTCAGCGAGGCCCGCACCCCCTCCCTCGCGCCCCGGCACGAGCGGGGGGCCGACGTGGTGATCAACCGTCGCCGGATCGCCCAGCTGGGGCGCCAGCGCTGGGAGGATGGCGCCGCCGAGCACCGGGGCGCTCCGTCGGAGCAGACCCCGTCGGAGCAGACCCCGTCGGAGCAGACCCCGTCGGAGCAGACCCCAGTCGACCCGGCTCCGGCGGAGGCGAGCAGCTCCGACCCCGCCAGCGTGATCCCGCTCTCCAGGGAGGCCCCCGATCCCGAGGAGATCCCGACCGAGGCCATCCACCTCGACGGGATCACGTCCGATCCCGCCGAGGGCTACCTCGAGCCCGATGGCCCCGGAGACGAGGCCACCACCCAGCTGCTCGATCGGTTCCTGCTGTCGTCGGGGGGCAGCGGATGCGGCGCAGCGCCCGGAGACAACGCAGGGGGGGGCGACGAGGCTTCTGACGATCCAGCGGATGCGGTCACCGAGGCCATCGGGGCCGCCGTCGAGCGCTCCCGGCTGCTGCGGGCCTCGTCGGCCTCGTCGGTCTCGTCGGCGCCGTCGGTCTCGTCGGCCTCGTCGGCCTCGTCGGCGCCGTCGGCCTCGTCGGCCTCGTCGGCCTCGTCGGCACCGTCGGCGCCGGCACCGTCGGCGGCCCGCCCTGGGCCCGAGACCGCGGAAGGCGCCCCGGCGGCGGTCCGCCCCCAGCCTGCTCAGGCCCTCCCCGAGGCCTCCAGCGAGCGCACGGAGCCCTCAGGATCTCCCGATGTGAGCGCCGCAGCAGCCCCAGCGCCGGGGGAGGTCGCCGGCGCTGCGGAGGCTCCGGGGGGGAGCGCCGCCGCGGACCGGAGGGATCGGGCCAGAGCAGAGCGCGCAGTGAGCAGCGCAGCGACGAGCGCCACCGGAGAAGCCCGAACGCCAGCCGGCTCGAAGGTTCGGCGTAGAAAGAAGAAGATCCCGCAGTCCGTGCAGATGTTCCTGAGCAGCTTCATGGCCTTCCTCGTCGGGGTGCCCCTGCTCCTGCTGGTGATGTTGCTGGCGTACCTGTTCTCGGGGTGAGGGCCGGCTCTGCTGGGCTGAGGGCGGCCGGGGCGGAGACGGCCGGGGCTGAGGGCGGCCGGGGCGGAGACGGCCGGGGCTGAGGGCGGCCGGGGCGGAGACGGCCGGGGCTGAGGGCGGCCGGGGCGGAGACGGCCGGGGC
>DRPG01000529.1 GCA_011376105.1 Deltaproteobacteria bacterium
GTGATCGCTCCAGGCATGTGAGCCCCCGGCGGGCTCAGCAGGGCTACAGCGGGGCGTCGGCGCTGCGGGCTTGGATCACCCGGCCCCCAGCGGGGGAGGCGGGAGCCGCTCGGTGCAGGTCGTGGGCTCCCGCCCCGGGGAGGGGCCGGGGGAGCCGGGCGCGGGGAGCGGGAGGTAGCACAGCTCGAGGCGATCGCGGAAGGTCGCGCGTAGGTAGCCATAGTCTGGATCGATCTGGCCCTGGCTCGCTCCGCCGGTGCCCACGATCACCTCCCGAACCGGGGAGGCGTGCAGCTCCAGGCGGAAGTGGATGTGCCCCGCCAGCAGCGCGTCCGTGCCCCGGGCGGACAGCTCGGCGAGCAGGTGCTGAGCTTGATCCTCCCGGCGCCAGCCGTTCGCGGTGTCGGCGGCGTAGGGGGGGATGTGGGTGCCCGCGATCAAGAACCGCTGATCGTGATCGAGCAAGGTGGGCAGCCAGCCCTGGATCGACGGGGCCAGATCGGCGTTGCCGGTGTCGAGCATCACGACGTGGGCGTCGCATACGTCGAACGCGTAGCTGCCGGGGCCGAAGCGCTGGTTGAACAGCGGTAGGCTCGAGTCGTAGATGTCGTGGTTGCCCGGGGTGACCGCGACGGGCACCGGGGACCGCCGCAGGATCTGGGCGATCCGATCGAGCTCGGGCTCGCTGCCGTGCTCAGCCAGATCGCCGAGCAGCAGCAGCCCCAGCAGGGGGACCCCGATCTCGTCGGCCTGGGCGGCCTCGCGGTGGAGATCGTCGACGATGCCCTCGAAGGTCAGCGGCCCCGTCTGGATGTCCCCCACCGCGGCCAGCTCGAAGCCGCCGTCACACGCGACCCGGGGCAGCCGGCCCCGGATCTCGATCACCTCGTCGCGCAGCTCTAGATCGAGGACCCGGGTCAGGCCGTGCTGCTCGATCTGGCCCTCCAGGGGCTCGATCAGGGGGTGCACGTTGGTCAGCTCCACCGTGACCCGGCTCGCCTGCGAGGTGTTCCGGTGCAGGCTCAGTCGGAAGCCCCCCAGGGTCGCCACCCGGGCGATCAGCCGACCGTCCGGCCCGGTGTCCACCAGCCCCAGGGCGGACCAGCTGGCGGTCTGGGTGGAGCCGGGATCCTGGAACCGCAGCTCGACCCCCGAGGCGTCGGTGTTCAGGGCCAGCAGGGCCTCGGCCTGGACCCGACACTCGGAGGTCGAGTAGTCGGGCAGCGCACACTCAGGGCGCACACAGCCTGTCCCCAGCGCGATGGACGCGAGCAGGCTCACGGCCCCCTCCGGCGGGGCACCAGCCCCAGCGTCAGCGCCAGGGTGCTGTCTTCGGCCACCGTGGCGCTCAGCCCCAGCCAGAGAGCGAGCTGAGCTCCGGGGGGCTGGAGCTCGGCGTCCCAGGACAGGGTCAGGGGGCCGAGGTAGCCGATGACCGGCCCGATGTCGATGCCTACACCGTCGAAGCGGGAGGTGGTGTAGCTCAGGCGGAGCCTGGAGCGCCCGTCGAGGCCGAGGATGGGGCCGGGGTGGGGCAGCTGGACGTCGTAGCGGGCGATCAGGAACAGGGGACCCGGGGCGAGCTCGCTGCTCCAGGGGCCCCCCACCCCGTCGGACCAGGCCAACAGATCGAGGCGGTGCCCCAGCACAAGCTCGTAGCGCTGACGCTCGCTTAGGTTCCACCGCGCGCCGAGGGTCAGGGGCACCAGCTGCCCCCGGCGCAGGGCGCGCCGGCCACCGACCTGCAGGTAGTCGAGGTGCTCGAGGCGGAGGCTGACGGCGGGGCCGGTGATCAGCTCCAGCTGGTTGAGACCGGTGGTGCGATCCGTGCCGTCACCGGGGTACCAGCGCAGCTCCCAGGCTGCGTCCAGGCCCCAGCCCGACGTGGCCAGGATCGGATCGAGACCCCCCTGGGGGCGGGTCTCGACCTGCAGCCGCCGGCCGAGCAGGCCCTGGATCGAGGTGGCCGGGCTCAGGCGGAGGTGATCCGAGAGCCAGATCCGGGGCTGTAGCGCCAGGGTGCCCGTGGCCGGATCGCTCTCTCCGAGGAACGGGCTGCCCCAGGTGCTCAGCCCTGCGCTGATCAGGGGAGCCGAGACCCGATCGGCAAACGCACCTTCGCCGTCGGCGCTCGCGCGGATCGCCGCCCCCGCGGTGGCACCCACTAGCCCCGTGAACCCAGCCCCCATCAGGGCGATCCCCGGATCCCCGGCCCCGGGGACCCCGCCCTCGAAGAACCACAGGGCGCCCAGCGCTGCGGCACCCGTCCCCGCCAGGGCCAGGGCCGCCCGGGCTGCACCCGCGCCGGGCTCGGGGGGGCTCGCCCAGCCGGAGCCTGTGGTGAGGGAGAGCAGCAGGGCGCCAGCGAACATGGATCCCAGGGGTAACCGTTCGGCCCTCCCCCGGCCCTCCCCCGGCCCTCCCCCGGCCCCTCAGCCCTCCCAGGAGGACAGGTGGGTCGACAGGCGCTCCCGCAGCCAGAGGACCCGCTCGCGCTGGGTGGTCAGCACCACCATCAGCCCCAGGACCCCGACACCGAGGATCGTGAGGTACAGGGCCCAGAAGGCGCTGTGGGCCAGCCCGAACCGCAGCAGGTTCCAGGACAGGGCCGCTCCGAGGAAGCCCACCCCGAGGTGGAGGAAGCTCCGGACGCGCAGCAGCTGCCCCGCGCCGATCCCCGCCAGCGACAGCAGCACCAGCAGCAGGGTGTACGAGGGATCCATCACCACCTGCCCGAAGCAGGTCACGTACAGCGAGCCAGCGGAGGTGTAGCGCAGCAGGGCCACCGCCCGGGGATCGAGGGTGCCCCGGAGGCGCTGAGCCACGATCAGGGCGGAGAGGCTGACGGGCGCGACGTACAGGAAGGGATCCTCGATCCCGCTGCGCAGGGCCGCGAGGGTGGCCATCGCGTCGAGCAGCGCGACTCCGATCAGCAGATCCGACAGGGTCGTGCGCAGCACGTGGCGACCACAGAAGAAGCCTCCGGCGGCGGCCAGCCCCAGGGTAGGGGGCAACCCTTCGAGGGCTGAGTGCAGCACCACGGCCAGCACCAGGATCGCTGCAGCGTGCTCTAGGGGCCGGGCCCAGGGCCGGCCACGGCGCTGGGCCAGCAGCACCGCTGCGGCCTCCAGCCCGATCCCCAGGCCCACCGCCGAGGGGACGACCAGCGCCATCGGGACGCCGGCGAGGGGGCCTAGCCAGCGCAGGGCGATCCCGACCGCCGCACCATGGGCCAGGGGCACCCACAGCTGCGTCGGCTGGGGAGCGCGCAGGGCCCGGAGCAGCTCGGCCCCCGTCGCCACCCCCAGCGTCCCCCAGCCCACCGGACCCAGCTTGGCGCCCACGACCAGCCCTGCGACGGGCAGCAGCCCCCGCAGGAGCCGGTGTGTCCAGGGGGCGTGGGCGGTGAGGCCCCAGGCCAGGGCGAGGGTGAGGACGAGCTGCAGCGCCGTCGCGTCGGGGAACGTAGCCCCGGCGGCCGCGATCAGGGCCATCCAGGAGGTGACGGCGGCCACCTCGGGGCGCGCCCGCAGCGCGGCGGCGCCTGCGACCAGCGCCAGCTGTGCCGCCAGCACCCCGCTGTCCCCGGCGAGGATCCACAGCGGCCAGGGGGCGAGCCAGGCCAGGGCGAGCGACACGTCGGCGTCCCCGCGCTGGCGGGCGATCGCCAGGCCGGCGACGGTGGTCAAGATCACCGGCGCGAGCACGAGGTGATCCCCCGATCCCGATCCGCCAGGCAGCAGCAGGGCCGAGGCGGTGGCCAGGGCCAGCAACCCCAGGGACCAGGGGTGTTTGGTGGAGATGGTGAGGGTGACGAGCACCGCCAGCAGCAGGGCTGAGGCGATCTCCAGCGCTCCGGCCTGGATCCCCAGCAGGGCCAGCAGCAGCGCACCCGACAGGGCCAGGAGCCCCGCGACCCAGCGGCCGGGCCGGCCCGGGGGCTGCACCAGCAGGGCGGTGGTGCCGGCGATGAGCAGGAGCAGGTGGGCCCGTAGCGCGTGGAAGGGGATCTGATCCAGCGGGGGTGTGTCGGGGAGCAGGGCGGCGGGGAGGGCGATGGCCGCCATCGCGGCGGCGATCCAGTCGCCGGCCGGCCCGGGGCGGTGCCACCGCCAGGCCGCAGCGGCCGCCACCACCACGCCCAGCTCCAGGCTGCGGAGATCGACGAAGGTGGCCCCGAGCCCGGCGAGGATCAGCCCGCCGAGGACCGCAGCGCCCACTCGATCCCCGGGACGGACCGCCAGCGCGGCTGCACCGAGCCCGATCCCCCAGGCCGGGATCGAGGTGGCCAGCCCGGCGTGGACGCTGGCCGCGGCGAAGCCGGCGGGCACGAGGGCCGGCCCGAGGAGCCAGGCCAGCACGGGCCAGCACAGGGCCACCGGGATCGTCCCGCTGTCGAGGAGTAGCAGCCCCCCCAGCCCCAGGGCGGAGAGGCGGTGAAGCCAGCGCAGGACCTCGTCGGAGTCCCCGAACGCCAGGCGGTGCCCGATCAGGGCCACGGTGCCCGACAGGGCCCACAGCTCCGTCGGGGCCTGCAGCCACAGCAGCGCCGAGGCCAGCGCGGTGAGCCCGGCGATCCGGGCGAGCCACCACCGCCGCTGTGCGCCGGTGTGCACCGCCGCGGCGGAGGCGGCGACGAGATCGAGGGGGCCGGGGGCGCCGCCGAGGACGACCCACAGGGCCAGGGCGGGGATCGTCGCCAGCACCACCAGATCGCCGGCCTGAGCCGAGGCCTCGTGCCAGGGGACCGGCAGCCGCACCAGGGCGATGCCGATCCCGGTGGCCAGCAGCAGGTGGATCACCGGATCGGGGTGCAGCAGCCCCTCGAGGGCGAGCAGGGAGACCCCGAGCAGGGCCCCGACGGCGGGTGCACGCAGCCCGGGGGCTCGCTGAGCCCGGAGCGTCAGCGCCACGGCCGCGGCGGACAGCCCGATCCAGCCCGCCCCCGTGGGGCCATGGAACAGCCCGTGGGCGGCCGAGGCCACGATCGCCAGCGTGCCCGCGCCGGGGACCGCCACCAGGCCCAGCGCCAGCCCGGCGGGGAGCACGGTGGAGGCACAGGCGAGGCTGAGCGCCACCGCGACCCAGGCTGGAGCCTCCCGCCGATGAGACAGCAGCTCCCACCCCGCGAAGAGGATCGCGACAAGCAGCGGGGCCTCCGGCCTCATGGGCCCGTCGGGGGGGGTGGGGCGGCCCACGACGAGCCAGGTCGCGGCGATGTAGGTCAGGATCCAGGCCAGGCTCGGATCCCAGGGGAGGCCCCGGACCGTCGCGTCCACGACGCCGAGCCCCACGAGCCCCCAGGCCACCCACCGGGCGGGGGCGCCGACCCCCGTCCCCAGCCAGTCGGTCCTGGGGCGCAGCGCACGCCCGAGCAGCGCCAGCGTCAGCGACGCCATCCCCAGGGCTGCGACGGGATCGTCGACGAGGAGCCCGGCCCTGCGCCAGACCGACTCGGCGATCCCCAGGGCGAGGGCGAGGCCAAGGCCCGGAGCCCAGGTGCGATCGCGCCGCTCGTGGCTCCACCACAGCAGCAGGGCCGCCAGTGGCAGCCGGATCGCCAGGCGGGCTGGATCGTCGAGGCCGGCCCCACCGATCGCCGCCAGCCCGAGGCCGATCCCTGCGGAGATCAGCAGTGCGTGGGTGCCCTGGGGATCATCCGCCCGCAGCCGTTGGGTGCTGGCCCCCGCCAGCGCGCCGGTGATCCCCACCAGCAGCCACGGGCCCAGCTCAGCCGGCAGGGACAGGGCCTCTGCGGTGGCGCCGATCAGGACGAGGGCGGGACCGATCCCCAGGGCCCAGGGGCGGGCACCGTGCCACTGCACCGTGTCGCTGAGCAGGGCCGAGACGATCACCGTGCCCCAGCCCACCAGCGCCCAGCTCGGCGAGCCGATCCACAGCAGGGACACCCCCGCGATCCCCGCGATCCCCGCGATCCGGCGATCCGGCCACGCGACGACGGTCCCCACGAGCCACAGGGCCACGACGAGCTGGCCGACGAGGGGCGGCAGCTGCAGCCACACCACCAGGTGGACCCACCACGCCGTGCCGATCAGGACGGGGACGGTCGCGAGGAGCCGGTCGACGTCCTCGTCGACCTCGAGCCGGGGACGGAGCAGCCCGACGGCGGCGTACAGCGGCGCAGCGAGCAGGAATGGCCGCGGATCGCCGGGCTCTCCCTGGGCGATGAGCAGCAGGGCCAAGGCCACCCCCGCGGTCCAGCGTCGGATCTGCTCTCGCAGGGCGGGGGCCTGGCGCCAGCCCGTCCGGGGGATCCACCGGGCCCCGGCGAGCCACAGCAGCAGGCACGGCAGCAGGGTCAGCGCCCGCCAGGGCAGGGGCAGGACGCCTCCACCGTAGCCCAGCCTCAGCGACGCGCTGTGGGACAGCGCAGCGACCAGCCCCCGGGCCAGGCTCGGCAGCGTCAGCCCCAAGCCCAGGGTGCACAACAGGGTGATCCCGATCAGGGCGGGTCGCCGCCAGGCCAGGGCCGCCGCCAGGGCCACCACCCCCACCAGGGCGAAGGTCGCGAGGACCCCCCAGCCGCTGGGGGTGGGCGCAAACGACGGGAGAGTGGCGGCCAGGGCCAGGGCGCCGAGGCCCCCGACCCCAACCCCGCGCCAGCCCTCGAGCCCGACCCGGCGCAGGCCGCGCCAGCGCGCCAGGGCCAGATCCGCGTACAGCGCCAGCCCCGACCACACCGCGAGGGGTGCGGCCAGCTCCACCACGCCCTCGAGGCCCCCCAGCAGGGGATGGATCAGCCAGGTGAGGCTGATCAGGGCCGCCACCGAGGCCCGGGGGGCGCTGTCGGTGCCCGGGCTCAGGGTGGCCAGCGCCCAGGCACAGACCACCAGCAGCAGGGTGGGCAGCCCCAGCCCCAGCCCCAGCGGGACGAGGCCTACGGTCAGCGCCAGCATCAGCCAGGGCACCCACAGCCGTCGGCCGGCCCCAGGCACCAGATCGTCGGTGGCCCGGGCCAGCGCCCAGCCCTGGATCCCGGCCACGGCGAGCAGGCCGATCAGGGCTGAGGGGTGGGGCCACAGGGCGGCGGCGGCCATGCTGTGGATCGGCGCCAACGCGGCCCCAACCCCGATCAGCCAGCGGCCGGGCTGGAGCCCCCGGGCGAGCATGCGTCGACCCGCCGCACCAAAGCCCAGGGACCACACCGCGAGGAAGCCCACGGTCAGCGCGGTGCGCCAGCCGCTGGACAGGCCTCCCCACAGGGTGCCCGCGAGGTAGAGGCTGCCGACGACGGTGAGGCTGGCGCCGACCAGCCACCCGACGCTCTGTCGGAGCCAGGCGTCGAGGCCGGGCCCCGCGGGCCGGCTCGCGGCCCGTGGGGTGGGCCAGGGCACCGGCACCACCGGCTCCGGGGATGGCTCCGGGGATGGCTCCGGGGATGGCTCCGGGGATGGCTCCGGGGCCGGCGCCTCGATCGGCTCGGGGCCCGGCGCCGTCCCCGGGGCCCCGTGTGGCCCCGTGGTGCGGATCTCCTGGGCCCCGACGGCTCCGGGCTCGGCGGCTCCGGGCTCGGCGGCGCTGGGGCGGGACAGCTCCAGCTGGCGCTCCCTCAGCGAGCGCACCTCCCGGGCGAGCTGTTCCCGGATGCGCTCGTGGGTGTCCTCGTCCAGCAGGCCCTGCAGGAGCCAGCCCCGGAGGGTCTGGTGGAGCCGTCGGCGGTAGCGGATCCGCTGATGCAGGGCGCGGTCGCCACAGATCGGGCAGCGCTCCAGCGAGGTCCAGGTGTCGCAGCGCTCACATTGCATGGGTCACCTCGGCCACCGGCACGAACTGGCCGTCGCGGACCCGGCCCTCGATCCCATCCGGTGACAGGGCGGGCCACCACCCGCTCAGCGCGTCCCGGATCACCGGCACCGCCTCGATCGCCTCGTCGGGGAAGCCCCGCCACAGCTCCTGGAAGCCCCCCGGACCCTCCCCTTCGAGGGGGATCACGATCTTGCCACGGTGGGCCCCCTGGCCCCCTGGGTGCTCCTGGAGCAGGTGGAGCAGCTCGTCTGAGAGGCGCTCGCCGTGGATCCGCAGCAGCCGGGCCAGGGTCTCCGGGGCCCCCGGTCGCTCGAGGCGGGCCACCAGCTCCGGCCCGAGGGCCTCGGGCACCCACAGCACCCGGACCGAGCCCACCACCGCGGTCTGCTCGGCGTCGTGCCGGGGGGTGTGGCGCACGACGATCACCGTCGCGAACCCGTCGGCGCTCCACGACGCACGCAGTCGAAAGTCGCAGGGCTCCGTGGTCCAGCGGGGCGGGAGCAGGTCCACGATCGGATCGGGGGTTCCCCCCCAGTCCTCGGGGACCGCAGACAGATCCAGCAGCTCGCCCGCGTCATCGGTCACCTCGAGCGTGGGGTGCTGCCCCAGCCGCCGCATCGCAGCATAGGTGCCGGCGAGCACCGCTGCGTTGGACACCGAGGTCGTGGCCATCCGTCGCGCCCAGCTCCCCAGGAACAGGAAGCGCTCGAGCCCATCCCAGAAGCCCGTGGCCAACGGAGGGCCGACCTCCTGGGGGAGATCTAGGGTGAACAACGCGTCGTAGAGCATCGGCCCTCCAGGACTGGAGTAGGCGATGAGGGCTGCCCCTTCAACGCACCACGTGTGCACCATCATGCACTAGGATGCACCAATGGGTGCATCCTCGTTCATAGAAGTCCCCTCGCCCTGGGCCAGCGGAGGCAGCCCTGTCCCTGCCCACTTCGTCGCGGAGTGGGTCCGCACCTCGCACCGGGACGGGGGCACGCGCCAGCGGGCGCTGTTGGAGCTGCAGCAGCGCCTGGAGGCGGTGGGGTTCGTGGGGCTCGCGTTGGTCTCCGGCGCCTGGCTGGAGGCGTCCGCCTCGGTCCGTGGCGTCGCCTCCCTCGCGCCGTGGCCGCCCCGGGCGCCCCGGATCCAGCAGCTGCGCGCCGAGCTGGCGGGGCGAGTCGATCGGTGCTGGCTCGAGGCTCGGATCGCCTCCTTCTTTGCCGAGGCAGATCGGATCGAGCCCGGAGAGATCCCGCGCACCTATCGCTGTGACGACGAGCCGCCGTGCCTGCTGGTGGATCTCTGCCTGGGGGGGCGTCGGGCCGGGCTGGGGGTGTTCGTCGCCGCACCCGGGGCCGCCCCCGTCGACTGGCTGCTGTCCCACCCCGCCACCGGCTGGGTGTTCCTCGGGCTGGGGGGCCTGCTGCGGGCGGACTGGTACTGGAGCCACTGGGACGGGGTGGTGGAGCTGCTGCTCTCCCGGCAGGCCCACGGTTGGTCCTCCGGAGGCGCCGATCGACCGGTCAACGCCCAGGAGGTCACGCTCAGGGTCAGCGAGCAGGTCCGGAGCTGGGCCGACGACGCTGCCCGGACGTTCGAGGTCGCGACGGTGGGGATCTTCCTCCCGGATCCTGACGACGAGTATGTGTGGTGTCTGGGCAGCCACGGGACCACGGCGTACGCCTACGACGCCGGGTTGATCCTCCGCAAGCCCCCGATCGAGGCGGTGGGCTACGGGCTCACCGCCTCGTGGGCCGCCACCCCCGCGGTGGATCCCCGGGGGCGGCCGGTGGTGGTCCGTGACCTAGAGGATCGGGCGGCCCTGCGGGAGCGCTACCGCGATCTGGGCTTCGACGACGACGCGCTGGACGAGCCCGGCGCGCAGGGCCCCTTCCTCGCGGAGCGCTTCACCGACGCAGGGCTGGTGGAGTGCGTGCGCCGGGGGCCCTGGGTGTTCACCGCCCAGCGCCTGCCGCGATCCCTGTCCCCCAGCGGGCGGAACCTGGTGGTGCGGTTCTGTGGGCGCACGATCCACCCACGGTGGTCCTCTCCCCAGGAGTGTGCGCGCTCGAGCAGCGATCGTCGGGCTCGACAGGCGGCGGTGGCCATGCGGATCCACGAGGACGTGGTGCGGGGCTTCCAGGAGGGCCTGGAGCAGTGGCGGGAGGGGGTCCGGGAGGAGGTCCTGCGCGAGCTGTCGGGCCCCCGACGCCTCGACGGGCTCTGTCGGTCCCTGGCGGCCTGGTGCTCGGCCCGGGCGATCACCCTGTGGACGCTCCAGGAGCGGACGCTGCGGCTGGAGGCCTGGTCCCGGCCCGAGCCCCCCCCACCCCTGGCCCTGGACACCGCCGAGCGGCTGGACGCCCGGGAGCTCCGCCTGCTCAGCGCGCCGATCTACCCGCGTCGGCACGAGATCAGCTCCGATGGCTTCCTCGGCTGGCCCCCCCTGGAGGACGCCCTGGGCGTGACCGCCGAGAACGTAGGCACGGTGCCGGTGGTCCAGGGCGGGCGCGCGGTGGGGCTGCTGCGGATCGACGGGGCGATGTCTATGTTTGCGGGCCACATCCCCCTCCGATCGCCTCAGGCGGGGCTGAGGCGCCACCGACCCACCGTCACCCCAGCCCATGTGCGGCCTGTGATCGAGGAGGTGGTGCGGCTGCTGGCCATCGCGGGACCCCGCGGGGTCCCGGCCGACGGGGGGGGCTGGAGACGGTTCCTCGATCGGGTGACCTCGGGGCAGGTGAGCCGCACAGACGCTGCACGCCACCTCGAGCAGCTCCACGCCCAAGCCCCGACCCGGGCCGCCGCCGCCCGGCTGCTCGGGCTGCACCGAAACACCCTCCGCCGTCACCTCGATCGCCTCGCGGAGCAGCTGGGCCCGGACATCATCCCCTGGTGAGGGACGCGGCAAGGCCCTGGCTGCCCTCTCACCGGCAGCCAGGGCGGCTCTCTCCCCGTGGTGAGCCTGTCTGGATCACCATGACGGCTGTGGTGTCATGGCCCCAAACGTGAAGACCTTATCACATTCCCGCTGTAGGTAAACGGTCTGGGATCAAGACGCCAGCCAGAGATCTGGATCCTTCGATCCCACCGGGAGATCCGTGGGCATGCTGGGCCTCCCCCAGGACAACGGGTCGCTCGTCGAGGTGGGACCCGGGACCAGGTGCCCGGCCCGTCGATCTCTGTGTGAGGTCGCTGAGCAGGGCAGCCCCCCTGCGGCTGCAGGGGGGCTGCAGGGGCCGGGCCTGCAAGCCGGCCCGGGGCCCGGCCTCGGTTCGCGCTGGCTACCGCTTGGACTGCGCCTTTGCCTGCTCGAGGGCGATCTCCTTGATGGCGACGAAGGAGGTCTCGTTGGACGCGCCCTCGATGGCCTTGACAGCGAGCTCCTGCGCCCTCCGCTGTGCGTCGATGAGCTTGGAGGAGAGCTCTGCGA
>DRPG01000530.1 GCA_011376105.1 Deltaproteobacteria bacterium
CCTCGCCGTCGGGCCCTGCGATCTTGTACAGCCGGACCACCAGGCCCCGCTCTCGTGCTGGATTGCAGGACCCCGAGCGGTGGGGCCCCGATCCCGTGCGTGCCTGTGCGGCCCGGGTCCGTGCAGCTCCAGCATGTCTCCGGGGCCAACGGCTGCACTGACGCGGGTTGTGTGCGCCTGTGCGGCCCGGGTCCGCGCAGCTCCGGGGCCCTCAGGGACCGGGGGGCAGCAGCCTGCGCGACAGCCACTCAGCGGCATCCAACGCGTCCAGCGCGTCGGCGTAGGTGGCCTCGTCACAGGCTCCGGGCTGGATCAGGGATGGCAGCATGGTGTCCATGATCGCGTGCATGGCGGCGTGGCGGCGCAGGCCTGCGGAGGTCAGGCGCTCTAGAGCGCGGCGTGTGGCGGCGTGACCGCTGGCGAGCTGATCCTCCACCACCACGTGCAGACCGACATGGAACGCCCGGGGGTAGCCCTCGGGGTGCAGGGGATCGGAGCCCTCGGGGTGTCGCTGGGCGATCTGCTCCCGGCGGGCCTCGGGATCGAGGGCCCCCCAGGCTTTGGGATCGGGAGAACGATCGGTGTCTTCGTCGGACATGCCCCCACTGTAGCGCGGCGATCCCCCCGATGGATCAGGGCGCCTCGAACCGGGGGATCTCCGTCTCCCCTGGCCTCGATATCGGCTCGTGATCCGCGATGTAGTGCCCCCGGATCCAGTCGGTCCGATCCACCACCCGCTGGAGCATCCCGGCGAGGGTGGAGAACGACCAGCGGGTCGCGACCTCGTCGGGCACGATCCCGCCGACGACGGTGCGGACGTGGTAGCCCAGCAGGGTGCCGCCGCCGGCCTCGGCGAAGAACCACCCGCCCTCGTTGACGTCGAGCCAGACACCGTTCTTGGGCAGCTCGGCCAGATCGCGGCGATCCGAGAGCTTCCAGGTGCGCTCCCAGATCTTGTCCTGGGTGGCGGACTTCAGGGCGCGGTTGTTGGTCACCTCGATCACCCACTGCCGCGGCGCCAGCGGCCAGGGCAGCTCGATGCGCTGGAACACGACCTTGTGCTGGAAGCTGGAGCCGGGCAGGAGGATCTCGGTGAACCCATCGACGACCTCTCCGTGGCCATCCTGCACAGCCACCCAGGTGGTGTCGAGATCGGTGGGGGACCACACCACGCCCAGCACCCGATCGGTGCCTGCGAGGCGCTCCCGACGCCGGACCACCTTACCCTCGGCGAGCTTCGCCCACTCCTGCTCGGAGAAGCGGAAGGGGTAGACCGCGTGGGCGTCGAGCTTGGGGCGCCAGCGCTCCCAGGCGGCCTGCAGCTCGCCCGCGCTGGGGGTCGCCCACGCCACGTTCACGACGAGCAGTGCGATCATGGGATCCTCAAGACCGACGCTTCAGCTGGGCCCCCTTGACCAGGGGCACCCGCTTCACGGGGCGATAGCGGATCGGGACCCCCTCCCCCGAGGAGGGGATCTCGCGGACCACCGAGATGTTGGAGCCGATCTGGAGGATATACAGGTTCGCCGCCTCGCCCGCCTCGCCACAGCGCACGGCCCACAGCGGCAGCTGCTGCTTGCCCTCGGGACCCACCAGCACGGGCTCGATCTGGTCACAGGTGCCGTCGACGCTGCCCAGCGCGACCTCGGTCTCTCCACCCTCTCCATAGCTGAGCACCAGGCTCGCCGCGGTCTGGGGCTTCGCCCTGGCCTGGGCGCCGCCAGCCCCGGCCGGGGCCGTGCCCGCAGGGGTCGCGGCTACGTCGGCTGCTTGCTGCCCTCCGGGCTCGGTGCCCGCCGCTGCGGGCTCGGCTCCGGCGGGAGCCCCCTCGTCCGCAGCACCTCCGGTGACGACGAGCCTGAGGGTGCCGAGCACCGGCCCCGCTGCCCCCACCGGAGCGAGGGGGGCCTGGGGGGCCCCGGCGCCTGCGGCCCGGGCACCGCCGGCCTTCGCCCCCCTCTGAGGCCTGCCCTTGGCCTGTCTGGCCTCCCCCGGGGCCTTGCGTGCCTTGGTGGCCGCCCCGTCCTGGGCCGGTGGATCGGAGGACGAGCCACACCCCCCCAGAACAGCAAGCAGCAAGAACACGCTGGACATGAACCCTCCAAGCTGGAACCGCTAACACCGTGGGGGCATAGGCTCATCCGCTGGTGGCCGCCGGATGGGTCTGGCGGATGTGGGATCCGTGCGGTGCGCCCCCGGCGGGGTCGCGCCCGCGGTGCCTCCGAGGGCCGGGGCAGCGCCCGCTCCCCTGCGCTGCCCGTCGAGATCCAGCGGATCACCCCTGCGCTGCTCGTCGAGCTCCAGCGGATCACCTCTGCGCTGCGGGCCCGCCTGAGAGCCCAGGATCGATGTCGTCGTGCTGGATCTCACCCTAGAGCGGGGGCTGCGCGCCCTGGCGGAGCGGCGGCGGGCGTGCGGTGCAGGGATGCACGCCCGCGATCCCTGGGGTCGCTACAGGTAGCCGTGCCGCAGGACGAAGGCGCTGAGCTCCATGGTCATGTACATGATCCAGTGGAGCAGGAACGAGGGCCAGCAGGAGCGCGAGCGCCACGCCAGCCAGCCCACCCCGATCCCCCCGAACCAGCTCGAGATCAGCTCTGGCTCTGGCTTGGCGTCGTGAAGCAGGAAGAAGGGATAGGCCTGCATCAGGATCGCCGGCGCGGGGCCCATGTACCGCATCAAGCCGAACAGCATGAAGCCGCGGAAGAAGAACTCCCAGCAGAACATGTAGATCCCCATCGCCAGCTGGTACTGCAGCAGGGCGACGACGTCGGGTCGGACCCGGGCCGGCACATACCGAGGGTAGTACGAGACGAACTCGGGAAATAACCACGCCGTCAGGGGGATCCCGATCGCGATCAGCGCCAGCAGGATGAAGACCGGCCGGCTCCACCACCGCACGTCCCCGAGGCCCAGCCCCCAGGCGTGGAGGTCGAGCTTACCCTTCCAGGAGGCGAGCAGGATCAGGCCCAGCCCGACCAGGGCCCCCACCACCAGCGGCATGGGATCATCCGCCAGGATCCTTCGTGCGCTGGGCCCCGAGCCCCACATGCCCTCCGGAGACACCGCGATCAGGGTGTTGCCGTGGGCCCAGAACATCGCCGGCGCCAGGGCGATCAGGCCACCGAGGATCGCGACTGAGACAGCCTGCTTGTCCCTGACGTCGTGGATCAGGGCCGCGGCCCACGGGACCACCAGGAAGATGATCACCGCCAGCGACGGTAGGATCAGCAGCTTGGCCGGTGGGCCGTGCTGATCGTAGTGGAGGTGGCCGAACGCGGCCACGGTGGTGAGGAACAGCAGCCAGCGGTGCTCGACCGTCCACTGCCAGAGGTCTCGTGCGGCGTTCAGCATCGGCGGACCCTACGTGCTCCTCTTGGGGGGCGCCACCCTGAACATATGTTTAGGATTCCCTCCACAGACGCAACGAGGCGTCTGTGGACACGCTGAGACATTTCCTCGAATGCGTCGGCGCGGTAAACGTCTACCGTGCCAAACCGCGAGAGAGGTGGAAGATGCGCAGATCGACGATGGTGTTGGGTCTCGGGTTGGCGCTGGGCCTGGCGGGCTGTGATGCGGTCAGTCAGCTCCTGGCGACCCTTGCAGATCTCGATCTGCTCGGGATCATCCCCGCGGAGGGCTTCAGCGATCCTGCCTCGGAGGACTACGGGAAGGTCAAGCTCGCCCTCGGCGCCAGCGACGATCAGCAGATCCCGGTCACCCCCCCCGGCGATCTGATCGAGGTCGTCCCCGACGACGGTCAGGAGGTCGAGGAGGGTGACTGGGAGGAGGTCCCTGGCCACGCCGAGGGCTCCTTCGTCCTGCTGGTCGACGGCTCGGCCTCGATGGAGGCCACCGATCAGTGCCTGGGCTGCCCCACCGATCCGGGTCGGCTCCGGGTCGAGGCCGCCAAGGCCCTCGCTGAGGAGCTGGCTCGCTGTGGCGACACCCAGTGGCGGATGGCCCTGATGGAGTTCGGCTCCAACGGCACCAGCCCCGGGATGGAGGACACTCAGCTCCTGTCGGAGTGGACCACCGATCCCGCCGAGGTCTCCAGCGCAGCCGACACCCTGGGCTCGTACGAGGGCACTCCGCTGTGGGATGGGACCTACGAGGCGCTGGTGGCGCTGGACGGAGACGCGGCGACCTCCTTCAGCGAGAAGGATCCGACCGAGATCGGCCGGGGGATCGTCGTGATGTCCGACGGCGCCGACACCACCAGCGATCGGCTCCCCACCGTGGTGGTGGAGCTCGCCCTGGAGATGCAGATCCCGGTGAACACCATCGGCTTCGGCCCCGCGTCCGATGTAGGCGACGAGATCGACGCCAGCGCGGTCGACGATCTCCGCAGGCTGGCGTCTGAGACCGGAGGCTACTACGGCTACGTCGACTCCGTCGACGATCTGCCCGCCCTTGCGAAGGCCATCGCGTCGGCCCAGTGCGGGGGCCACACCGAGCTGTTCGCCACCTTCTCCGAGCCCGCGGCCTCGGGCGAGGAGGTCCGGGGAGAGATCCGGCTCAAGGACTCCCCGCTGGGTGTCCCCTTCGGCTTCCGTGCCCCCTGACATCTCAGCGCCGGCGCCGACGAGGGCTGAGGCTGGGCCATGGCCCCCGGACCACTCGTCCGGGGGCCTCGTCGTTGACGGCGGGCCGACGCCGGGTTCCCTGACCCTGCAGCGTGAGGTTCCCCATGGACGAGTTCTCTTCTCCAGCTCCCGAGGCCGCGCGCCCTCCCCAGGGCACGCTGGAGCTGGGCCGTGCGATCTCCGAGGGGGTGGGCGCCGCGCTGGCGAACTTCCTGCAGATCGTCGTCGTCAACCTCCTGTTCGTCTTGACGCTCTACCTGTCCTGCTGCACCTGTGTCGGCTTCTTCGTCGCCGCGCCCGTGCTCATGTGGGGGTTCTACGCCTTCATCCTGCAGGCCATCGACGGGCGGGGTCAGATCGGCACCTTGTTCGTGGGCTTCGAACACCTCTCCGTCGCGTTCTTCCGGATGTTGGGTGTTTCCCTGTGCTTATTCCTGATCTATAGCCCGATCGTCCTGGTGGTGGTGGGCCTGATGTGGCCCGATCTCGAGCGGATCGCCCAGGGCCAGCAGCCCGATCCTGTCATGCAGGCCCTGAAGACCGGGGTCCCCATGCTGCTGTGGTCCCTCGTGACGGTCCGGGTCTTCATCGCCCCCTACTTCATGGTGGAGCGTGATCTCGGCCCCCTCGAGGCCCTGCAGGCGTCCTGGGAGGTGACCGCGCACCACTGGGGAGCCCTGGTCGCGCTGCTGCTGCTGCTCAACCTGCTGACCCTCCCTGGCCAGGTGCTGTCGATCGGCGCTCAGCTGTACGCACAGCAGGGCAGCTCGCTGGGGCCCGATCCCGTCTCGATCCTGCTCCAGCTGGGGGGCTTCGCGATCACGATGTTCGCCTCCACCCTAGGGCTGATGTTCTTCGCCAGCGCCTACCGTCAGCTGACCGGTCCAGCCCCCGAGGGCGCTCTGGGCTCGGTCGCCCCCGGCCCATAACGATCCCTGATCGCGTGGCTGCGTAACCACTGGGGCCCCCCGGCGTACAGAGGAGCGACCGGGAGGGGCGATGCACGTTGTGATCGTCGGGAATGGGATCGCGGGGATGGAGGCGGCGCTGACCCTGAGGCAGCGCGACGCCGAGGCCAGGATCACCCTCGTGAGCGAGGAGTCCGACCACTTCTTCAGCCGGACCGCGCTGATGTACGTGCTGTGTGGCCAGATGTGCCACCGGGACATCGAGCCGCTAGAGCGGGGCACCTACGAGCGACTGTCGCTAGAGCGCGTGCGCGCCCGGGTCACCGCCGTCGATCCCGAGCGTAGGGTGCTGCAGCTGTCCGACAAGCTCCCACCGCTGAGCTACGACCGGCTGCTGATCGCGTGTGGCTCCAGGCCCCGGCCCACGCCCTTCTGGCCCGGCTATGGAGAGCTCGAGGGGATCGGTCACTTCGTGACCCTGCAGGATCTGGCCTGGCTCGAGACCGAGCTGCACCTGTCGACGGGCCACGATCGCCCCCCCCGGGAGTGGGCCCACCTAGAGCACACCACCGATGACAGCCCCTACCAGCGCAGGGAGGCCGCGGCGACCCGGCGGGGGACCCGGGCGCGCACACCGGTGGTGATCGGGGGCGGCCTGATCGGGGTCGAGGTCGTCGAGACCCTGCTCTCTGCGGGGCTCTCCCCCACCTTCCTGATCCGGGAGGACTGGTTCTGGCCCATCGCGCTGGATGAGCGGGAGAGCACCTGGATCGCGGATCGGATGCGGCACCATGGGGTCGACGTCCGGCTCGGGGAGTCGGTCCAGCGCTTCGAGGGCACGGACGGGCGGATCTCGGGGGTGCTCACCGACCAGGGCGGCCACGACGCCGATCTGGTGGTGATCGCCATCGGGGTGGTGCCCAACACCGGCTGGCTCGAGGGCAGCGGGATCGAGCGCGACAGCAGCGGCGGGATCCTGGTGGACGAGCAGCTAAAGACCAGCGCCCAGGGCGTGTGGGCGGCTGGAGACTGCGCCAGCGTGCGCTGGTTCAACGGCTGGGTCCGGCCCGAGCAGCTGTGGTACACCGGCCGGGATCAAGGCCGGCTCGCAGCCCGGGCGATCCTTGGGGATGAGGTTCGCTATGCCCGCGGCACCTGGTACAACTCCGCCAAGCTGATGGACATCGAGTACACCACCGCCGGCCTGGTCAACATGGGGGTCGAGGGCGAGGCGAGCTGGTTCTTCGAGGAGCGGGGGCGGGTGCGCTCCACGACCCGGATCGTCCATGTCGGGGGTCGCGTCGTCGGGTTCAACTTCCTCGGCCGGCGCTGGGATCACGATCTCTGTGTGCGGTGGATCGAGGAGCGGCGCCCCCTGTCCTGGGTGCTGGATCACCTCGACGAGGCTCGGTTCGACACCGAGCTCGTCCCGCCCCTGCGGATCCCGGCCTCCGCTCGATCCCCGGTGGCCTCCCCCCCCTGAACACCGGGATCAGACCCGCCGGCCCCGCCCGCTCCACCGCCCGGTCCCAGGAGAACTCCGTGCACCTGCAAGCTCAGGAAGGTCTGATGACCACCTACCGCCAGGCCTGGCGGAACCGAGGGCCTGCCGCCTGGCTGCTCTCGGCCACCCTCATCGGCTCCTACTGCGTGCTGTATTGGACCTCCTGGCTCGATCCGATCGCCCAGGGCCTGGGGCTACGCAACCGCTGGTTCCTCTATGGCCTGCTGTACACCGTCGGGGTCGGTGGTGGGGGCCTGCTGTACCTCCGCAGGCACGGCAGCTCGCGCTACAACCGGCTCCGGATCATGACAAACTTCGGCATCCAGGCGATCTTCGGGTTCACCCTGCCGTTCGTGATGCCCCTGCTCGGCCAGCCGGAGTTCTACTTCAGCTATCTATGGCCGCTGAAGTACGACATCCTGTACCCCCACACCCTCGCGGGCCTCCCCACCTACCTCGCGGTGTACGCTATCCTCGGGGCGACCGTCGTGGCCCCGGTGCTGGCGCTGTCGTTCGGCAAGCGCTGGTACTGCTCCTGGATCTGTGGGTGTGGCGCGCTGGCGAACACCTTCGGGGATCCCTGGCGTCACCTGACCTCGTCCAGCACCCGCGCCTGGCGCTTCGAGAGGCTCGCGGTGCACACGGTGCTCCTCGTCGCCTTCGCCGCCACCGGGGTGATCGCCGCCGATCAGCTGCTGTCCAGCAAGTCCGCGGCGTTCTCCAGCTTCGCCTACGAGGTCAAGCAGGGCTATGGCTTCGTGGTGGGGGCCCTGCTCGCCGGCGTGGTAGGCACCGGCCTGTACCCACTGCTGGGGCCCCGGGTCTGGTGCCGCAACTTCTGTCCGATGGCCGCCCTGCTCGGGATCATCCAGAAGGCCGGGCGCTTCCGGATCCGGGTCAAGCGGGACATGTGCATCAGCTGTGGCAACTGCACCACCTACTGCGAGATGGGGATCGACGTGCGCTCCTATGCTCAGTCGAACCAGAGTTTCACCCGAGCCAGCTGCGTGGGCTGCGGCATGTGCGCCCACGTCTGCCCCCGGGGGGTCCTCCGCCTCGAGAACCACGCCCCCCGGGCCCGGGACAAGGCTCGCCAGGGGCTGATCACCGCCGACTTCTAGCGCTGGGGCTCAGAGGAGGGCGACGACGAGGGCGCCCAGGAACAGGATGAACACGGTGAACATGGCCAGCCCGATGAGGCCGACGATCACCTTCAAGATCGGCTCCCCACGGATCTCGTCCTCACCGAGGCCGAGATCCGCGGCGGTGGCGAGCTTGGGCTTGCCCGCGATCGGCCCCTCCTCCCTCCGCTCCCTCTTGGGCTTGTCGGGCTTGTCGGGCTTGTCGGGCTTGTCGGGCTTGGGCGCTTCGGCGCGGGCTTCCCCTGCCTCCGGTGGTGCGTTGCCGCCGTCGGGTGCGTAGGACTCGCGGCGCCGGGGCCTTGGGCTGGGCGCTCGGGGGACCGTGGCCTCGTCGATCTCCGATGGCTCCAGGGGCCGGGTCTCGACCGAGCCGACCTCGGCCTGGAGCGGCTTGGATCTCGCCAGGGCGGCGGCGATCTGCTCCGGGGGGAGGTGCTCGGTCGACCGATCCCTGAGGGCAGCGGCGATCTGCTCTGGAGAGAGCTGCCGCGTCGACTGATCCCCGAGGGGGGGCTGGGTCTCTGGATCCGCAGGCGCGGGCGGCGCAGGCGGCCGGGACGCGCCCCAGGCCTCGGCGACCCCGGGCATGGCCGGGGGCAGGCCTTGTAGCTCGGTGGTGATTGGATCCTCGCTGGGCTCTGGGCGGACCCGCTGCGGAGGCTCCAAGGGCTCGGGGGGCGCGAGGCTCGAGGAGACCGGAGGATCTTCGGCCTGTTCCTCCATGAAGTCGTTGGGCATCAGCACCGCCCGGAGGGGCTCGACCTCGTCGGTGTCGAGCGGCTCGTCCAGCAGCTGCAGGGACTTGCCCAGGGTGGGCTCCCCCACCGGAGAGGCGTCGGCGAAGCTCAGCAGCTCCTTGGGAAGCCCGGAGGAGCCCTCGACGCTGACCGTGTCTTCCCGGATGGGTGGGGCCTCGGCGAGGCTCAGCAGCTCGAGGGAGCGCGCCACGGTGCTGTCTCCCTCGGGGGGCGCGTCGGCGAGGCTCAGCAGCTCCTCGAGGGAGCCACCGGGGGCGCGCTCCGACACCGAGCCCTCAGCGCGGGGCCGGGCAGGCGCGGGTGGCCTGGGGGACGAAGCCACCGCCCTCGGCGCGGGGCCCGCCGGACGGGGACAAGCTGGCCCCCCCTCGGGCTCGGAGGTGCGGGGCCGGAGGGTCCGCTCGGGGTTGGCGCTCGCCGGACGGGGCTCACGGGACGCGAGCGAACGCCTGGGCTTGGTCGTCGGGTGGCTCCGGGGATCGGCACCCCCCGGAGAGGGCCCCCGGGGGGCTTCGCTGCCCTCGTCCAGGCCCTCGAACATCAGCGCCATGGTCTCAGGGCTCGGCGCATCGGCCCCCGGTGGAGGCTCCGGCGGGGCCGCGGGAGGAGCCGCCCTGGCCCTCCGGGGCTCAGGGGCCCTCGGCGCGGGCTGTTCGGCGTGGGCCTGCTCCAGGGCCGCAGCCACGACGTCTGCGCCGAGGGAGATCGTGAACTCCTCGACGGGACCCAGATCTCCCCCGCCTGGATCCCGACCCGGGGGGTCCGGGGCCCGGCCGGGGGGCGGCTGTGCTGGCTCGGGGGGGGATGAGCTGTCGGTCCCGCTCACCGAGGCGAGCCGCTCCATCGCCTTGCGGAGCTTGGGGTCGGAGTGGGCAAGCTTGGTCGCCCCCCAGATCGCCTCCTCTCCATCCTCGGAACTTCCCACCCGACTCTCCTGGTCTTCAGGATCCATGTCCACACCGCACCGAGCTGTCGAGCGGGCGACCTCAGGGAGTCTATCCGATGGCAGCGGAGCGGAGGTCCCATCCGACCCGGAGCGTGCCCCCTCGACAGAGCCAGCAGACGGTGAAGCACAAGGTCCCATCGATCGATGGATCGAGCGTCCATGCCTCGAGCCTCAGACCGATTGCCCCCCCTCCAAGACACGGGTAAGCAGCGACCATGTTTGTGTTCCTCGCCAGTCTCTCAGCGGCAGCCCAGCACTACCAGGCCCCCAACTCCATCGTGGGGGTGGGGGTCGGCTACCCCACCCTGATCACGGCCCGGGGAGAGGCCTGGATCGGAGATCAGGTGAGCACTGAGATCGGTGTGACCTGGCCCTCCACCATCCCGATCCAGTCGCTGACGATCGACACCGCCCTACGTTGGCGTCCCGACGCGCTGTGCATCGGCTGTGGGGGGCGGGGCCTGCTGAGCTTCGGTGCCGGGGCAGGTGGCTACGTGGTCCCCGATCTCACCCTGACCGAGTCCTGGCGCTTCGCCGCCGGCGGTGATCTGGTGGGCACGGCTGTGTTCTGGATCAACACCACCTTTGGGCTCCAGGCCTCAGCCAGGGCCGGGGGGGGGCCGGGCTGGGTGGGCCTCGGCACCACGGGGATCACTCCGGCGATCTGGGCCCACGGGACCGTCGGGCTCGCCTTCTGAGCCCGGCCCGGACGAGCCCCGCTGCGGGATCCCCCTGTGGCCTGCTCGTTCCCGGACGAGCCCCGCTGCGGGATCCCCCTGTGGCCTGCTCGTTCCCGGACGAGCCCCGCTGCGGGATCCCCCTGTGGCCTGCTCGTTCCCGGACGAGCGCCTCGATCGCGGCTCGGGGGGGTGCCGCCCGGTCCAGCGGCGATCAGATCAGGCCCGGCGCTCGTCATCCGAGGGGAGCCGCGATCGGCTGACGCCGGTTGGTTGCCGTCCGTGCGATCGACCCCTACGTTTCCCCCATGGCGGACGCCCACCCCCAGCGCTGGACCGAGGCCATGCTCAAGGCCCTGGAGCCCCACGAGCACGACTTCCAGGAGTTCAAGGGCACGGGTTGGGTCGTCGACGCAGACGGCTCCCTCGCTGATCACTTCCTGATCACCCTGTCGAAGCAGGTGTCTGCGTTCGCCAACGGGGCCGGGGGGCGGATCTTCCTCGGGATCGACGATCATGGAGAGATCGACGGAGGCGTGCCGATCGATCTCAAGGGCGGAGGCACCCGGGCCTGGCTCGAGGACATCGTGCCTCAGGTGGTCGATCCTCCCCTGCAGCAGTGCAACGTGTTCGAGGTTGGCCCCGACGGGCCGGGCTCGGGGGTGCGACCCCGGCACGCGGTGTACATCATCGACATCTCCCCGAGCGATCGGGCGCCCCACCAGAGCAAGGATCACCGCTACTACCTACGGATCGCGGGCAAGTCCCGCCCGATGGGCCACGTCCACATCCAGGACGTGCTCCGCAGGACGCGCCACCCCCAGATCGCGGTCTCACGGCTGGGTCCCTATGGCGCTCCAGAGCTCGACTTCAGCGATCCCCGGGGCCCTCAGGCCTTCATTCAGTTCCGGGTGTTTCTGGGGAACAATAGCCGGAGGCTGGCGACCCACGTCGGGATCGAGCTGCTGCTGCCGAGGCCGTTTGCGGGCTCAGAGGTGCGCAGGCGCATGCAGGCGGCGGAGGAGAGCCACTACAGCCAGACACCGGGCCTCGTCACCTTCTTCCGCTACCACCCCATGCCGATCTTCCCCAGCCAGGAGATCTACGCGGTGAGCGTGTGGACCTGCGTCCACAGCCGCAACCTGTCGCTGCTGCGCTCGGGCGCGGCCCTGGGTTGGGTGATCTATGCCGACGACGCGAGCCCGGTGCGGGGCCAGCGGGAGCTGAGATCGTTCCAGGTGGTCCAGCAGGCCATCGAGTGGGTCGGTGCCCGGACGACCCAACCGACGAGCCCGATCAGAGCAGCGGGCCACGCCCCCCGAGCCCCCCGAGCCCCCCGGGCCCCCCGGGCCCCCCGGGCCCCGAGCCCCGAGCCCTCCGCGCGACTCCTCCTCCGACGCCCCGACGACTGGCACCTGCACCTGCGCGACGGAGCCCTGCTGCACGCCGTGGCCCCCTGGAGCGCCCAGGCCTTTGGCCGCGCCCTGGTGATGCCCAACCTGGTCCCGCCGATCACGTCGGTGGCCGGCGCCCGGGCCTACCAGCAGCGGATCGAGGACGCCCTGCCCCCCTCGTCCGGCTTCAGCCCGCGGATGGCCTGCTACCTGACCGACGACACCGATCCAGACGAGCTGGCCGAGGGCCACGCGGCGGGGGTGTGGCACGCAGCCAAGCTGTACCCTGCCCACGCCACCACCAACGCCGGCCACGGTGTCACCGATCTAGAGCGGATCGGGGGCGTGCTGGAGCGTATGGCGGAGATCGGCTTGCCCCTCTGTGTGCACGGCGAGGTCGTGGATCCCGCGATCGACGTGTTCGATCGGGAGACCGCGTTCCTCGAGGGCGTACTGGAGCCCCTGCTGGCCAAGCTGCCCCGGCTGCGGGTGGTGATCGAGCACGCCACCACCGCGGCGGCGGTCGCGCTGGTGCGGCGCCACGATCCAGGCCGGATCGCGGCCACGATCACGCCGCACCACCTGTGGTGGAACCGAAACGCGATCTTTGCCGGCGGCCTCCGTCCCCACGCATACTGCCTGCCCCTGCTCAAGCGGGAGTCCGATCGAAGGGCGCTGGTCGAGGCGGCCACCAGCGGCGATCCGCGCTTCTTCGCGGGCACCGACAGCGCACCCCACAGCCGCGATCGCAAGGAGCGCGATCATGGCTGCGCGGGGGTGTTCTGTGCGCCCTCGGCCCTGCCAGCCTACGCGCAGATCTTCGAAGGGGCCGGGGCCCTCGATCAGCTCGAGGCCTTCGTCTCGCTCAACGGCGGGGCGTTCTACGGCCTGCCCCCCGCGGCGGAGCAGATCGCCCTGGTGCGGGGGCCCTGGGAGGTCCCCGCCACCGTCGAGGTCGAGGGGAGCCCGCCGCTGTCGGTGTTCCTCGGAGGCCAGCTCCTGGGCTGGCGGATCGATGGAACCTGACGCCTCTTGGTGCGTGATCCCCACCCGGAGGGAGCCATCGCCCACGATCCTGCCACGTTGATCGCCGAGCACGGGCCCACCCTGTGGAGCCTCTGCCTGCGGCTGTGTCCCGAGCCCGAGGACGCCTACCAGGAGATCTGGGAGAAGGCCCTGGGGGCTTTTTCCCGCTTCGATCCCGCCGGTCCAGCGACGCTGCGGGGGTGGCTGCTCACCATCGCCCACCGCCACCTCATCGATCGCCACCGACGGCGCTCGGTGAGGGGGGTCGTCGTGCCGCTGGCGGGGCTTTCGGTCGCCCCCGAGGCGGAGGAGGCCCTGGATCTCGCGGCCCGCCGGGCCCGGCTCGATGCGGCCCTGGCGCGGCTGTCCGAGCCCCAGCGGCGGGTGATCGTGCTCCACCACCTGCACGGTCGCCCCCTCGAACAGCTCGCCGCCATCGAGGGGGTCGCGCTGGGCACGATCAAGTCCAGGCTCCACCGGGGCAGGGCTCGGCTGGCCGAGCTGCTGGCCGATCCCACCGAGTCCCGAGCCCGTCGCCTGGGGAGGCAGCGATGAACCGCGAGCTGTACGAGTCTTTGTCGCGCCTGCTGTCCGGGGATCTGCCGGAGGCAGAGGCAGACGCGCTGCAGCAGCGCATCGAGGCTGAGCCCGGGGTGGCGGAGGCGTGGGAGCGGATCGGAGCGCTGCCCGGGGAGCTGGCCGCGCTGCCCCTGCGGTCCCCTCCCCCCGAGCTCGACGCCCGGCTCCTGGGGGCCCGCTCTACCCGGGGCTGGCCGGGCCAGCGGCGGCTGATCGGAGCCCTGGTGGTGGCCGGCGCGCTGGCGCTCGTCGGCTCGATGGCCCTGCGTCCGATCCCCACCGTGGCCCTCGTCGCCGGGGATCAGATCGTGGACGGACACGTGGAGGTCGTCTCCGGTGGGCTCCGGATCGAGGTCGACGGGCTCGCCCGGATCACGACGGAACCTCTCGACCCCCTGCCGCGTGGAGGGGGGATGGACACCGAGGAGGATCCAATGAAGGCAGCGCTCTCAGCGTTGGGGGGTGCCATAAGCGGCGCCGCGATCACCGTGGCCGTGCTCCAGGGCACCGCCACGATCCACGAGGGTCCGGGCCCGACCACGCTGGTGGCGGGGGAGGTCCGACAGCTCCCGCCCGCCCGGGCAGCGACCGCCACAACCCTGCCCCAGATCGAGCCCGACGAGCCCCCCGAGCAGACCATCGCCCGGCTGCGGGGGCAGGTGGGCCAGCTGCAAGAGCAGCTGAGGACCGCCAAGTTCTCCAGCGCCGTCGCCAGCGGACAGCTCGAGGCCCACGTGGGCACCCCCCAGGAGTGGCCCGACGATCCGCCCGAGGGCTTCACCCCCGAGGCCATGCGCGCCCGGGTGGATCGGCTCATCGAGGAGCACGGCGACAAGCTCGCCCTGGCCGAGCTGGACTGCTCTGAGTATCCGTGCATCACCGTGTTCGAGCCCCCCCCCGGGATCGAGACAGACGACTGGCACGATCTGGTCCGGCCCGCGCTGGAGTCCATGGGGGCCGGGCTGGACGCAGGGCTGTCGGTCTATGCCTCCAAGTTCCAGAGGGACGAGGATGAGGCCTCGCTGATGGGGGTAGTCCTCGTCCCCCCCGGAGCCGGCGATCTCAGCTCCGAGCTCGGGGCCCGGACCAAGTACCGCAGCGACACCCTGATGGAGGAGCTGGGCACAGCAGCCCTGGAGCAGAGCGAGGCTAGGGCTCGGGGGGAGGCGCCGTAGGTCCGGGCTCCGGGGCAGCGGCGATCCCAAAGAGCCGCACCACCTCCCCTGAGACCACCGCGATCTCGAGCCCTGGTCGGTCGTCGAGCTGACCCACCGCCACCGGGCCCGCGCCCGCTCCGGGGATCCACTGGGGCGAGAAGCGCCCCTGATCGTCGCCCCAGGCCACCGCCAGCTCGTGGGTGGCGAAGCTGTGGAGCACGACATCGAGGCAGCCATCACCGTCGACGTCGGCGACGCTGAGGCTCTGGGGCGAGTCCCTCGCCCCGTCCTGCTTCAGCCGCACCACCCACGGGCCCCGACGCAGCCGGGGGCTCGTCAGCAGGCGGACCCCCGCCCGGCGGCGATCCACCACAAACAACTCGTCCTCTCCGTCTTGATCGCGATCCATCGCGACCAGATCGCGTGCGTCGGCCACCGCGATCCGCAGGTCCTCGCGACGGCGGAGATCTCCGCCCCAGGCCACCGCGAGCCGGCTCGACGTACCCCGGGCGAAGATCCACTCGGGTGCACCGTCACCGTCGAGATCCCCCACGGCCTGGGCCACGACCCCTTCGGGCACCGTGCCCTCGAGCTTGAGCTCGGGCTCGGAGGACCGCAGGGACCAGGCCCGCGCGCTCCCGAGGAGGGTGGCGCTCAGCAGCTCGCTCACACCGTCACCGTCGAGATCCCCCACCGAGGGCCCGGGACCAAGCTGCAGGCTGTGGGGGGGCGAGATCTGGAAGCCCTCGCCCAGCGACAGGATCTGGGTGACCTCGTTCCGGACTGGATCGATCAGGGCCAGATCCATGTCCCCATCGCCGTCTAGATCGCCGGGCAGCAGGTGCAACCCCGCGACCGACAGATCGTGCATCGGCTGCACCAGACCTGGCTGGTGCACCCCCGAGGCGTCGGGGTGGGTCGACCACAGTCCGAGGGGCTGGGTCGCGTCGAGGGGGGGGACCACCGCGCCGTGGAGCTCGCTCACGCCGTCGCCGTCGACGTCGACCACGGCCAGCGCCGCGAGGCGGCCGCCGATCGCGCTGGGGCCCAGTGGGATCTCCGACGTGAGCAGCTCCCGTGGGCCCTCTCCACACGTGTCCGCGTCCGCGATGGACGCCAGCTGCAGGATCAGCATCCCGCCCCCAAGGATCGGACCGAACGTTAACGCGGCCTGACGTGCTCCGCGCCCCGCCGGGACAGCGCCGCGCGCCCCCCACCCCGGCGGGGGAGCACACCCACCCCAGGGCTAGGGCTCGACGCCGACTCCGGATCGCTCCACCCCTGCGGCGGAGCGCTCGTCGCCCGCCCCCGGAGGCCCGGGTGGCTCCCCTCCAGCTCCCGGAGGATCGGCTGGGGTGGCGCCGGCCCGAGGAGGCTCGGGGAGCGCTGGATCGGGAGGATCCAGGGCTCGATAGACCCTCCGGAACTCGAGCCCCTCCATGCCCGAGCCCGCGATCCGGACGACGACATAGAGCAGCTCTGGATCCTCGGGCGGCAGCAGCGTCTCGGTGAGGGAGGTCGTCTTCAGGCGACGCTCCACCGACAGGTGCTCCCCCGAGCGCCAGGCCCGGACCTTCAGCACCCCGGTGTCTTCCTTGATCCGGGCCCAGCCCCGCCCCAGCTCGACCGCCACCGGGGTGTCCCCACCAAAGCCAACGACGAGCTTGCCGTCTTCGTCCTCAGCTAGATCCAGCCGACCGGATCGGTTCAGCATCCGGGTCATCTCCTCGAGGACCCGGGCCCGGGCCGCCTCGAGATCGGACGCCCCCCGATCGGGCGCCATCTGCCGGGCGCTGCCGGCTGAGAGCAGCGGCGCTCGCACCGCACGCTCCAGCGCGAGGTAGGGATCGTCGCTCTCCACAGGATCGATGCCCCAGGCCCCGATCCAGCCCGACAGCTCGCCGGCCGTGGCCAGGCCGAGCAGGCACAGCCAGCCGATCACGGCTCACCTGCGGTGTCGCCGGTGATCAGGCTGTCGATCGGGGGCCACAGCCCGGTCTCTCCGGTGGGGAGCGTGTCGGAGAGGGGAAACGTGTCTCCGGTGGGGAACGTGTCGGCCATAGGGAACGTGTCTCCGGTGGGGAATGTGTCGAGCGGGGCCGTGTCGAGCGGGGCCGTGTCGAGCGGGGCCGTGTCGAGCGGGGCCGTGTCG
>DRPG01000531.1 GCA_011376105.1 Deltaproteobacteria bacterium
CTCGGGCCCGTCCCCGTCGGCCACAGGGGAGCCACCGCCCACCAGATCCTTGACCCCGAGGTGCCAGGCCGCGGCCGCGGTCACGGCCAGGATCGTCACGGTGATGAGGCCTTTCGCCAGGGGGGTCAGCTTCGCCATAATAGGATCATTGCTCCGCGTCGGGGTCTCTGAACAGGGGGTACAGCGAACGGAGGCGTTGCATTTCAGCCATCAGCCTGGATCGCTCCCGCTCCCGGGCCCCCCGCACCGCGTCGAGCTCTCGCCGGATCGCTGACCTGTCGTCGGCCACCGCCTGGAGCTCGGTGGCCAGCAGGGCCTCCATCTCTGCGATCTGGGCCCGGATCCGCTCGCTGGCCTCAGCGGCGCGCGCCTCCTGGAGCGCGAGCGCCTCGGTGGCGGACGCCTCGGTGGAGGAGACCACCTCGTCGAGCTGAGCACACAGGGCCTCCAGCGCCCGGATCTTGCGCTCGGCGTCCAGGATGCTGTCCTGCAGCGTCCAGCTCTCGTCGGCGGCGTCCATCGCCAGCACCGCGGCCTTGCGCACCGCGGGCTCCATGGCCTTTAGCCCGTCGAGCAGCCGCAACAGCCGCTCCGCCGGGTAAGGGCTGGCAGGGACGCCGGCCTCGGCGTACAGCTGGTCGAACGGGCGCCCCTCGGGCAGGCCATCCACCGGCGCGGGCGGAGCCCCATCGGAGGGGCCCGCGGACGAGGTGCCCCCCCCAGACGACGCGGTCGCTGCAGCAGACGCTCCACCGGATCCCGCGATCGCCCCAGCTCCCTCGCCCGGCGCGGGTGCGGGTGCGGGTGCGGGTGCGGGTGCGGGTGCGGGTGCGGGTGCGGGTGCCTCGCCGGACGACAGCGTGCCGGTCATCGCCCGGGTCTCGGCGAGCAGGCGCTCGATCTCGTCGGAGCCCATCGGCGCCCCGGGCTCCCCCGACAACCGCTCCTGCTCCTGCTCGGACAGCTCCACCAGCCCCATCTTCGCCAACGTCTGGACGAATCGTCCCATGTCGCCCTCGCCTGCCGAACGGTCGACGCGAGGATACACGAAGCCTCCTCCTGACCGGGCCCCACCACCGTGCTCGCACCCTACCCCACGCTGCACGATGTCATCGAAGAGGCCCACAAGCTCGGCTCTGTCAAGGTGTACGGACGCTCCGTCGAGGGCCGCGCGCTGACCGCGTTCTGTGTACCCGGGGGCGGAGCCGAGGACGGGCGGCCCGCGCTGGTGGTGACCGCAGCGATCCACGGCCTCGAGCACGTCGGGGTCGCCGTGGCGATGGAGGTGCTGCGGCGGGGTCCCATCCCCGGCGCGGACCTGTGGGTGTGTCCGGTGCTCAACCCCGACGCCTACGTCGAGACTCAGCGCACCGACGGGGCGGCGTCGGTGGCGGCGCTGCGCCGCAACGCCAACGGGGTGGATCTGAACCGCAACTTCCCCCTGCCCTGGGGCGCTCGGCCCTCGCGGATGCCCGGCGCGGGCTCGTCGGATCCAGCCTCAGCCACCTTCCGGGGCACCGCTCCGCTGTCCGAGCCCGAGACCCACCACCTCGCACAGCTGCTGCTGGAGCTCCGGCCCCACTGCTCGCTGAACCTCCACAGCTTCATGGGCACCCTGATCTGCGCCCGGGTGTGGCGTCCTGGGGACTGGCTGGGCTACCGCCGCCTGGTCCGGGCCTTCCGCCGGGGTCAGGGGGGCCTGCTGCGCTACCGTCGCCTGGGCACGCCGCTGCTCGACGTGTTCACCGGAGAGCTGGAGGACTGGCAACACCACGTGCTCCGGTGCTGGGGGATCTGCGTCGAGTGCTTCAGCCTGCCCGAGACCTTCTGGCAGCACCCGAGGGCCCCCAACCCCTTCTGGCGCTTCAACCCGAGGGATCCCGGCCCGGTGGTGGCGAGGGACGCGGCCGGAGTCCGGGCCACCCTCGAGGCCTCGCTGCAGCTGCCCCGCCCCCGGCTCTACCCCGGAGCAGCGCACACCCTGGGGGCCTGGGATCCACCCACCCCGGCGGCCGGGCGAGCCCACACGCCAACTCGATCCTGAGCCGGGCTCCGGCGGCTGTGCGCTGGAGCCCGTGGGTCGCGGCCGCTCCGATCCCCGCCGCCCAGCAGGTGCGCCGGCCCGCGGGGCCCTCGGGACACACCCGCCCGCCCACCGAGGCCCGGCCACGGACGCACCGATGTCTCCACGGTGCGACACCGGGCCGCCCGGCCGATCTGGCTCGATCAGCGCTTGGACTGCGCCTTTGCCTGCTCGAGGGCGATCTCCTTGATGGCGACGAAGGAGGTCTCGTTGGACGCGCCCTCGATGGCCTTGACAGCGAGCTCCTGCGCCCTCCGCTGTGCGTCGATGAGCTTGGAGGAGAGCTCTGCGA
>DRPG01000532.1 GCA_011376105.1 Deltaproteobacteria bacterium
CGGTGATCCTGGGGCGAGGTCGCTGGCTGCGCTGCTCGAGGTGGTGGACGCGCTGCCCCTCGAGGTCGTCGTGGTGGTGTCCCGTGCGTTCTCCCTGTTCTTCCTGCTGTCGAACACCGCCGAGCAGGTCCACCGGGTCCGTCGGCGGCGCCACCACCTCTCGCGGAGCGATGGCTCGGCTCAGCCTGGCTCGCTGCGGTGGATGCTCGAGCGCCTGCGCGCCGAGGGCAACAGCGCTGAGCAGGTCGCAGGGGACCTCAGCCGGCTCCACGTGCGGCCCGTGCTCACCGCCCACCCGACCGAGGCCACGAGGCGCACCGTGCTGTCGATCCAGGCCCGGGTCGCCGACCTGCTCCTGGAGCGGGATGGCGTGCCCGAGCCCGCCCGCGACAAGCTGGACGAGCGGCTGATCTGTGAGGTGGAGCTGTTGTGGCTCACCTCCGAGGTCCGGCGCGATCGGCCCAGCGTCCTGGACGAGGTGAGCACGGTGCTGTGGTACCTCGAAGATCGGCTGATGGAGGCCGGCACCCGGGTCACCCACGCGCTGGCCGAGCTGTTCGAGCAGACCTTCGGCGCCCCGCTCGCCGAGCCACCTCGCCTGCGCCCGGGGAGCTGGGTGGCTGGCGATCGCGACGGCAACCCCTTCGTCACCCCCGAGATCACCCTGGCGGCCACCCGCCGAGCCACCCACCGGGTCCTCCTGGGCTACCGAGACACCGTCGATGGCCTCATCCATCGGCTGTCCCTGTCCGTCCGGATCACGGGCCAGCCGCCGGCCGTGCGTGAGCGGATCGAGGCCCTGCGCGGGCTGCTGCCGGAGATCTGGCGGGCCAACCATGGGCGCGACGACGATGAGCCTGTTCGCTTGCTCCTGACCCTGATCAAGGGGCGGATCCAGGCCACGGCTGAGCAGGTGGCCTCGCGTGACGCGGGGCACCCCGTCGAGCTCCCCGCAGCCTACGGCTCCTCCGGGGAGCTGATCGCCGATCTGCACGTGGTGGCCTCAGCCCTCGACGCCGGAGGGGCTCATCGGGCCCGTCGTGCGCTGGTCGATCCGCTGCTGCTCCAGGTCCGTGCCCACGGCTTCTTCGGCCTGCGCCTGGACATCCGCGAAGACAGCGACGTGCACCGTGAGGCGCTGGACGCGATCGGCCAGCAGGTGCTCGGGGGGCCGCTGGATCGCCGGGCCCTGGTGCGTGAGCTCCTCGGTCGGCGGCCGCTGATCGGGCCCCACCTGCCCCTGGACGAGCGCACGGCGAGGACCGTCGCCATCGCCCGCACCATGCGGACCGTGCAGCAGGAGTCCGGCCCTGAGGCCGCGAACACATGGATCATCTCCATGACCCGAACGGCCGAAGATCTGCTCCGGGTCCTGGTCCTCGCCCGTGAGGCGGGGCTGGTGGAGCTGGCGGGTGGGGCGCCTCGCTCCGATCTGGACGTAGTCCCACTGTTCGAGACCCGGGCTGATCTGGTCCAAGCCCCCGCGGTGATGGCCGACCTGTTTGAAGATCCCGCCTACGACAGGCAGCTCGATGCCCGCGGCCGACATCAGGAGATCATGCTCGGCTACTCAGACTCGGCCAAGGACGCCGGGGTGCTGCCCGCGGCCTGGAGCCTGTACCGGGCCCAGGAGGAGCTCGCACGGGTCTGTGAGGCCCACGACGTTCGGCTCACCCTGTTCCATGGCCGCGGCGGGACCGTGGGTCGGGGCGGAGGCTCTCCGGTGTTCCGTGCGCTGGCTGCGCTGCCGCCCGGGACCGTGGACCACCGGATCAAGATCACCGAGCAGGGTGAGATCATCAGCCAGAAGTTCGGCCTGCCCGAGATCGCCGAGCGCAGCCTGGAGGTCACCCTGACCGGGGTGCTGTGGGCCAGCCGGACGGACTGGCGCGACGGCGTGGACGACGCTCAGATCACCGCCTTCTACGACGCGATGGAGCGGATGAGCGCCGACGCCCTGCCGGTCTATCGCAGGCAGGTCCACGAAGACGACGCCGTGTTCCGTATGTTCATCGAGAATACGCCGGTCCGCGAGCTCGCTCATGTGCACTACGGGAGCCGCCCCGCCTACCGGGAGCGCGGCGCGGGCACGATGGCCGGCATCCGTGCGATCCCATGGAACTTCGGCTGGACTCAGATCCGGCTGCTGCTGCCGGGCTGGCTGGGGGCCGGCACCGCGCTGCAGGCCGAGCTCGGGCGGGGGAACCTCGAGCTGCTGCGGCGGATGGCTCTCAGGTGGCCCTTCTTCGATGATCTGCTCGGCAAGCTCGAGATGGTCTGCGCCAAGGCCGACCTGCAGATCGCCCGGGCCTATGTCACCCACCTAGGCGGCGATCTAACCCTGTTCGAGCAGCTGAGCGCCGAGCTTAGGCGAACGATCCATGCGATCCTCGCGATCCGTGGATCATCCACCCTGCTCGAGGCCTCCCCCGTGCTGAGAGCCTCGATCGAGCTGCGTAATCCCTACGTCGATCCACTGTCACTGCTGCAGATCAGCCTGCTGCGGCGCAAGCGCTCCGCCGACGGGGACCCGGCGCTCGGCGCGACGCTCGACGCTGCGCTCGGCGCGACGCTCAACGGTGTGGCTCAGGGCATGCGGAACACGGGATAGTGGGGTCGTGGCGGCCGTGGGTGGTGGCTTCCGTGCGTATCTCCAGCGCGCGTGGCTTGCAGGGCAGGAGGTGCCCGTGGCTGGGTCACGACGACGTGTTCGCGATGAGGACGCCGCCGCGTGGCTGCTCGATGCTCGACGCGTGGCAGGACGGCGGGATGCAGCTGTGGGCGTCCGCAGAGTCCCGTGGGAGCGATGGACGTTCCCTGCGCCACCGGGCAGGGGGGATGTCCGGGAGGCTACACGTTGAACCGGAAGTGCATCACGTCTCCGTCCTTCACCACATACTCCTTGCCCTCGATCCGCAGTCGCCCTGCAGCCTTCATCGCTGCCTCAGAGCCCAGCTCCAGCAGATCGGGGATCGTGTAGACCTCGGCCTTGATGAAGCCGCGCTCGAAGTCGGTGTGGATCACGCCCGCGGCCTGGGGCGCCGTCCAGCCCCGTCCGATGGTCCAGGCCCGGATCTCCTTCTCGCCGGCGGTGAAGTAGGTCTGCAGGCCCAGCAGATCGTAGGTGGCCTGGGCGAGGACCGACAGGCCAGGCTCTTCCAGGCCCAGATCCGAGAGGAACTCGTCGCGATCGTCGGCCTCGAGCTCTGAGATCTCGGCCTCGACCTTGGCACAGAGCACCACCACGCCGCTGCCCTCCGCCGCGGCGTGCTCGCGGACCCGGGTCACGTGGGCGTTGTCGCTGGTCAGGCCCTCCTCGTCGACGTTGCAGACATACAGCACCGGCCGGGCGGTGATCATCTGGGCCCTGCGCAGCAGCGTGCGCTGATCCTCGGTCCAGTCCACCGCCCGGGCGGGCTGGCCCTCGGTCAGGGTCTCGACCAGGCGTTCGGCGAAGTCACGCTCCCGGACCGCCTCCTTGTCGCCGGACTTGGCCGCCTTGTGCCACTTGTCGAGCCGACGCTCGGCCGACTCGAGATCGGCGAAGATCAGCTCTAGGTTGATGGTCTCGATGTCCCGCAGGGGATCCACCCCGCCGTCGACGTGGGTGACGTCTGGATCGTCGAAGCAGCGGACCACGTGCAGGATCGCATCCACCGCGCGGATGTTGCCCAGGAACTGGTTGCCTAGGCCCTCCCCCCGGCTGGCGCCGCGGACCAGCCCCGCGATGTCGACGATCTCGACGGAGGTGGGGATGATCTTCTGGGCGGTGATCTTCGAGGCGATCTGCTCCAGGCGGGGATCGGGGACCGCAACCACCCCGACGTTGGGCTCGATCGTGCAGAAGGGGTAGTTGGCGGACTCTGCCCCTGCCGCGGTCAGCGCGTTGAACAAGGTGCTCTTGCCCACGTTGGGCAGCCCGACGATGCCGGCCTGCAAGGCCACGGTCCCTCCACGACAGGGGCTGCCCATAGCCCGGCGTGGGCCCGGTGTCGCCCGGGGAACAGCGGATCCGGGACGCGTGGGCCGGGCTCAGGGGCCCGGGGCCGCCAGCGCCAGGTGCAGCCTATCGCTGCCGAACACGTCGCTCTGGTCGATGTCCAGCGCCAGCTCCCCCGCCTGGAGGCGCCAGCGGAGGGCGGCGCCCCCGGGTGGGCCATGGTGGGCCTCGATGTGGTGACGGACGCGCTCGAACAGGGCCTCCAGGCCCGAGAGATCCTGCAGCCAGTAGTCGATCCGGGAGATCCGCCCGCGGGTGAGCCAGAGCTCGAGCCGCTGAGCCCGCCATCCGTCCCCAGAGCAGACGCCACGCGTCTCCTCCAGCTGCAGCGCTGGATCGATCCGGGCCCGCCCGTCCCCGGGGCGCAGCCCCGCCAGGGCGCCGGGAACACCGAGGATATGCTCCAGGACCATGTCGTGACTCAGGGCGTCGTCGCTGAGCTGGATGAACGCGACGAGGGAGGCTGGCTGCATCGTCTCTCCGTGTCGGGTGATCTAGCCGGTCGGGGGGCGATGCACCGGGTCCGGGGCGCTGTGAGCCCCTAGAGAGCGCGCCCCGGGGAAGAGCTGTGGTCGGATGGGGTGACGCGGGGGCACACGACTGAGGGCGGATCTGCCCGAACCGGGCCCGGGTCGTGACCGAACGCGACCCCGAAGGCGTTGTCAGCCCCTGACGCATCGGGGATCATCGGCGAAGATCCGCACGGGCCACAACCGAAGCTCACCGAGGGTGCTCCGACATGGGTGTTTCGCGCTACTTCTACTTCCTCGCCGGCACCAGCGAGGGGGTGATCCAGGACTGTCCAGAGTCCGAGCGCAACTACCACACCGCCATCGGTGGGTTTGTGCTGATCACCGCGATCGCCGCGTCCATGTCCGGGGGCTATGCCCTGTACACGATCTTCCACTCAGCACCGATCGCCCTGGTGTTCGGGATCTTCTGGGGGCTGACGATCGGTGCGATCGATCGGTTCATCGTGATGACCCTCGATCTCACGATGCATGGCTCCCGGGCCCGGGGCCTGATCACCGCGTCTGCTCGGCTGATCCTCGCCGTGTTCGTCGCGTTCGTGATCGCGCGCCCCCTCGAGCTCCGGATCTTCGCCCCCGAGATCAACGCTCGGCTGCAGGGGGAGGTGCTGCAGCAGCTCGACGACAGCGTGAGCCAGATCGCGGTGGAGCTGGAGCGCAGACAGCTGGCGTACGAGGGAAACGATCGGCTGGTGGAGGAGCGCGTTCGGTACGACGCGCTGGCCGCGGAGCACATCGCCTGTCGCCTGGAGGAAGGGCAGCTGCGCGACGCGGTCCACGGCGAGTGCGACGGCACCCGGGGGACGGGTCGGGTCGGCGTGGGGCCGATCTGCAGACTGAAGTCCGCCGATCTGCAGGAGGTCAAGGATCGCTGTGCCTCCCTGCACGAGCGCCTGATCGCCAGCGAGGCGCTGATCGCGAGCGTCACCGAGGACAACGATCGGGTCTTTGGGGAGCTCCGGGCCGAGGCCGAGGCCCAGATCGCTGCGCTGCAGCGCGACAGCCAGGAGCGGATCGAGGCGATCGCCGAAGGGCGGGAGGGCTCGCTGCTGACCCGCCTCGACGCCCTGCATGGGCTGGCGGCCCAGAGCAGCGGGATGTGGTGGGCGCTGTGGTTCATCACCCTGCTGTTCATCCTGATCGAGGTCCTGCCCGTCGGGCTGAAGCTGATGGTCGCGGGCCAGGGCACCTACGGACGCCGGGTCTACCTCGACGAGCGGGAGAGCGCCAAGCGCCACCGGATCGAGCGCAAGCTCCGGGAGCGGGAGCGGATCAAGCACCGCACGGTGCTGACCGAGATCACCGAGGCGGTGCGGGAGCAGCAGCGGGAACGCCTCCTCAAGACGATCTCCAGCGGAGTCGACGTCGTGGCCCACGACGCCAACCTGGAGCTCCGGAGGCGGACCGAGGTCCGATCCCAGGATCTCACGGAGGCCCGCACGGTGTTTCCCCCCGAAGAGACGGTGCTGTCCACCGACGACGACGACGACGAAGATCAGGGAGGGGCCTCCGGAGACGACGACTCCGGGATCGTGCGGGTGAGCGGCCGGCTGGTGCCCCGGCGGTGAGGGCGGTACGCGCCAGCATGGGGGGCCCCTCTGGTGCGCTCCGGCAGCTCCTCGCCCGGGTGGCGTCCGTCCAAGGGCGGATCTCCAGCGTCCCGAGACGCTGCAGCCGCTGTGTCGCCTGGATCCAGGGCCGGCGCCGCCGTCCGCCGTCCGCTATCTGCCGTCCGCCGTCCGCCGTCCGCCGTCCGCCGTCCGCCGTCCGCCGTCCGCTGCCTGCTATCTGCCGTCCGCTGTCTACCGTCCGCTGTCTACCGTCCGCTGTCTACCGTCCGCTGTCTGCCGTCCCCAGGTGCGCGACGCAGCGGCTGCAGCGATCCGCCTCGATCCCTGCCGAGGTCCGGCCCACCCCGCCTCGCTCACCCAGAGGCTTCGGGTGGGACCGGACCTCGGCCCGCAGACCGTGTCCCCAGCTCCAGGAGCCTGGAGGTGAGATCGTAGCCCGCGATCGCCGGCGCCAGGGCGATCACCACGGAGAGCCTGGAGCCCCCCGCGTCGGGCACGCCCAGCAACACGTCGAGGACGAAGAAGGCGAGGACGATCCCCACCGTGAAGCCCGCGAAGGCGGCGACCCAGGGCAGGACACGGATCATGGTTGCTCTCCTGAGCTCCCTTCGGTCCGGTGCTCCGGAGGTTCGAGGTCGCTGTAGGGTGCGGGGATCGCTCTCCAGGGATCCGATCGATGACAGCGTCTCTGGTTAGATCAGAGCGGAGCGGGTGCGTCGACGTCGATCCAGATCGAGTCCTGCTCGCGGGCCACGGTGTACACCGGCAGCCCCCCGGCCTGTGGACCTGAGACCTTCTCGCCCTGCAGCCCGTACACCGCGCCATGGCGGGGACAGGTGAACTGGCCCCGGCTCGGGCTGTAGTCGATGGGCACCCCCTCGTGGGCACAGGCGCGCTCGATCGCGACGTAGCAACCCTCCACCACGTGGGCCACGACCAGCTCCCCTGCGCTCGACGGCACGGCGTACCAGCCCCCCACATCAGCCAGATCCGGGTAGCTCGCCAGGGGCAGCTCGATCCGGGAGGGGCCGGTGGGGACCTGCTGGCCGCAGGGGTAGACCTCGGCGGGGGGGGCGGTGTCTCCGGGGGGCGTGGTGGCGGTGTCCCCCGTTGGATCTCCGGCCTTGCTGGGCTCGCCCGCGGGGGGGCATCCGGTGGTGAGCAGCGCACACCCTCCACACACGAAGGTGCGTCGCGAGAATCCCCTGGCCATGTCCACCCCATCGCTCGAGCTGCCGGGATTGTATCCGGTGGCGCCTGAGCTGGTGCTCGGATCCCGGCGCTCCGGCCGTCGATCGGCGCTCCGGTCGTCGATCGGCGCTCCGGTCGTCGATCGGCGCCCCGGCCGTCGATCGGGGCGGGTCCCCCCGAGCCCCCGGTGATCCGAGCCCCTCCGTCGGGACGGGGCCGGAGATGTGCGGGCGGAGCATCGGATCCCCAGATCCCTCCGGGTGACCGGGTGCGGGGATCGAGGGGCCTGGGTAGCCTGCCAGCGGAGGCTTAGATGCACCCCATCCTCTGGTGGATCCTCGCGCTGGGATGCCCCCGGGGCCCAGCACCCGCGGCGCTGGTCGGAGCCTCAAGCCCCGATGGGGTCGCCGAGGCGTTCATCGAGGCCGCCGTCGCCCGGGATCGGAGCGCGCTGGCGGAGCTGTGCTCGAGCCGCGCCACCGAGGCCCTGGGCCCCCTTGTCGATGGCACCGCCTCGCCTGAGCTGATGGACGAGCTGGGCCGGAGGTACTTCGGCGCCAACGTCAACGACGTCCGGATCGACGGGAACGAGGCCCGGGCCTACCTGGTGCTGCCCAGCCTCCCCGGGGGCGCCCAGATCCTGCTGCGTCGAGAGGGCGTCGTGTGGCGGGTGATCGACTTCTGAGGGCCGCGGGCCATGGATCAGGGCGTGGGCCGCGGGCCATGGATCAGGGCGTGGGCTCACCGGGCGCGCTCGTGCCATCGATGGGCTCGGTCGCCCGGCGGAGCGCCCGGGCCAGCAGGAGGTGGAAGTGATGGATCCCGAGCTCGACCCGGGGCGCGTAGGGGCCGCTGTGCCAGGTGCCCGAGGCCATCCCCGCCTGGACGCGCTCGCTGATCTCCATGTCCTCGCGCTGGGTCTGCTCGGTGCTCTCGAGGCTGGCCCGGATCCAGGCCTCGTCGTGGAGGTGTGACGCGTCGAACCAGAAGTCGAACGTGACCCGGCACCGATCCGCGCTGATCGGGTGGACCAGGTTGGTGTCGAGGCAGGGCCCGTATCGGTTCAGCATCAGGTTGGGGTAGCGCCAGACATACAGGGCGCCGCCCTCGGTGCGGCCCGCGGGGGTGCGGCCCTCAGGGGCGCTGGCCTCGTCGGCGGGGGGGCAGGTCTGGAGGCTGTAGGTGTCGAACACCTCGGTCCGGTAGCGCCCCAGATCCAGCTGGGCGGCGAGATCCGGGTGCATGTGGGCGACGTGGTACCCACCATCGAGGTAGTTGTCGCAGTACGCCTTCCAGTTGCAGGCGACCTCGTAGGTGCGGCGGCTGTGCCACTGCAGCCGATCCCAGCCCGTGGCCTCCAGGGCCCGAGTCAGCTCCCCGATCCCGGGGCCGGACGGGGGAGCCTCCGGATCGCGGTGGATCAGCACCAGGGGACCCCAGATCTCCACCCCGAGGGGGGGCAGGGCCATGGTCGCACGATCCAACGCCTCGATCCCGGCCATGCGTGGCGCGGTGCGCAGGGATCCGTCGAGGCGGTAGGTCCAGCCATGGTAGGGGCAGGTGAAGTGGGACAGCACACCGCTGCCGGTGCAGATCTCTGTCGCCTTGTGTCTGCAGGTGTTGGCGAACGCACGCAGCACCCCATCGCCACCGCGCACCACCACCCACGGCAGGCCAAAGGAGCGCCCCGAGACGAAAGAGCCAGGCTCAGCCACCTGCTCGGCCCGGCAGGCGAGCTGCCAGGTGTCGAGGAACACCGCGCGGCGCTCTAGGGCGTCGAAGGCGTCGGAGATGTACCAGGAGGCGGGTAGGGTCCGGGCCTGCTCGATGGGGGCGGCGGTGTCGAACGCCAGCACCTGCTCCCAGAGCCCGGTGGGGGTGGTGGGATCCATCGACAACAACCCCCCAAGGTGGTGATCGCGGCTCGGACCCTCGACCGTTAGCGTGTACAGGATCCAGGCGCAAGCCACACCTCCACAGGCTCCGGGTGGGCGCTGGACCCAGCGCTGGGCTCGTCTGTCGCTGAGCTCGTCCCGCTGCTCCTGCCCCGGGGCTCGTGGGTCGCGGTCGTGGGGGAGTCCACCGGTGTCCTCGCAGAGGTAAATCGTGGGGATTGACCGTTGTTGCGTGGACCCGGTGGAGGGGCGGGAGATATCCGCCTGACACGTCTTTGCCACCCGATACCTGGAGAATGCTTCCTGTGTTCCGCAGCTGGACACGCTGTGGGGGGCCACAGACCCCGTCGGGGTGTCCAGGGGGCGCGCTGGTGCTGGCGGCTCGTGGCCGGGCCCGGATGGCACGATCAAGTCGACGCTGACGGCGGCGCAGTGGTGCTGGCGGCTCGTGGCCGGGCCCGGATCCCGGGCTCCGGCCGGGCGGAGTCAACCCTGGAGTCAGCCTTGATCGTCTTCGTCGGGCTGACCAAGCTGGCGCTTGAGGGCCGCGAGCTGAGCCCGGGCGGACTGCCCCCGGACGAGCCTGGCGCTGTGGGCGCTGTGGGGACCCGCTCCGCCCTCGACCAGGCTCTCCAGCGCTCCGATCGACGATCGCACCGTCTGCAGCGATCGCTCCGAGGGATCCTCGGACAGCCCGCTGGTGGCCTCCTGCATGTCGATCCGGGCCTCGGCGATCGCGAGCTCGGCCACGGCCTGCTCGCGCTCCCGCTTGAGCGAGGCGATCTCCTGCTTCAGCTCGACCAGCTGAGCCTGGATGAGCTCGGACTGTCGCTCGAGCTCAGCCGCCAGCGCGCCGCGATCCTCGACGAGCGCGGCCAGCTCCTCTGAGCGCACCTGCAGGACGAGGGCGGTGTCGTCGTCACCCTCGGCCACCGCGGCCCGCAGGGCCCGGCGCACCGCCTCGCGATCCGCCTCATGGCGCTCGTGCTCGGCCACCGCCGCGTCGCGCTGGACGACGATCCCGGCGGCTCGCTGCCTGAGCCCGCGGAGCTGCTCCGATCGGGCCTGGATCGCGGCCTCGAACACCGCCCCGGGGTTGGACCCCTCGAGGCCACGGACCAGCCGCTCGGCAGCACCCCTGACGCCGTCCCGGATCCGACCGAACATCCCCATCGTTCCCCCAGGGAGCCCACCTTACCCTGTTCGGGGCTCGGGGCTCGGGGCTCGGGGCTCGGGGCTCGGGGCGTCGGGGCGTCGGGGCGTCGGGGCGTCGGGGCGCTACCCACGGGGCCATCGCCAGTGGCGCTGGCCTGGAGGTCGCCTGGCCCCTGAAGCCCGCCGCCTGCGGAGGCTGGCCTGCCAGGCGAGCCAGCCCGCCACCGTCGCGTAGGGCGGAGGGTGCACGTCGTCACGCTGGTAGGCCTCGAGGACGAGCCGCCGCAGCAGGTGGGCGGTGCAGGTCGCGTCTCCGGCGGCCCGGTGGCGCCCATGGGGGATGGCCCTGCGCTGACAGGCGGCCTCGAGCCGGTGGTGCCCCTTCGCGCCCTCCGGCGCTGGATCGAGGTGGCGGACGAGGCGCAGGGGATCGAGCCACCGGGGCACGGGGGGCAGCGGCTCCGACAGCCCACAGCGCACCAGCTCAGCGGAGATCATCCGATGCTCGAAGCTCGCGTTGTAGGCACACCAGATCGCCCCCTCGGTGGCCCGGCGCACCTCGGCCCACACCTCGGGCCAGCAGGGCTGATCCTGGAGCTCGTGGGCTTGGATCCCGTGCACCCGCTGGGCCCAGGGATCGATCTCGTGGGGAGGGCCCACCAGGGTGTCGACCACGACCACCGGTGGGGCCTCGAAGAAGCGCTCGATCAGCGACACACCGATCTCGATGATCCGAGCGTCGGATCCCCCGCTGGTCTCGATGTCGATCACCGCGACGCGGGCTCCACGCAGGCGCTGGGTCTCGTCGGGGCTCACGGGGAGCGCAGGCTCGGCTGGGGTGGACGGCGGGGGAGCATCGGGGATCGGGTTGGTGGCGGGGGGAGACAGCCTACCGCAGCCAGAGCCGGCCCAGGCCGGGGCGGATCGACTCCAGACGCGATCCTCCCTGTTTCCCTGTTGTGTAGAGCGCGGAGCGCCCTGGTCCGGAGCGCCCTGGTTCGGGCGGGGCGCCCTGGTTTGGGCGGAGCGCCCTGGTCCGGGCCAGGGCCGTGTATACCCTTGGGGGGGAAGGGGCGAACATGGCTGAGCTGTCGCTGATGACCTGGAACGTGCGGTACTTCGGCCATGGCTCGAGGGGGCTGCGGGCGAGCGAGCCCTGGATGGGGCGGATCGCCTGCAGCCTCGCGGGCCTGGAGCGGCCCCCCGATGTGATCGCCCTGCAGGAGGTGGAGACCCGCTCCATGCGGGCGGGCATGCACGATCAGCCACAGCTCGATCGCTTCGTCGAGCGCCTCAACCACGCCCTGGGCGCCGCGGGGCGGGATCTGACCTACCGGGGGCTGCACTTCCCCGCCCATCGCTACGAGATCGGCGGCCGCGCGCCGCTGTACACCACCGGCCTCGGGGCGTTGGTGCGGGACGGGATCGAGGTCATCGAGTGCGAGACGGCGGACATCACCTGTGTGCGCCTGCCCAGGTTCTCCTCCCTCAAGCAGCGCCGGATCGCGGTGCACCTGCGGCTGGCGGCCGCAGATGACACGATCGATCTGTTCAACACCCACCTGTCGCTGCCTGCGTTCCTTGAGGTGGGACCCCACCGGGTCCCCTGGGCCATGGGCCACGGGACCAACCAGCTGCGGGAGGCCGAGGCCCTGCTCGACTTCATCGCTGAGCGCACGATCGAGCGCGGGATCGTCGTGGGGGACTTCAACAGCCTGCCCGACAGCCCGGTCTACCGACACATCACCGAGCGCGGCTGGGTGGATGCCTACCGCGACGCCACCGGCGCCACCCTTGAGGAGCTCCACCAGATCGGCACGGCCTCGTTCATGCGGGTGCAGATGCACATCGATCACGTGTTCTCCACCGGGGTGCGGTGGGACGCGATGCGGGTCGGGCATGGCTTCCACGGCCTGTCGGATCACCTGCCGAAGCTCGGAACGCTGAAGCTGACGACACCCAGCGCTCCACACGATCCAGCTCCAGGCGTGGGGTAGCTCACAAAAAGCTTTGCTAAAAAGCTAATATTTGAGCAACTCAACCAAATCTGACCACGCGGTCAGCGAGACCAGATACATAGGTTGGCATGTGGATGTTCTCCCTCGCCGCCAGCGCATCCCCCCTCTCGGGGATCTACCACCTCGACGAGCCCCTTGAGCGCCTCACCCGCGCACATCAGCGCGCGGTGGAGGCTGGGGTGGCGCAGCTCCCCCGCGCCGTCCGTCCGTTCGCCCGGCCCCGGCTGCAGGGCGCGGTGGGCAACTGTGCTCAGGTCGAGCTGCAGCTCAGCGAGGCGCGCTTCACGTCCCGGTGTGATCGAGGTGCCCTGTTTCAGCAGGCCCGGGCCGAGCGCTCGCGGGATGTCACCGGAGAAGATGGCAAGCCCTATGCGGTCACCCTGGAGGTGGTGGCCGAGGCGGTGACCGTCTCGTTCAGTGGCAAGGAGGGTGGGCAGCGCTTCATCTACCTGCCCCAGCCCGACGGCACCCTGCTGCTCAAGCAGGAGATCTTCAGCCCCTGGCTGGCCGAGCCCATCTCCTGGACCGCCCGGTACCGCCGGTCTGAGTAGCCCGGGCCGCCCCCGGCGAGCCCCCTCGGTGGCTGTCGGTGTAGGGCCTCCCCGGAGGGGGTCGACCGACGCCCTGGTGTTTGCAGGGGCTCATCGATCGTCGACAATGGGGCATGCTCTCGCTCCTGCTCGCCTGTGGTCGGGTCCCGCCGCCCACCCCGCCCCCCGACACCCCGCCCCCCGACACCCCGCCCCCCGAGGCCTCCGCCGCGGGGCCGCTGGAGCTCGCCCCTGCACAGTCGCCGCTGCCGCTGCCGCTGCCGCTGCCGCTGCCGCTGCCGCTCGAGACACCGCTGCCCTGTGCTCCGGGCTGTGAGCGGGAGGAGCGGGTCCGCCGTGCGATCTCGTCGGGGATCGACGCGCTGCAGGCCGCCACCACAGATCCCGGGATCGAGCTCCGCCTGGATCTGCTGATCGGGATCAGCGGCGTACAGCAGGTGTTCTCCTCCCCCCGACTCGACGCGCTGCGGGCTGAGCTGCAGCCCCGCCTGGACGGGGGCGGGGATCCAAGGCGCCGCCTCTGGGATCCAGACCATCGGATGCCACCGGGCTACGAGCCCGCCTGGCGGCCCGATCCCGCCCGGGAGGTCAGCCCCAACCACCTGCTGATCGAGGCGCTGTTCTGCCCTGAGCACGGCTTTCGGGACAGCGTGATCGACTACACCTGCCAGGTGTTCCGGGACGGAGGAGGCGTGCTGTCGGGTCATGCAGCCTGGGGGTTGTCGATGGCTGAGGCCAGCGGCTGTGTGCTCCGCACTGAGACCTGCCTGGACGAGCTCAAGGACGAGATCGTCGCCTCCGCCACCGGCCCGGAGCCACCGAGCAGCACCCTGGAGCGGGATCGACATGCTGAGCAGCTGCTGTTTGGGGTGATGGCCGGCGCTGAGCCCGGCGAGCTGGTCGAGGTGGTGGATCGCCTGCTGGCGCTGCAGCGCCCGGACGGAGGCCTGGCTCAGCCCCCACCCGGCGAGGATCCCTGGTGGGGCGTGCACACCACCCTGGCCGCGGTGTGGGGCTGGTCGGCCTGGCTCGGGGCCCGGAGCGCGTCGCGGTGAGGGGCCTGCGGCTGCTGGTGGACTGTGGGAGGGGATCTGTCCTAGAGCCGCTCCCGCTCCCGCTCCCGCTCCCGCTCCCGCTCCCGCTCCCGCTCCCGCTCCCGCTCCCGCTC
>DRPG01000533.1 GCA_011376105.1 Deltaproteobacteria bacterium
CCCCCCCCGCCACGACCAGCGCAGCCGCTCCCGGCCGACCCCGCTGTGCGCTGGAGGATCGCACAGCAGCACGGTGTCCTCGTCGACGAAGCGCAGCCTCGTCTTGTCGCCGAACGGCAGCACCGCGTCGGGGTGGAGCTGATCGAGCAGCCCGTCGGGGGCGGAGATCCTGCGCAGCGGACGGAGCCAGGGACGCCCGGCGGAGGCCAGCTCCTGGATCCAACCCTTGTAAAGCGGCGCGAGGGAGGCGATCCCGGAGCTCCGGGCCAGCAGGCAGCTGGCCAGAGCGTCGGGGTGGACACGCCACAGGCGCCGATCCAGGATCAACCCCCGGCGCAGCAGCGAGGCCGCCTCCTCGTCGGGGACGGCGGCCAGCCACCCCTCGAGGGCGTCAGCGTGGAGCGCATCGAACAAGGAGGCGAGGGACGGGGCAGTCATCGTGAGCCCTCATCGCACAAACGCTGCGCCACAGCAACGCATGCGCCCCCCGGGGCCCCGGGGGGGCGCGTGCATCGGCGGCCCGATCACCGATCACACGCCGGTGTCGCCGTCGCTGTCGTCGTCGCCGGTGTCGCTCGTGCCGTCGTCGTCATCGCCGGTGTCGCTCGTGCCGTCGTCGTCGCCGGTGTCGCTCGTGCTGTCGTCATCGCCGGTGTCGCTGTCATCGTCGCCGGTGTCGCTCGTGCCGTCGGCGGTGTCGGTGGTCAGCGCGGTCAGCGCGGCCCCGCGCTCGAGGTTTGCGTTGCCGAACAGGCCGCCCTCAGAGCAGCCGATCAGGCCCAGGATCGCGGAGAGGGTGAGCAAGCGGAGGGTCATGGTGGTTCTCCCTGTAGAGGTGCCCGGACAGTCTATGTCTTACGGACACTTCAGTACATCTACAAACTTATCTAACTAGGTAGATAGTTATCTATCAGCGTTCATTCGTACTTCTTTTTATGTCTACATCGTCATCTTCAGTACATCATCACCCCTCCCCGGCGCCCGATCCAGGGGGGGTTAGAGGGGGGGGATCTCGAGGAGAGCCCGATGACCCTGCCCCTGTGGTGCCTGGCGCTTGCCTGCCTGCTTCCCTACATGTGGATCCCCTTCACCGTCCCCGAGCGCCAGGCCATGCCCGGCGGCTTCGACAACGCCCGCCCCAGGAGCCAGCAGGCCCAGCTAAGCGGCCTGGGAGAGCGCGCGGTGGGGGCACAGAGCAACGCCTGGGAGGCGCTGCCGGTGTTCACCGCCGCCGTGCTCACCGCCCATGTGGCGGGGGCAGATCCAACCTGGTCGGGTCGGCTCGCGGTGGCCTGGGTGATCCTCCGGATGATCCACGGGGCGGCCTACCTAGGCAACGTCCACCCCCTCCGCTCGGCCTCCTTTGGGCTGGGGCTGCTGTGCGCGCTGAGCCAGTTCGTCCTCGCCGCCCAGGGCAGCCCCTGAGCGAGGGCCACGACAGCCTGTCCGCTCCCTGGCCTGGATCCTCGGCAGCCTGTCTGCGAGCAGGGACTGAGGGCGGGGATCGTGGGGGCGAAGATCACGTCGCGGATCGTCTGGCCCCGGCGGCAGGCTCCAAGCAGGCTCAGCTCAGGCGGACCCGGATCGCCTCTTCGAGCTGGACGACGCTGCTCCCCGCTGGCTAGATGGCCCCTCGTCCGCTCAGGCGGGCCCGGATCGCCTCTTCGAGCTGGAGCTGCCCGACGGGCCACGGGTAGTCGGGGAACAGGCGAGCCCAGAGCCAGCCGCTGATCTGGGCGGGGGAGCCTCCGGAGAGGCCCGCCTGGTCCAGCTCGGCCGCCATCGTGATCAG
>DRPG01000534.1 GCA_011376105.1 Deltaproteobacteria bacterium
CGGAGAGGCCACAGCCGCGGGCTGTGCCCCGTGGCCCTGGCCTGCTGTGGCCGGAGAGGCCACAGCCGCGGTCGCGGCCGTGGCCCTGGCCTGCTGTGGCCGGAGAGGCCACAGCCGCGGCCGGGGAGGCCTCAGCGCAGCCGGGCGGCGGTGAAGGCATCCTCGACGCGATCCCAGGTGCCGGTACCCGGAGGCACCAGGATCTCCACCCTGGAGTCCCGCCGGTGGCCGATGGGAGACCAGCGGATGGCGTCGGCGTCGGCCTGGATCAGGAACCAGCCCCGCCGCACCCGAAAGATCCCCTTGAGCCGTAGCACTCCATCCGAGAGCAGCTCTCCGGGACGGACCAGGCGCTGCAGCAGATCCTCCAGCTGATCCCGATCGAAGGCGACGGCGGGGGGCCACACCAGGCCCCGACCGTCGGCCCGGGGGGTGTCGGGGAGCCTGGTGAACACGGGCGCGCTGCCCGGGGCCAGGTCTAGCCAGCCAGGATCGAGCTGCCCCTGTGAGACCTCGGCGACGGCCAGCTTTGGGGGCCAGGCCTCCGCGGCCAGGGACCGGAACGCCTCCAGATCGTCATCGGTGGCCAGATCCACCTTGTTGGCCACCAGCACGTCAGCGATCCGGAGCTGATCCTGCCAGGGGTGGCTGTCGCGGTGTCGCTGGCTGCGGACATGCCGTGGATCCACCAGGCCGATCACCGCCCGCAGCGAGATCGCCTCCCGCAGGCCCGGGGTACGCAGGGCGTCGATCACCGCGGCGGGGTGGGCGAGGCCGGTGGGCTCGATCAGGAGGCGATCGGGGCGGACCCGGCGCAGCAGCTGCACCAGGGCGGCCCGCAGGGCCACGCCGGCGCTGCAGCAGATACAGCCACCCTGGACTTCCTCCACCGTCAGCCCTCCGTCACGGAGGATCGGCCCATCGATGCTGACCTCACCGAGCTCGTTGATCAACACCGCCCAGCGTCCATCGGGGGGGCGGTGGCCGAACAGATCGAGGATCGCGGTGGTCTTCCCCACCCCGAGGGAGCCGGTGACCACGGTGGTGGGCACGTCGACGACGGGGAGCTCGGCCATGGCAGCCTCCTCGGGGTGCTGTGGGAGCTGTATCCCGGGGGGGCCACGCCAGGAGGTTACCCCCTGGCGTGGACTCCCCCTCCTACTGGCAGCTGCTGAAGGGCAACGCTGCGTTTCGCTACCTGTGGTTCGGGGTGGTGGTCAGCTTCTTCGGCGACTGGTTCTCGACCATCGCCCTGTACACCCTCGCTCAGGACCTCAGCGACAGCGCCCGGGTGCTCGCCGCCATCCTGATCGCCAAGACCCTGCCGATCTTCCTGGTGGCTCCGATCACCGGGCCGGTGGTGGATCGGATGGATCGGCGCTGGCTGATGATCGGCACCGACGTGGCCCGGTCGGCGCTGACCGTGGGCTTGATCGGTGCGGCCGGTGCGGGCAGCCTGGAGCTGGCGATCGGAGTGCTCGCGCTGCGCACGGCGTGCACCGGGCTGTTCATCCCGGCCCGCACCGCGGTGATCCCCCAGCTGACCACCCGTGGCGAGCTGCCGGTGGCGATGGCGCTGTCGGGGGGGACCTGGTCGGTGATGCTGGCCCTGGGGGCGGCGGCGGGGGGGCTGGTCACCGCGGGTGTGGGGGTGATCGGGGCGCTGTGGATCGATGCGCTCACCTACCTGCTCTCGGCGGCCTCCCTCTGGTGGCTGCCGTCGCTCCCCCCCGCAGGGGCGGGCACGGGCCCGGGCACCTCCTTCCTCGACGGGATCCGGGTGCTGCGGGGGCGGGTGTTTTTGGTGGCGCTGCTGCTGTCAAAGGCGGGCATGGCGCTGGCGACTGCGTCGCTGGTTACCCTGCCGATGTACGGCAACGGCGTGTACGCAGCCACCGCCGGCGCCACCTGGATCGGAGCGCTGTATGCCGCCCGGGGCCTGGGGGCGCTGGTGGGGAGCGTGGGGGTGCGCAAGATCACCGGCGACGGAGAGGGCGCGCTGTCGGGGGCCCTGCCCATCGGCTTCGCCTGGTCCGGGGCGTGGCTGGCGGGCCTGATGATCGCGCCCTCCATCGGGTGGGCCGCGCTGTGCTTCCTGGGAGCGGGGATCGGCAACGGTGTGATCTGGGTGTTCTCCGGGATCCTCGCCCAGCGGGCGATCCCCGATGGTTACCGGGGGCGGCTGTTCTCCCTGGAGTTCGGGCTGATGACCCTGATCTCGGCCAGCAGCTCCTGGCTGGCGGGCAGCGCGATCGACACCGGGGGCTGGTCGCCCCAGCAGGTCAACCTGGCGGTGGGGGGCTCGATGCTGGGGCCCACCCTGCTGTGGTTGGGGGTCGGGGGGTGGCGCTGGCGGAGGGCTGGGCGCCTGGAGTGAAGCCTCCCGGGCCGAGCGGACATGATCCAGCACCGATCCCACCCCCCTCCCCGGCCCCTGATCCCCTGAGCATCGGTGGGCACAGGTGAGCGGAGCTCCGTGCAGAACCTGGTGGCCAGGTCTCTCTGGGTGCTCTAGACTGTCGCCTATGCTGATCCCCCCCCCGCTGCGTTCTTGTGTCGCTACGATCCTGTTGATCGCTGGTGGATGCTCCACTGAGACCACCCTGTCCCAGCGACAGGCGCGCCTCGAGATCAACCCCGAGCTGCTGGATGTGGGCACGGTGGCGCTGGGCGACAGCGTCGTCGGAGAGCTGGAGGTGGATCACCTCGAGGGCGGAGAGCTAGAGATCCGCAACGTCACCATCTCCACCGCAGACGCCACCCTGTTCGCCTACGAGGGCGAAGACAACGTCCTGCTCCCGAGGGGGGGCCGGATCGTGCTGCCGATCCGCTACACACCGATCGAGGCGGGCTATCACTGGGCGAAGGTCACCGTCACCCACACCGGCCTCGACTCCCCCGTGGTGCTCGATCTCCGGGGCCACGCAGCGGTGCCTCAGGCCCAGATCTCACCCCTGAGCCTCGACTTTGGTGAGGTAGCCCCCGGGGAGCAGGCCAGCCTGCCCCTGACGGTGGAGAACACCGGAGATGCACCGGTGTCCCTCGATGTCTCGGAGATCATCGGCGAGGGGTTCTCGGTCGAGGGCGTGCCCACCACCCTCGCGCTTGGGGCCTCGATCGAGCTCGAGGTCTCCCTCGCTCCGGTGGATCCCGGGCCTGTGCTGGGCTCCCTGAGCCTGCAGCTGGGGGCGGTGGGGCTACAGCCGGTGATGCTGCGGGGTAACGACTGCGGGGGCGGGCTGCCTGAGGCCTACGATCGAGACAGCGACGGCTTCAGCTCCTGTGGCGGTGACTGCGACGACGACGAGGCGTCCACCTTCCCCGGAGCACCGGAGGTGATCGATGGCGTCGATCAAGACTGTGACGATCGGATCGATGATCACACCCCGGCGGCCGACGATGACGGCGACGGCTACTGCGACGATCTGAAGGCCTGCACCGACGGCAGCACCCCCGGCGACTGCAACGACGGCGACAGCGACGTCCACCCCAGCGCGTCCGAGATCTTCGGCAACGGGATCGACGACGACTGCGACGGGGTGGTCGATGCGGGCACCTCCGACGGTGACTTCGACGGCTACGATCCAACGATCGGTGGGGACTGCAACGACGCCAACCCGAGCGTGTACCCCGGCGCCCCGGAGCTGGCCGACGGGCTCGACAACGACTGCGACGGGCTGATCGACGAGGGTACGGCGGTGGTCGACGACGACGGCGACGGCCTGTCCGAGAGCGCCGGTGACTGTGACGACGCAGACGCAGACACCTTCCCCGGCGCGATCGAGCTGGCCGACTGGCGCGACAACGACTGCGATGGGCTGGTCGACGAAGGCACGATCCACAGCGACGACGACGGCGACGGCTTCTCCGAGGCCGGCGGCGACTGCGACGACACCGACATCAGCCTCTCTCCGGCCCTGGGCACCTGCCCGTAGCCACCCCGGGAGCGATCAGCCCCGCCTCGGTGATGCGCATGATGTGCTCGTGCTGGAGCTCATGGGTGGGCCGCAGGGCGGGATCGGCACGATCTCCGCTGTGAGGATGTCCTCCCGGGCGGCTCGACGAGGCTGCAGACACGCTGCCCGGCCCCAGATCAACGGGGGCGTTGAGCTCGGCGATGCGCTGGTTGCCGCGCTGATCCCTCCCGCTCGTCAGCAGGTCGTCGCCGATCCGGTGGCGCGCGCGGGCGCTCGCCCCCACGAGGGGTGGCGAGGGCGAGCGGAGCCGTGGGGGCGCCGGGCACGACGAGCTTGAGGCCATCTCCCTGGTCGGCTGGATCCGCCTCGATGCTGGCACCGCGCGCCCGACGGAGGCTGTGGGGGCCGGCCCCGCGCGCCCGACGGAGGCTGCGGGGGCCGGCCCCGCGCGCTCGACGGAGGCTGTGGGGGCCGGCCCCGCGCGCCCGACGGAGGCTGTGGGGGCCGGCCCCGCGCGCTCGACGGAGGCTGTGGGGGCCGGCCCCGCGCGCCCGACGGAGGCGCCCGCGGCGATCCCCTTGGCCAGGTGTCCCTGGGGCCGGCCCCGCGCGCCCGACGGAGGCGCGCGGTGCTGCAGATCAGCGCCGACGGCGGCTGAGGCCCAGCAGCAGCAGCCCCAGCGGCCAGATCACCTGTGCCGAGCCCCCCTGGACGCAGCCACAGCCGCTGGCGTTGTCCTTGCCCAGGCCGGCCTCCTCGGGCTCTAGGCAGTTGTCGTCGATGATCTCGTTGCAGTCGTTGTCGAGCCCGTCGCACAGCTCGGCGGCGTTGGGATTGACCCAGCCGTTGTCGTCGTCGCAGTCACCGGCCTCGACGGTGAAGCCGTCGCCGTCGAGATCGCCGATGTCTTCGTCGATGATCTCGTCGCAGTCGTTGTCGAGCCCGTCGGCCAGCTCCGGGGCGCCGGGGTACACCGTGTCGTCGCCATCATCGCAGTCACCGGCGTTCTCGGACAGGCCATCGCCGTCGTCGTCGGCCACGACCGTGTCTTCGTCGACCAGCCCGTCGCAGTCGTTGTCGAGCCCGTCGGGCTGCTCGGTCGCGCCGGGGAACAGATCGTCGTCGCCGTCGTGACAGTCGCCGTCGTCCTCGGAGAAGCCGTCGCCATCGTCGTCGTAGCAGTCGGTCTCGTCGTCGATCAGGCCGTCGCAGTCGTCGTCGAGCCCGTCGCAGATCTCGATCGCGCCGGGGTGGACGGTCTCGTCGTCGTCGTCGCAGTCGCCGGCGTCGGCGGTGAGGCCATCGCCGTCTCGATCCGTGGCGCCATCGTCGGTGATCCCGTCGCAGTCGTCGTCGATCCCGTTGGCCGGATCCTCGGTGGCGTCGGGGCTCACCGCGATGTCGCCGTCGTTGCAGTCGCCGTCGTCCTCGGAGAAGCCGTCGCCGTCGTCGTCGTAGCAGTCGGTCTCGTCGTCGATCAGGCCGTCGCAGTCGGCGTCGATCCCGTCGCAGACCTCGATCGCGGCGGGGTTCACGCCGGCGTCGGTGTCGTCACAGTCGCCGCCGGCCTCGGCGAAGCCGTCGCCGTCGTCGTCGGTCCAGATCGTGCCCTCGTCGACCAGCCCATCACAGTCCTGATCGATGCCATCGGCTAGCTCGATCGCGCCGGGGTAGCGGCCTGCGTCTGCGTCGTCGCAGTCTGCGGCGCAGGTGGAGAACCCGTCGGCGTCGGCATCAGCGACGTTCAGGGCCGCGTCGGTGTCGTCGCAGTCGGAGCACACGCCATCGCCGTCGCCATCACCGTCGGGATCGTCGGACGTGGCCACGTCGCAGTCGTCGTCGGTGGCGTTGCAGGTGAGCTCGATCGCGGCGGGGTTCACCGCCGGATCGCCGTCGTCGCAGTCGGCGTCGTTGGCCACATGGGCCGCAGGCGGAGCCGCACAGGTCGACACCGGGATCGCGCTCGCGTCGCCGAAGGTGTCGCCGTCGGCATCGGGCCAGTAGTCGACGATGACGCTGGTCTCGTCCACCAGCCCGTCACAGTCGTTGTCAGCCCCGTCGCAGATCTCGGCGTTGCCCGGGTAGTTGGAGCTGTCAGAGTCGTCGCAGTCGGTGCCCAGCGCGGACTCCCCTGCGGCCCCACAGTCGAGCTGCTGGCCCTCGATCACGGTGGTGGAGCCCACCCCGTCGCCGTCGCCGTCGTCGTAGCAGTCCTCGAGCCCGTCACAGTCGGAGTCGATCCCGTCGCCCGGGAGCTCGGACGCGGCGGGGTTAACGCTGCTGTCGCCGTCGTCACAGTCGGCGTCGTTGGCCACGTGACCGGCGGGGGGACCGTCGCAGGTCGACACCGGGGCCTGGCCCGGATCGCCGAAGGTGTCGCCGTCGGCGTCGGGCCAGTGGGCGACGAAGACCAGCCCATCGTCCGCGGCTCCATCGCAGTCGTTGTCGGCCCCATCGCAGATCTCGGCGTTGCCTGGGAAGTTGTCGGCGTCGTTGTCGTCGCAGTCGGTGCAGTCGGTCACGCCGTCGCCGTCGTTGTCGTGGCTGTCGACGGTGGCGGCGTTGCAGTCGTTGTCGAGCCCGTCGCAGGGGAGCTCCACCAGGCCCGGGCGGACGCTGGCGTTGCCATCGTCGCAGTCGACACAGACGGACGAGCCGTCGCCGTCGCCGTCGGGGGCGTCGAGGGTGGCGGCGCTGCAGTCGTCGTCCAGACCGTTGCAGGTGATCTCGGGTGCGCCGGGGTGGACCGACGGGTCGGCGTCGTCACAGTCGACACAGACGGACGAGCCGTCGCCGTCGCCGTCGGGGGCGTCGAGGGTGGCGGCGCTGCAGTCGTCGTTCAGGCCGTTGCAGGTGATCTCGGGTGCACCGGGGTGGACCGACGGGTTGGCGTCGTTGCAGTCGCTGTTCGACGCAACGTGGCCCACGGGCGGGCCGCTGCAGGTGGAGATCGGGGTGCCTCCGCCACCGTAGCCGTCGCCGTCTGCGTCGAGGTACCAGTCGAGGAACACGATCCCCTCGTCGGCAACGGTGTCGCAGTCGTTGTCGGCCCCGTCGCAGATCTCGGCGTTGCCCGGGTAGTTGGAGCTGTTGCCGTCGTCGCAGTCGTCGCTGGAGAGCACAAACCCGGGCGCGGGGGGGCCATCGCAGGTGGAGAACGGAGCGCCCGCGCCGTGACCGTCGCCGTCTGCGTCGAGGTGCCAGCTGAGGAACAGCAGCCCGTCGTCGGCGACCCCGTCGCAGTCGTTGTCGGCCCCGTCGCAGTCCTCGGCGTTGCCGAGGTAGTTGTTGGCGTCGTTGTCATCGCAGTCGAACCCGTTGAGCACATAGTTGGCCGCGGGGGGACCGTTGCAGCTGCTCACCGGGGACACGGCGTTGTCGCCCCGGCCGTCGCCGTCGGCGTCGGGCCAGTAGTCGAGGAACGCGAGGCCCTCATCGGCGACGCCGTTGCAGTTGTTGTCGGCACCGTCGCACACCTCGGAGCCACCGGGGGTGTTGCCCGCGTCGAAGTCGTCGCAGTCGAAGCAGGCGTTGACCCCGTCGCCGTCGAAGTCGCGGGTGTCGCGGGTGCTGCTGTTGCAGTCGTCGTCGAGGCCGTTGCAGACGATCTCGGACGCGCCGGGGTTCACGTCGCTGTTGCCGTCGTTGCAGTCGTCGCCGCCACAGCTGGCGTCGTAGTAACCATCGGCGTCGTTGTCGTGGCAGCAGACCGGATCGGGGATACAGTCGGCGTCGGCGCAGTCGATGTCGCTGTCGAGATCGTTGTCGATCCCGTCGTCACAGTCCTCCGGGCAGCCTGCGGTGTTGTCGAAGCTCAGATCGAAGGTGCCTGTGCCGCCGAACGCCTCCACCACGATGTAGTAGGTGGTGCCGGCGACGGCGGTGAAGGTGACCGAGTCGCTCGAGACGCTCTCGTTGGTGGAGCCCTCGATGCACGCGCTCTGATCACAGATGTCCTCGAGCACGTACACGTCGTGATCGGTGGTCATGTTGGTGAGATCGACGGTGACGTCGCCGGTGGTGGACGCGGTGAACTCGTAGACCATCTCCCGGCTGCGCTGCAGCACGTGGTGAAAGGGCGCGCCGCAGGTGTAGTAGTCGATGATGTCGGTGCCCGCCGAGGAGTCGACTCCGATCAGATCCGTGCTGCAGGTGAGCTGCTGGACCACGTCGGTGACGGGGTTGCAGGGCACGGGGCAGCCGACCTGGACGCTGTAGTCGAACATGCAGGCGCTGCCGAAGATGGGGACCGGCTTGTCAACGCTGATGTTGTAGGTGGAGCCGTCGGCGACCCAGCTCACGTGGTTGTCGACCCCCGCGACGTCGGCGGTGAGGCAGGTCGCGCCTGCGCCACAGCCCCCCGTCTGCAGGAAGAGATCGAGATCGTTGGGCTGGATCACCGGTGAGTGCTCGGGGAACACGTCGACGTAGAACTCGGTGCCCGCGGGCGGAGTGATCGAGTAGACGTGATCCGCTCCGGTGTAGCTGCCACCCCCACAGGCATAGCTGCTCTCGTGGGACGTGCAGTCGTTGCCCGGGGCCCAGATGATCTTCTGGTTGCAAGAGATCGGATCGGGGCTGGCGCAGGTCTGGGCCCCGGCGTCCGTCGCCACGAGGAGCCCCCCGCTGAGGAGCACGGCCGCCGCGAGCCACGGGGTGCCGGGACCCAAAGCCCGACGGGGACGGCGGGCCCGACGGGGACGGTGGGCCCGACCGTGCGATGTTCGAGGGGCCTTGTGGGGATCCATCGCAGTCTCCGGGGGATGGAGTTCTCGAGAACGCCCCCGAAGGTAGCACGCCTCGTCGCGATCAACCGGACTTCTGATCCTCCGGCGTCGAGCGATCGATCTCGAGCCAGCCTTCACCCCAGAGGATGCCGTGCTTGTCGGTCAGGATCCCGCCGAACCGCCCCCCGTGGATGGCCCCCTCGGGGTAAGAGCCGCTCGCGATCCACACCCGACCCCGGGACTCTACCTCCACCTCGATGTAGAACCGGCCCGGTCCATCAACCCGATCCATAGGATCGGGCACGAGGATCGTGAAGGGACCACACAAGCTCCGGGCGGGCAGCACCGCCTCGAGCTCGATGGGCTCGCCCGAGGCTGGCTCCCAGCGCACCCGGGCGCTGGGATCGTGCAGCGCCCGGCCTCGCCCCAGCCTCGCCCGGAACCGGTACACGATCTGCCCGTCGACCCTGCCCCGGCCGACCACCGGGGCCAGCTCCAGCGGCAGCGAGCCCAGCCAGCGCTGCATCGACCAGGCATAGCCCGCTGCGCCGAAGGAGCCGAGGCCCAACACCACGAGCACCACGTCGGCGATCACCGGGGTGAGGGTGGGGATCGCCGCGGCACCCAGCGCGACCCCCAGCGCAGCCAGGGCCACCACGCCACCGGAGCCCATGCCCTCGATCGTGCGGATGTTGCGTTCGGTGTGCAATCGTTCTCCGTGCGGCACGTATGGTGGATGGGGACTTTCCCCAACCGGGTTCGGGGAGTACCTTGTCGACCTGGTGTGGTCCACGTACGGACAGACGAGCTGGTGGAGGATTTCAGCCTATGGGTCTCTGGGACACCCTGAAACAGCACGCAGGTGCTCAGCTTCTCGAGGTCATCGACTGGACCGACGACAGCAACGACACCCTCGTCTATCGATATCCGACCTTCAACCAGGCGATAACCAATAATTCCAAGCTGGTGGTGCGCGAGGGGCAGGCCTGCGTGTTCGTGGCCGAGGGCCGGCTGTCGGAGGTCTTTGGCCCCGGGACCTATGCGCTCGACACACGAAACGCGCCGATCATGAGGTTCTTCCAGTCGATCGCGTATGGCCTCGAGGAGCCGTACAAGGGCGACATCTACTTCATGAACACCCGGCAGTACATGGACAACGGGTGGGGCACGGCCACCCCGATCATGATCCGGGACGCTGAGTTCGGTCCGGTCCGGATCCGGGCCTATGGGATCTACAGCTACCGGATCACCGATCCAGCCACCTTCCTGCGCCAGCTGGTCGGCACCGATGGGCTGTTCACCACCGACGAGATCAACGGTCAGCTCAAGCGCAAGCTGGTGGGCTCGATGGCCCAGGTCGTCGGCAAGTCCCGGATCGCGGTGCTGGATCTGGCCTCCAACTACCAGGATCTGGGCGATCAGCTCCGCGATGACCTCAACCCCACCTTCCAGGAGTCGTACGGGATCACCCTGACCGACTTCACGATCCAGAGCATCAGCCTCCCGGAGGAGGTGGAGAAGGCGCTGGACACGCGGTCGAAGATGGGGATCCTCGGCGATCTCAACGCCTACACCCAGCTCAAGGCGGCCGACGCCATCGAGCACGCGGCGAAGAACACGGGCGTGGGCGGACTGGGCGCGAGCATGGGGGTGGGCTTTGGTCTGGGCAACCAGGTGGGGGCCAACATGATGGCTGCCCAGCAGCAGGGCGTGGCCGGGGGCGCGCCTCCGCCGCTGCCCCAGGCGCAGGGATACCACTACAACGGCCCCTCCGGCCAGTCCCAGCTGCCCCTGGCCCAGGTGGTCCAGCGGGTGGCCGCCGATCCAAGCGGGAACCACATGGTGTGGCAGAGCGGCTGGCCGGCCTGGAAGCCCGCCACCGAGGTGCCCGAGATCGCCAGCCAGCTGCCGCCCACCCCGCCGCCGCCGGTGACCGCGACCTACCACTACAACGGCCCCTCCGGCCAGTCCCAGCTGCCCCTGGCCCAGGTCGTCTCAGCGGTCCAGGCGGATCCGGGCGCGAAGCACCTGGTGTGGCAGAGCGGCTGGCCGGCCTGGAAGCCCGCCACCGAGGTGCCCGAGATCGCCAGCCAGCTGGGCGGCGGTGCCCCTCCTCCGCTGCCCTAGGCTCCAGCGATCGAGCCCCGATCGCCGACGACCGCGTCTAGCCCCCGGCGATCGGAGCCCGCTGGCCGCAGTGGACCGAGACACGGAGTCCGTCATGTCGATCGGTCACGTGCAGGAGCATGCCCCCTCCGTTGTCATCGTCCAGCTGCCCGTCGGAGCATGGCGCTCGGTCCGGGCACACGACGGGCTCCTAGTTGCCGAACCAGGCGCTGATCTGCAGGGCCCCGCCGGCGAGCAGATCGCCGTCGATGTTGTCGCCGAACGCGATCCCGAGGGAGGGCACGACATACACGCCGAGGCCGCCGGCCTCGGTGGCGGTCTGGGCCCCCAGGCGACACTCCCCGGTGAGCACCATGATGGTTGGATCGATGTACAGATCGAGCCCACCACCGGGCTGGACCACGCCGCTCCAGGGGCCCTTGAGGTCAGCCTGGTGGGCGTCGACGTAGAGGTTGGCGCCGAGGTAGAGCTGATCGTTGTCGTCGATCTGGTTGAAGAACTCCATGACGTGGATCTGCAGCAGGATGGGATCGAAGTGGAAGTCGAGGCTGGGGAGGAACAGCCCGGGCCCGGTGGTGCCCACCCCCACAGAAGAGCCGACCCCCACGGCCTGTGCGGGGGATGATCCAAGCATCATCGCGATGAACATTCCTTGCATCGTCTTCCTCCTGGCCCTTGTTGGGCGCGGTGTCGCGTCGTACCCTAAACCACGGGGGGGGGCGTCCTTGTCATCGTGGTGCGGGGTCAGCTCGACGTCGATCGTCCCGGGCACACCTGAGCCCAGCCCCCGCTGATGGGGACCGCGTTTCCAGCCCCCCCCCGGGACGAGGCCGAGCTGATGATGAGGGCCACCGCCCTCGCCGGCCGGACCCTGGGCTACGTCGCCGGGCAGCACGTGGTCGCGATCCCCAGAGATCTCCGCCGGGCCAAGGGCTGGCCCGGACAGCTGCTCGAGATCGCGCTGGGGGCCACCGCCAGCAGTCGCCCCATCCCCGACTTCCCCCACCTGGGGATCGAGCTCAAGAGCCTGCCGGTCAGCGCCCGGGGGCGCCCGGTGGAGTCGACCTATGTGTGCACCGCGCCCCTGAGCCCCGACGCGCTGGGGCGCTGGGAGGACAGCTGGGTCCGCCACAAGCTGGCCCGGGTGCTGTGGATCCCGCTGCTGGGCGATGGCTCACCTGCGGAGCGGGTCGTGGGGACGCCAGTGATCTGGTCCCCCACCGAAGAGGAGGAGGCCCTGCTGCGGGCGGACTGGGAGGCGATCGCGTCGCTGGTGGCGATGGGTGAGCTGTGGCAGCTCCGGAGCCAGAGGGGCAAGGCGCTGCAGGTGCGGCCCAAGGGAGCCAGCCGTGAGAGCACGACCTGGGCGCTCGACGATGGCGCTCAGTGGGTGCAAGACATGGCCCGGGGCTTCTACTTGCGTCCCTCCTTCACCGGCGCCATCCTCGCGCGCGAACTGTTGCTCCCGGAGTGAACGATGCCAAGCCACGACGAGCCCCGCGCGGCCCAGCTGCTCGAGGCCCTGCTCCCCCTGACCCGGCGGATCGCACAGCTCGATCTCTCCGATCCAGCGGCGGCGGCCGGCGCCCTGTCCGCTGCCGCCCCTCCCTCTGAGCTGTCGGAGCTGCGAGCGCTGATGTGTGCCGCCAACGCCGAGGGCTGGCTGACTCCCCGCCGGGCCACCGAGACCCTGTCGTTTGGTCGACTGGCCCGGCCCGATGAGGCGACCAGCGGGCTGTCGATCGATGTGGTCGACATGGCGGGGGCCGGAGCGGGGCACACCCACCCCAACGGGGAGGTGAGCCTGTGCTTTGCCCTGCAGGGGGAGCCCCGGTTCATGGGGGAGCCCGAGGGCTGGGTGGTGGTGGCCCCCGGCAGCCACCACGTGCCCACCGTCTCCGGCGGGCGTATGCTGATCACCTATTTCCTGCCGGGCGGCGCGATGGAGTGGGACTGATGGAGCAGGCCGAGGCCGATCTGTATGAGCTGGTGATCGATGCCGTGCGCCAGGCGCTGCGGGACGAGGCCGGCGGAGGAGACGCTGCGCTAACCCGGCGGATGGTCGGTGGACACGTCGCGTTCCGGGACGCAGAGGGGCGCACGATCAAGGAGATCGACGCCCACACCCTGTTCCGCAAGATCACCGCCATCCGCGAGAGGCTGCGGGTGCTGGAGCAGAAGCTGAACAACCACGCCAAGCTCGATGACGGCGACAAGGCTGAGCTGCAGGGCTATCTCACCCGCTGTTATGGCTCGCTGACCACCTTCAACTTCCTCTTCCGAGACGACGCCGACAAGTTCAAGGGCACCCGCAGCTGAGGCCCGGGATCGGCTCCGCCAAGACACGGCGCGCCCAAGCCCCACACCCCGGCTCCAGGTCCAGCGCCACCGCACAGGATCCAGGGCGTCGTCCCGGGGGCTCCGGAGCCCCCCGCAGCCCCACACCCCGGCTCCAGGCCCAGCGCTACCGCACAGGATCCAGGGCGTCGTCCCGGGGGGGGCCGGAGCCCCCCGCAGCCTCGCGCTGGGCGAGCTGCTCCTGCAG
>DRPG01000535.1 GCA_011376105.1 Deltaproteobacteria bacterium
GGCGGGGACCGGCCCGACCTCCAGGGCCGCGTCCCCGGAGGCGATGGGCCCCTGGCCTGCATCGTAGACCACCCGCCAGGTGAGCCGGGCTCCGTAGGGGATCCCGAGCAGGAGCTGCTCCTGTGGCCCCGGCCCCACCGGGACGGGGGGGCTGGTGTGCCACTCCCCTGGATCGAAGCTGTGCTCGACCCAGGCGGTGGCCGCGACGGGTTGATCCCAGGAGACATACACCAGGCTCCCCAGCTCGGGGTGGAGCCGGGCCGTCGGCTGCAGAGCGGGCGTGGCGGTGTCGTCCGGAGCGCTGTCTGCCGGCTCATCGGCCCCGGGGGGGCTTGGGGGCCCGCCCCCCCCGTGTGAGCCCCCAAGCCCCCCCCTGGACGGGCCCACACAGCCCGCCCAGCCGAGCACAGCGGACGCGGCGAGCGCGGCGAGCACAGGGCGCCGTCCCCCGGGCGACATGGGGCTCAGCGCCGGCGTGGGCGGAGCAGCCACAGCAGCAGCAGCAGGGGCGCCGCCCCGGGGCTGGAGCCCGAGGCACAGCCACAGGCGCCCTTGTCGGTCTCACCGTCCTTCGGCGGAGGCTCGGTGGTGTCGGGGGTGCCGGTGTCGGGGGTGCCGGGGGTGCCGGTGTCGGGGGTGCCGGTGTCGGTGCCGGTGCCGGTGCCGGTGTCTACGGAGGCCTCCCGGGGGTAGACGTCGAAGCCGTCGACGGCGATCTCGGCCTCCAGCGACGTCACCTCGATGGTGTGGCGCCCCAGGGGCAGCAGCTCAGAGCGGAACAGCTCCAGCTGGAAGGTCTGGTTGCTGGGGGATCCCCCCAGCTCGGTGTCGATCGTGTCGACCACCACACCGTCGATCGCCACCTCGGCCTGTCCGCCCCCGTTAGAGCCGATCCAGCCCACCTGGACGCCCCAGAACTCCAGCGAGGCCGAGCCCCCCGGGCCCACGATCCGCTGCCCGTTGACGCTCATCGCTGGATCGCCGCTCTGGGTCCGCTCGGGGCCGGTGAAGGTGATCGCTTGCGTGTCTTCCTCGTAGCGGACCGGCGTGGGGGAGATGTCGGTCCAGGTGTCGCCTCGATCCGAGGAGCGGTACACCCGCTCGTCGATCGAGGCAAACAGTGTCTTGTCGGTCTCGAACGCAGGCGAGAACTGGATCTCGTGGAGCATACCGGTCTCGGTCAGGCTGGAGCCATCGCTTAGCTGTGCGGCCAGCTCGGTGAAGGTGCCCCCCGGATCGCTGCGGTACACACCCCCGCCCCGCAGCACCACGTACCAGGTGCCGTCCGGCGCTCCGGCGACCTGATGGATCGGGACATCCATCCCCGGGACGGGGGCAAAGCTCGTCGCGTCTCGATCGGAGAGGAACAGCCCGGCCCCTCCACCGACGAGGAAGCCATCGGGGCTGTGGGCCACAAACAAGGGCTCGTCCTCGAGCGGCAGCGTGTCCACCTCGGCGAAGCTGGCGCCGTCATCGTCGCTGCGGAACAGCTGCCCGGACTTGATCCCGAACAGCACCACCCCGTTGTCGTCCCAGCCAAACGAGGTGACCGCGGTCAGGGGGGGCGTGACCGGCTCCCAGGGCCCGCCGCCGCTGGTGCGCCACACGCCATCGATCCGGCTGGCCGCCAGCGCGATCTGATCGCTGGCATGATCGGGGGACAGCGCGACCCGGGTGAGGTAGCCATCGTGGGGCAGCGGATCCTGCTCCCAGGTGTCGAACGGTGGGCGACCCCAGACCACGTGGCCCCGCATCCCCATGATCGCCTGGGGCCCCTTGGCGTCGAAGCCCCAGACCACATCATAGGTGCTCGAGCGGATCAGGCCGCTGTTGACCACGGTCCACGACGCGCCCCGATCGGAGCTGAGCCAGGCGCCGGCGTCGTAGCTGCCCACCAGCAGGGAGTTGTCGGTGGCGTAGTCCGGCGAGACCGCGATCGCGGTGACGATGTGGGGAGGACGGGTGTCGGACTCGCTCCAGGTCTGGCCCCGATCCTGGCTGAAGACCAGGCCCTCCCACATGTTGCAGAACACGGTGCCGTCGCTGGCGAAGTCACGGGAGAAGTGGAAGTCGTAGTAGTGGACGTCGGACTGGTTCGACGGGATCACCGGCGGCGGAGACAGCGACCAGTTGGCGCCGCCATCCTCGGAGACCCAGATCCCTTGCAGCTCCTTGGCCGCCACCAGCACTGGATCGGCGGGCCAGGACGGGGAGACCCCCACGGTGAGGAAGGTGCCTCCGAGTGGCAGCAGCTCGAACGGCCCCCCGGCCTCGGACAGGTATAGCCCCCCGAGGGTGCCCACCAGGGTGGTGCCCTCGGGCCCCACCGAGACGTCACCGGCGATGAACGGCACGCCTCGCCCCGCGTCCCAGGTCAGGCCCGCGTCGGTGGAGGTGTAGACGGTCTTGTTGTGGATGAACACCACATGCTCGTCGAAGGCATCCAGGGCGACGAGCGGTGGGACCACCGTGGGCGACCAGCTGACACCCAGATCGTCGCTGCGCCACAGGGCACCGTCGGCCTCGTGGGCCAGCAGGATCGGGGCGGTGCCCGCCAGCGCCACCGCACCGAGCTGCAACGCCCGCCCCGGCAGGGTCTTGCTCCAGCTGATCCCGCTGTCGGTCGTGACGTAGGCACCGTCTCCGTTGGTGGTGAGCAGCCCCACCCCGTCGGTTTCGAACAACGGGGAGAGGTGCAGATCGGTCATCTCTCCGACGTTGTCGATCCCCTCGAACACCGGACGCCAGGTGAACGCGTCGTCGGTGGAGCGGATCAGCTCCACCGCCCGCCAGTTCTGCGCGGGGAACCTGCTCGCAAAGGCGATCTTCGAGGCTCCAAACCGCGGCGAGGGCGCCATCAGATCGACTGGATCGTGGGGGTGGTGGGCCCCCGCGACCCCTCCGAGGAACGGCAGGAGCGCTGTGTGGATGAGCATGGTGGGCCTCGGCAGTAGGGCAGATACCTCTACCACCGGATCCTGTGGGTAGCTAGCCCTCACACAGCCCGAGCCCGCGTGTGATCTCCAGACCCCTCGCACCCGGTCGGGCTCGCCCCGGCGACTCAGGGACTGAGCCCGAAGCACGACCGGCCCGCCCGCCCCCGTCGATGAGCCCGCTGGATCCTGACTCTCTGCCCTTCAAGCGGCCGCACGCCGTCAGGTGAAGAAGATCTTGGGCGACAGGGAGATCCCCCTGCGCTCGAGCTCGTCGAGGCAGGAGGGGCGGTTGCCCGCGCCACGGTGGCGGCCCACGATCTTGTCCCCCTGCATGCCCTCCTCCTCGAACAGGAAGATGTCGGCCAACACCACCACGTCCCCCTCCATCCCCTGGATCTCGGTGACGTGGGTGATCCGCCTCGAGCCATCCCGCAGGCGGGAGACCTGGACGATGAAGTGGACCGCGGCCGCGATCTGCTTGCGGATCACCGACACCGGAAGATCGAGCCCGCTCATCATCGCCAGGGTCTCGAGCCTCGAGAGGGTGTCGCGTGGATTATTGGCGTGGATCGTGGTCATGCTGCCATCGTGTCCGGTGTTCATCGCCTGGAGCATGTCCAGGGTCTCGACGCTGCGGCACTCTCCGATCAGGATACGCTCGGGCCGCATCCGCAGGGCGTTGACCAGGCAGTCCCGGACGCTCACCGACACGGGGTTGTCGAACGTGGGCTTCTTCGACTCCATCCGGACGACGTTGCGCTGTGACAGCTGCAGCTCAGCTGCGTCCTCGATGGTGACCACCCGCTCCCTGTCGGAGATGAACCGCGACAGAGCGTTGATCAGGGTGGTCTTGCCCGAGCCGGTGCCCCCCGACACGACGATGTTCCGACGAGCGGCGACGATCCCGGAGAGGAAGTCTCGCATCGCCGCGGACATCGAGCCCAGCCGGACGAGGTCGTCTAGCCCGAGGTTGTTCTCGGAGAACTTCCGGATCGTGAGGCTGGGCCCGTCGAGGGTGCAGGGCTCGACCGCGGCGTTGACCCGGGAGCCGTCGGGCAGCCGAGCGTCCACCAGGGGGTTGCTCGGCCCCACCTCCCGGCCGATCGGACGCACGATCCTCCGGATGATCCGCTCGACGTGCTCATCGTCGAGGAACTTGTGTCCGGACTCCTGCATCCGCCCGGCCTGCTCGACAAAGATGATGTAGGGGCCATTGACCATGATCTCGGACACCTCGGGGTTCTCGAGGAAGCGATCCAGGGGACCAAGCCCAAACAGCTCGGCCCGGACCATCTCGAAGAACTCCAGCGGGGTCAGATCGCCGTACTTGAGCTGCCCACGGGTCTCCATGGTCTGCAGGGTGGCCTCGACCTTCCGCAGGCGTTCAGGCGTCTCCTCGATGTTCTGCTCGAGCGGATCGCTGATCCCCAGCACCTTCTCCCCGATGACGCTCGAGACCTTGATCACCGTCTTGAGGTGCCAGGCGTGGCGAGGATCGATGAACCCGCGCTGTCGAGGTGTACCGGGTGGATCCGGCTCAAGCTCCATGGTCAGGTCAGAAAAGTTACCCACGACACCCCTCCGAGACCAGCCACAGCCTATCCTGGGGAGGTAGGATCCCCATCCTCCCCAGCTCACCAAAACTCCGACCTCCAGAAAAAATCTGCGCGATAGACTCGGGGGTGAGGAAACACCATGGCTGATCGAAAGCCGGCAAAGGGGCACAAGCCCCTCCCAGATCTCGATCTCGCCCTCGGGGAGCCCCCGAGTGGAGACTCCGCCTGGAGCACCGCGCAGAGCGAGGGGTCGATCGAAGACGACGAGACCCTCGACGTCAACTTCGAGATCGAGATCGAGGAGCCGCCCGAGCTCCCCGGATCCGGTCCCGCGGCCTCTGGCTACCACTCCCTGCGGGACGAGCTGTCACACTCGGCCCCCCCCGAGCCCCCCCCCGCCCGCCACGGCCCCCCACGAGGCCGCCGGGGCGCCCGGGGAGCTCAAGCGCTCCCGGGCCCCGCGCTCGATCCCCCCGGGCGCCCCACGCTCGATCCCCCCGGGCGCCCCGCGCTCGATCCCCCCGGGCGCCCCGCGCTCGATCCCCCGGGGGCCCGCGCGATCGGATGCCCGCGCCTCGAGCCGGATCCTGGAGCCCCACGGCCCAAACGCAGCCACCCTGCCCAACGAGGCCCCCCTTAGGCGCAGCAGCCGGATCCGCCCCACCCCCAGGAAGCCCCGCACCCCGATGATCGTCGCGGTGAGCGTGATCGCGACGTCGCTCGGCCTGGTGCTCGGAGGAGGCGCGCTGGGGCTGGGTTGGTGGCTCCTCTCTCCGACGGAGACCTCGGAGCGCTCCTCGGAGATCGTCCCGCAGGTCGTACCCACCGAGATCGAGGAGCCTGCCCCCCCTCCCGAGCCTGAGCAGCTCCCCAAGGGGATCCCGATCGAGCGTAGCCTGCGCAACAGCAACGGCAAGCCCCGCCCCCCTCCGAGGCCGACCCCGCCCCCCTCCGAGTAGCGGCTCCTCCGCGCAGCGGCTCCTCAGCGACGCTCCAGCCGGATCAGGGCGGCAGCGCCGAGGGACCCGGGGCCCTCAGAGGCCACCGGGGCGGGCCAGGTGCTCTGTGCGCGCCGAGCTGTACAGGGCCACCAGGAACGGGAAGATCGCGATCAGCAGGGACTGCCCCAGGCACACCATCCCCAGCTTCATGTGGAGGATGCACATCGAGTGGTTCACCACCAACAGCACAGGGAAGATCAGCGCGCTGAGGCGCAGCGCCGGGGCCCAGTGGCGCCGGGCCAGGCAGCGCTGCCACAGGGTCTCGGGCTCGGCGGCTCGCCCTGAGTGCCACGCCTGGAAGGTCTCCATGAGCTGGGCCTGGCCCTCGACCGAGGCAGGCAGGGGCTCGAGCCGCTGGAGGAGCTGGACCGTGGTCTGCAGCTGCTCGGTGTAGGTGCGGCAGGCCACACACCCCCGCAGGTGTGCTTGGACCTCCTCCGCTCGGACCACGGGCAAGAGACCATCCAACAGATCGTTGGCGGCCTCACAGGCTTCTCGACATGAGAGATCGGTGTCCACGACAGAGAGGTCTCTGGCCCTTGCAGAACGTTACACGCGCAACCCTTGTCTCCGTAGCAGTAACCGTCGGCCGAGATCCAGGCGCCCGGTGCTCGCCCTGGGTGGACGCAATCACTGGGTAAGCCCGGGTGGATCCTGGCCCACGGGGGGCGATCGGAGCTCTCTGGAGCGGATCGCGTCGTGGGCCTGAGCGCCGTCGCCCATGTGTGACGCTCCCGGGGGCAGCCCCGAGGCGTGGGCGGCTGGCTCGTTCGCAGCGGCGGCCTTGCTCAGCTCGATGAACGTGGGCCGGGGCGTGGGCGGCTGGCTCCCCCGGCGTCGGAGGGGATCCGGGGCCCGCCCGGAGGCCGATCACCACATCCCGATCGGCTCGAGACACCATGCGGGGACCCGGGGCCCACCTGGAGGCTGGTCACCCGAGGGAGGGGGGAGCTGGGGGCTTGCGATCGCGGCGGTGTGCAGGCTACACCCCCACCATGCGAACCTGCTGGCCCCTGTTGTTCTTGTTTGGCTGTGAGTCCGAGGCCCTGATCGCCTCCGAGATGGAGCAGGTCCTGTTCGATGGCCAGGCGGTGGTCTCCACCCAGCTGATCGCGCTGGAGGTGCTGTCCCACACCTTCGACGAGTCGACCGTCGGCACCACCACCGGCACCCTGCGCCATGGCTCGAGCTGTGGCTGTCCCTGCATCGAGCGCATCGGCGACACCCCGCCCTACATCCTCAACCTCGACTACGGCACGCAGGGCTGCCTGCCCCTAAGCGGCCTCCTCCCCGGCAGCCTCGCTGGCCACGTCGTCCTCGAGCACGACGGGCGGATCACCTCCGCCACGTTCGACGGGCTGCAGCTGGGGCTGGAGCACGAGATCGGGGGCACGCTGGAGGGCACCGTCAACCCCGACGTCTCCGAGATCGTCTTGTCCAACACCCAGCTCGAGGCGAGCCACTACCAGGTCTCCCTCGACACCACCACCACGATCGACGCAGACGCAGGGCTGCGCATCGACGGCGCCGCCTCCGTCGCGGGCGACTCCCCCTCCGAGCTCACCGCCGAGGGAGTCGAGCTCCCGTGGGACGAGATCCCGCCCCCCTGCCCCAGCCCCAGCGGTGGCCGCATGACGCTGTCGGCGAAGGCCGAGGTCTCGGTCGACTTTGGAGATCCCGGCGACGGGCTGGTGACCGTTGTGCGGAAGGGTCGGATCTCCCAGCCCACCGAGCTGTGTGGCTACCGAACCGATCTGTTCTGAGGCACGCCCCTGTCCCCGTCAATCGTCTCCTGAACCTCGGCGAGTTCCGAGATCGAGCCGATCTGTTCTGAGGCACGCCCCTGTCCCCTGGAGCCTCCACATCCAGAGCCGGGCGGATCACGATCGGCCCACCCGCCAGGCGCAGGCTCTGGAGGGCGGGCGCAGGCCCAGGCCCGGGGGGGCGGGCGCAGGCTCAGAGGGCGCGGCCGATCAAGATCCCCACCGTCGCGACGGCGACCGCCCCCAGGGCTAGGATCAGGGTCACCACCAGCGCCAGCGCGCCTGCGATCGCGAGCTGAGCGGGGGAGCTGGGGGCCAGGGGCTGGCTCATGGGGTCTCCCCGCGCCCCGTCTCCATCTTCCTCAGCGAGGACCTGCCCGGTCAGCCCTGCGCTGGGCAGGGTGTTCCGGGAGACGATCTGGATCTGCCGGATGTTGGCCTCGGCCCAGTCCCGCATCCGCACGTCTGGGATCCCGGCGCGCAGATCGAGGGCCCTGCGCTCGATGTCCCGTGGATCGGGCCGATCGTCTGGCTCGAACGCCATCAGCTCGGCGAGCAGATCCAGCACGTGGGGGGGCACGCTGCGCTCCTCCAGCAGCTTGAGCCGCTCAGCGAGCTGGCGCTCGTGCCGCCCTGGAGACAGCTGAGTCTGCCCATAGCGCTCGCCTGAGAGCATCTCGTACAGCACCACCCCGAGGGCATAGACGTCTCCCTTGGGGGACTCGATCCCGTCGATCCGCTCCTGGGGCACGTAGCCCAGGGAGCCAAAGGAGGCCTGGCGGGTCTCCGCCTCCCGCCCCGCGAAGTCGCCCTTGGCGACGCCAAAGTCCAGCACCTTGACGTCTCCGGTGGTGGTGATCCGGATGTTGCCTGGCTTGATGTCGCGGTGCATCAGGCTCAGGGGCCGCCCCTCAGGGCCGGTGGCGTGGAACGCGGCGTGCAAGGCGCCCGCAACCTCGGCGACCACCTCCAGGGCGACCCCCACCGGCAGGGCCCCTGAGTGCTCTCGGATCTCGAGGAGATCGACGCCGTCGATGTACTCCATCACCACGGCCCACCGATCCGACAGGCGCACCAGGCCATCGACCGCCACCACGGCCCGGTGGCGGATCATCCCCAGGATCCGGGCCTCATCGCGCAACCGCCGGGCCATGTCGTCGGCCTCGGACAGCCCCTCGTCGACCAGGATCTTGAGGGCGACCTCCTTCTCGAAGGCGCCCGCCCCCCTCAGGCGGGCGTGGTAGACCGCCCCCATCCCCCCCTCACCGACCATGGCGAGCACTTCGTAGCGGCGGCTGGACATTCTACGGATCCTACCCGCCGGAGCGGTCTTGAAACAACGTCTGTGAGAGCCTTTCTCGCTCGAGTCAGGGGAGGGCGTGGAGGAAGTCGCACAACGCCAGCACCGCGGCGTTGCCCATGACCGCGAGGAGATCGGCGGCCACGGCCACCAGGCAACCCCCTGAGGTGCCGATCACCCCTCGGATCCAGCCCCACAGCTGCCCTCGTGAGGCGATCAGCCCCAGGGTGCACGCCCCGACGATCGCCGCCAGCCAGGAGACCCCCGGCAGGGGGATCAGCGCCCCGAGGAGCGCCCCGAGGGCCGCACCGGTGGCGGCACCGGCGCTGCCCCCCAGGGCTCGCCCTGCGGAGATCGGCGCGACGATCTGGCCCACCATGCCCGCCACGGTGAGGCCACACGCCACGATCAGGGCGGGCTGGGTCACGATCGAGAACCCGGTGATCGCAGCGAACGCCACCAGGCCGAGCAGGGCAACGGCGCAGCCGGGGAACCCGGGCACCAGCGCCCCGAGGGCCCCGAGGGCGAGGCCTACGACGGCGCAGCACCAGGCGAGGATCGTATCCATCCGAGGCCGATATCCCACGCGGAGGGGGGACGCGACGACCCGGGGGGGCGAGCCGGCGGAGGGGCACAGTGCTACCCATGCGCATGGAATACCGTGGACTCGTCCTCGATCCCTTCCAGGAGCAGGCGATCGAAGCCCTGGAAGCGAACCACTCTGTGCTGGTCTGTGCCCCCACCGGCACCGGCAAGACGATCATCGCTGACTGGATCGTCGAAGAGGCTCTGCGCGAGGGCCGCCAGGTGATCTACACCGCCCCCATCAAGGCGCTGTCCAACCAGAAGTTCCGTGACTACCGGAGGCTGTACGGGGAGGAGCGGGTCGGGCTGGTCACCGGAGATCTGGTGATCCAGCGCGACGCCCCCTGCCGGGTGATGACCACCGAGATCCTGCGCAACATCCTGCTCTCGGACGAGGAGCTGGGGGATCTGCGGGCGGTGGTGCTCGACGAGGTCCACTTCCTCGACGATCGGGAGCGGGGGACGGTGTGGGAGGAGGTCCTGATCTACCTGCCCCCCGAGGTCCAGATCATCGGCCTGTCGGCCACCTTGTCCAACGTAGAGGACTTCGCGGCCTGGCTCGAGCACGTCCGGGGGCGACGGGTGGAGGTCGTGCAGGAGAGCCGGCGGGCCGTCCCGCTGAAGTTCTACCACTTCTCGGTGGACACCGGGCTGGTCACCCCACAGGTCTACGATCGCCGCTACCGGCGCAAGATCCGTGAACAGCACGGCCACGCCCCACGCCACAAGCACCGGGGGCGCAGGGATCAGCGCAGGCGGGGCCGGCGCCGGAAGCGTCGCACCGGCCACGTCGACGTCTTCCGGGCCCTGCGCGGGGCTGATCTGCTCCCCTACCTGTTCTTCGTCTTCTCCCGGCGCGACACCGAGGTCCTGGCCCGGGCCCTGACCAACTCCCTGCGGGACTCGCTGCTGACGCGGGACGAGCGCGCCCTGTGCGATCTGCAGATCGCCCGGGCCGAGCTTGAGCTGGGGTACCCGATCGACGACGAGCTGCGGCACATGTACCGGGGTGGGGTGGGGTTCCACCACGCGGGGCTGCACGTCGGGCTCAAGGCCCTGGTCGAGTCGCTGTACGAGGAGAAGCTGCTGCGGGTCCTGTACTGCACCTCGACCTTCGCCCTGGGTATCAACATGCCTGCGCGCTCGGTCGTCTTCGATGGGCTCAAGAAGTACGACGGCCGGGGCGTCAACCCGCTGACCACCCGCCAGTTCATGCAGAAGGCCGGCCGCGCCGGCCGCCGCGGCATGGACGAGGTCGGCCACGTGGTCCTGCGGATGGACTTCAGCGACTATGAAGAGTACAAGCCCCTGATCGAGCGGTATCAGCAAGGCATCTCCGAGCCGGTCCGCTCGTCCTTCAACCTCTCCTTCAACTCGATCGTCCACCTGCTGGAGCAGCACGACACCGAGCGGATCCGCGGGATCCTCGACAGCTCGTTCCTCGCCTGGCACCTGGATCGCAAGGCCCGATCCGACGCGGATCAAGCCGCAGCCCTGTGGGGAGGCACCCGGCGGGAGGAGAGGCGGGCGGCCCAGCTGGAGAGCCGCGCCGATCGCGCCCGCAGCCGGGTGTACGACGAGTTCCAGGCCAAGGTGAGCTTCCTGCAGCGGGCGGGCTACCTCGGCGAGGATCTCTCCTTCAACGCCGGAGCCCGGGCGCTGGCCCACCTCCAGATCGCCGAGGTGTTTGTCACCGAGATCGTGCTGGCGGGGCTGCTCGAGGATCTCAGCCCGACCCGAACGTTCGGAGTGCTGGCGGGGGTCACCAACAACCTGCCCAGACACGCCCGGCCCACCTTCCGCCCCAGGCCCGAGGATCGCCAGCTCTCGCGACACATCGCCCGGCTGCGCAACAGCTGGGTCGTCACCGAGGCCGAGTCCCTCTCCGATCTCGAGGTCGGCTGGGATCCCGACGTGATGCACCTTGGGATCCTCTGGGCCGAGGGGGTCAGCCTGCAGGACATCGTGGATCAGGTCCCGTGTGACACCGACGTCAGCGGAGACCTGATCACCGGATTTCGCAGAGCCAAGGATCTGGCCAGCCAGTTGGTCGATGTGTACCGAGAGATCCCAGAGCGTAGGGCGATGCTGCTGCGGCTCATCCAGGACGTGAGCCGCGACGAAGTCGAGGTGGTAGGGTAGTTCCCGGAGGGTCCTGTTGGTGAACCCCGACCACATCGAGGCCGATCTCGATCAGATCCGCACCTTGTTCCTGCAGATGTGCACC
>DRPG01000536.1 GCA_011376105.1 Deltaproteobacteria bacterium
CCGCCAGCAGCCCACGACGCACCGCGGCGATGCCGCTCAGCACCGCCCGCCGATCGGCGTCGCTCTCGATCGCGTCGAGGGTGGCGCGCATGGTGCTGGGGCTGGCGGGTGGTGATCGCGAACGCCAGCAACAGGCTGATCATCACCGTCGCGGCGGTGGCGGCGGTGATCCCCGTCCCCAGCCGGCGCCGGCTGGCCCCGGCCACCACCGCCCGGGCCCGGATCGAGATCCCGATCAGTGCCACCGGGAAGATCGCGAGCACCACCAGGGGCCGGGCGCGCAGCGGGCGCTGGCAGAGGCCCCGACCGGCGGCCTGCTGGTGGTGACGTCCGTCGAGGCCCCGGGCCGTCCACAGGATCGCAGCCCCCAGCCGCTGGCGGCGGTGTCCCTCCAGCACACGCCCGGGGCATCCCACCGAGGCCTCAGGGCACCGCAGCCTGGACGAACGAGACCCAGGCGGCCTGTGCGACGGGATCATCGAGCAGCCAGTCGTTGTGGCCCCGGCCGGGGATCTCCACGTAGCGCGCGTCGGGGTAGGCCTCCGCCATGCGACGCCCGTGGGACACGGGGATCAGCGTGTCGGCGTCTCCGTGCATCACCAACACCGGCAGCTCGATCGAGGGCGCCCGATCGATGCTTCGGAACGGGTGACGCAGCAGCAGGCCCACCGGCAGCCCCGGAGCCCGGCGCCGGGCGAGCTCCTGCACCGAGGAGAACGTCGAGTCGAAGGTCGCGGCGGCGGGCCTCACCTCGGTCAGCAGGTGGTTGAGCACCCCACCCCCCAGAGACTGCCCATGCAGCACGATGGAGCCCGGGGCGAAGCCGAGCTGCTCGGTCACCATCGCCCACACCGCCCGGGCGTCGAGGACCATCCCCGCCTCTGAGGGCTGCCCCTCCGAGCCGGGGTAGCCGCGGTAGCTGAAGGTGACGACGTCGAAGCCCGGCAGGTGGTGGGAGAACCACGAGGCAGCGCCGATCCCCCCACCGTTGCCGTGGAAGAACACCAATAACCGCTCGCCTCGACCCGGCAGGTGCCACGCGTACAGCTCGGTCCCGTCCTCCGCCACCGGCTGGTGGATCCGGGCCCCGATCTGAGCGGCCTGGTGATCCAACACCTCCCGGGAGGTTTGAGGGACGGGAAACAAGATCGCGTCCTGGAGCTGGTATAGGATCGCACCATAGGTGAGGTAGGTCGCCGGGCAGGCCAACAGCAGGGCGACGAGGCGGAGCTGGGCGCTGCTGAAGATCGCGTCGAGCACCAGTCCCTCCCCAGAGCTGGATCCACCGTACCGTGTCTGCAGGGCCTGCGCTCCGTCCCTCCCGCCGCTGAGCCGTCGCTGAGTCCGCCGTCGCTGAGCCCGCCGTCGCTGAGCCGCCGCTGAGTCCGCCGTCGCTGAGTCCGCCGTCGCTGAGCCCGCCGTCGGGCTCAGGCCCCGGGAGCTGTCCTCGGGCCTGAGAGCCAGCGCACGAGGCTCCTCAGATCGCTGCGTGTTCCCGGGGCTGAGTCGCACGCTCGCTGTGGGCAAAGGTCCACAGGAGGTTGGTGAAGCCCTCGTCGTAGTCGGACAGGCCGTTCTGCCCCGTCCACTGCATACGCTTGTCATACAGCCCACGCATGGCCTTGCCCACCGCAGACTCATAGGCCCCGGGCGCGGGCCGCAGCTGGTGGAACGCGGCCCGAAGCTCGGGCCGTAGCCCCGCATGATCCACCAGCTCGTTGAAGCGGGCCCGATCGCCACAGGCCAGGACGTGCAGCTGCCGGTGCAGGCGCTCGGCGCGGGCCCCCTGGACCAGGACCGGATCGCCGGAGGCGCGCATCGCGAGGTAGGCCAGGGCCTGAGCGTGCAGCTCCTTGAGGTAGCCCTTGCGGTGGCAGAACTCATGGGCGATCACATGGGGCTCGAGCACGCCCGTATCCTTGAAGATCGCGACGTCGCCGCTGATGATGTCGCAGGTGCCGTAGGCGAACGGGAACACCACCTTTGCGAGGTTGAAGCTTCGGACCTCCGAGCTGGTCACGATCTCCTGCCCGGTGATCTGGGAGATGTAGGCGGTGAGGTGCTGGTTGATCTGCTGAGCCAGCGCAGCCCGGGGCGGACCGGCGTCGGTGTAGCCCTCGTTGAGCGCCTCGCTGAGGGCACCGATCTCTGCCCGCCGCTCTTCGGGGCTCATCGGCTGCAGGGTGGTGACGTCGGCGCCAAACGCCTCCTGGAAGTCGATCGGGCGGATCCCCATCCGCGCGACCCAGTCCCGGGCCGCGCTGGCTGCGTAGACCCCTACCGCGGCGGTCTGGACCACCCGACCCGGCAGGGTCGCGCCGAGCAGCACCCGGGCCGCGAGCGGTGCCCCCACCGCCAGATCGGTCAGGGCGACGGGGGAGTAGGTGGCGAGGCCGGGGATGACGATGCGTTCCATACCCCTGAGCATAGCCCCCCATCGCCGCGTCGCGCTCGGATCCAGGTGCCGGGGGGGTATCTCACGAGATCACCCGCCAGTCCTCGATCTGCAGCGGCTCCGTGACCAGCCCCCGGCACAGCACCGAGACCGCATCGGCGCCCACCACCTTGTCTGATCCGACGAAGATCAGCTTGATCTGGTTGTGGGTGTGGACCTGGTTGCCCACCAGCATGTAGTGGTCGAAGACCAGGAACCGGCCGTACAGCGCGACCGCCCGGGTGTCGAGGACGTAGGCCTCCAGTGGCTTGAGCTCGCGGCGGTAGATGATCCGCTGCTCAGCCACCACCGGATAGGATCCCGCGGCCCGCCACCTCGACCAGGCCCCCGATCGCAGCAGCCAGTCGGTGCGGCCCAGCTCCATGACCTCGGCGTAGGCGGCCTGGTTCATGTGCAGGTTCAGGTCGACGTGTTGCAGGGCCACGCGGCGGCGCAGCCTCGAGATCAGCCGCCCGTCCTGGCGGACCCTGGCCCGGACAGCGACGGGGACGGTGCGCAGCAAGTAGCCAAGCATGATGGTGGTTCTCCAGCAGCGCGACGTAACGCCCCGGACGCTGGCCACCCATCGCCCCGATCCTCACCCCCCGAGGTCGGGGATCCGGCCCCTGAGCGCCGGCTGCAGCGGGATCTCGTAGCGGACCACCCGCACTGAGCCGTGGGAGTGGCTGTAGCGGCGCCCTCCGATCGAGCACCACAGCCCCGAGGGGCGGCGACGGACGATCTTGTCGGTCTGCATGCCGAAGGCCTCGTAGAACCGCCGGGCCTGGTGGTTGTCCTGCAGGACCTCGAGCACCCCCCACAGGCGCCCCAGCCCGCGCATCGTGTCGAGGGCCGACGACAGCAACGCACGCCCCAGGCCACACCGCTGCTGCTCGGGGTGCACGTACAGCTCAAAGACCTCCCCGGCGAACCCCGGCTCTAGGTCGGGATGATCCGCATCTCCGATGCTGGCATAGCCCGCGACCACACCCTGATCCTCGATCACCCACAGGCAGCGGGACGCACAGTGGATCCGCACCCGCCAGCGATCCGCCAGCCAGGCGGGCTCCATCCTGCGGAGCAGCCCCTCGGGGACCATCCCGGCGTAGGCATGTCGCCACGAGCACGACTCGATCCGGGCGAGTCGGACGGCGTCGCTGGGTCTGGCGGGACGAACTGGTGGAGAGAGGGACACATCTCGACGTAACGTAGATAGATTCATCGAGGGTCTGAGAGGCTGGATGTGCGTATCCCTCGAGGGGTGAGGTGGACGGCGGAGGGGTTCTCGCTCCAGCTCGTCGGGGGCCAGGGCGAGGGCCGGGCGATGGCGTTCACGATCGGCGCGGTGAGCACAGCCTGTGCTGTGGGGGCCCTGATCACCACCACCGCCCTCGATCTGCGCTCGCTGCTGTCCCTGGGGATCGCGATGATCCTCGTCCTGCTCTCGATCTTCTCAGGGGCCCTGGCCTACCTGCTGTTCGTCCCCCTGCGGCGGACCTCGCTGCGGGTCTCGGGGTTCTCGGTGTCCGTCGGGTCCCAGCGCACCAGCGCCGCCCAGCTGCGCACGATCTGGATCGAGGACGAGCACATCGTGCTCGAGACCACGGGCGGTCGGATCCAGATCCCCGCCTCGGAGGTCCCCGACGCCGAGCGGCGGTGGATCTGCCACCAGATCCAGGCGCTGCGGAGCCGCTGGGAGGCGCTCGAGGGCCCGGTCCCCACCGAGGTCCGCCACCTCGTCGAGCAGATCGACGGCCGCTGATCACGCCGGGGATCCGGGGCCCGGCGGAGGCCCATGAGCAGGGGCTGATCGGGATGTGCCACCCCCCTCCCTGTGGGGCGGCCCCGACGCCGGCCCCCCAGAAGCTAGGCCCGGGGGAGCCCCACAGCGGTGACGGCGACGGGCGCTGCGATCCGATTGGCTCGGGCCTCGGCGCCTCTGCCTGCGCCCCGGCTCAGCCCCCGCGCCCTGGTTCAGCCTCGATGTGGCCGTGTTCGGCGCAGGGCCAGCAGGCTGAACAGGGCGAGGCCCAGCAGGGGGGCACGCCCGGTGTGGGAGAGGCAGCCGTAGGTCGGCGTCAAGACCTCGCAGTACGCCTCCCCCCCTGGGTTGGGGTCCGAGCCCGAGGCCAGCTCGTCGACGTCGAGGGTTCCGTCTCCGTCGCTGTCGACGCCGTCGTCCTCGAGGGCGGTCAGCGCCGCCTCGAGGGCGACGGTGTCTCCGCCACCGGTCAGCCCCCGGGCCATCAGGGCCACACCGAGATCCTGCACCACGGTCCCGCCGCCACCGACCGCGGTCTCGTGGCACACGGTGCAGGTGGGCTCACAGGTGCTGCCGACGAGCTCGGCGACGGTGGCGGGGTAGACCGAAGAGGCCGCTGCGATGGTGATCCACAGGTTGAACAACATGGGCCCTCCAGGCCGTCAGAGGAACGCATGGAGCTGGGCCAGCCCCATCGGGCGGGCCTCAGCACCCGGGGTGCAGCTCAGGGGACCGAGCAGGGCGTCGATCCTGAGGTTCACGTGGGGGGCCAGAAACCACTGGACCGCCCCCCAGCCCCGTCGCGCCGAGCCGGCCTCGTCGGACAGATCGGGATCGCACAGCTCCCCCCCCAGCTTGAGGTGCAGCCCCTGCATCGCCTCGACGTCGGCGTGTAGCTCCACCACAGCCCCGGTGGCGCTGGTCCGCTCGTCTTGCCCCGCTGAGGTCAGCAGCAGATCGGCCTCCCCCAGGATCCCCATCCACTCGATGGGGGCGTAGCGGGTGAACACCCCGTGGGCCTGGCGGGTGGTGGGCAGCAGCGACTCCACGTCGGCCTTCGAGGCCGCGATCAGGGAGGAGACCCCCAGCTCCGCGTTGTTGTCCAGCGCATAGGCGAACGTGCCCGAGTAGCCCCGCTCGCGGAAGGCGTCGGGGGACACGTGGAGGTTGCCTGCGATCCCCATGATCTCAGCGCGCCAGCTGCGGGCCTCGTAGGAGGCCGACAGCCCAAAGGACTGATCGTCGTTGGTGGTGGTGCGGGTCACCGAGCGGGTGAACAGGATGTGCTGATCGGTGCGGATCCCAAACGGGAGGTTGATCCGCCCCAGCCGGATCAGCACCCCGTTGGACGGGGTCAGCCCCACCCAGTAGTCCCGGATCACCGGGATCAAGGCCTCGTTGGTGACCCCCTCGTCGGACAGGAGCCGGGCGCCGCTCGCCCCCTCAGACACCACCCCGGCGCTCGCATAAAGGATCCCGCTGTCGTTCTGGAGACCTCCGCGTAGATCCGCCTGCATCAGGACGAACCGCAGATCGCCGGGCCTGGGGATCATCAGCCCCCGCACGTCGGCCTGAGCCAGCACCTCGTCGGGGAGCGGGACCGCCCCGAAGAGGAAGTCCTTGACCGGACCGGGATCCTCGATCTCCTTGCCATAGTGGCTGCGGAGCAACGCCTCGGTCTGGGCGCGCCCATAGGCCGTCATGGCCGATCCCCCAGAGGGATCGATGTGGCACTGGCTGCACGTCGTGTACTGGTGCTCGATCATCCACGGATAGGCCAGCGCCCTGCCAGGCCAGGCCAGGGTGACCAGCGCGATCAACAGCGCGATCAGATCAGGTCGCATCCACCAGATCCACCGTGACCTCTGCCTCCATCGCGGGCTTGATGGTCACCCCGAGGTAGGACGGGATCTCGACACCGTGGCTCGAGGTGTCGAAAGGAAAGCTCGCCTTCACCCGATAGCCGGACTTCGTCAGCTTGATCGAGTAGGTCACGGTGACCCCACGCTCGACCCCATGGACGGTGAAGCGCCCCTGCACGGTGCCCTCGCTGCTGCCGTCGGTTGGCCAGGAGATCTGATCCCGGGCGACGCTCAGGATCGCGTCGGGGAACTGATCGGTCTGGACGTAGGTCTTTCGCATGTGCTCGTCACGCAGCGAGATCCCGGTCTCGACCGTGTCCATCGGGACGGAGAACACCAGGTTGGTGCCGTCGTCTTGCAGAGACAGCTCCCTGGTCACGCCCTCGAAGGTCAAGACCCCCGGGGATCCCTCGGCGTTGAACGTGACCTTGGGCTTCCCCTCGATGGTGAACCCGGCCAGGGCGGGGGTCGCCGCCGCCAGGACGGAGAGGGCAACAAAGGATCTCATCGTTGGTAGCATAGCTCTCATCGATCCAATCTCCTGCCACGCCGGAGCGCGGCGGCTGGTTCCTGCGGGGACAGTATCGGGAATACCCCACAGGGTTACACCTCGTGCCACGTCGAGCTTCCTCCGGTTGCGATTGACGCCCACAGGGCTCCACAACCAGGGCCTACTCTCCCCCACCGGGATCCGCGTTACGAGAGGCCACCGGACGATCCTGGCCGGACAGGAGGCGGTGGTGTCGGGTCTCGTCGGATGGATCGGATGGATCGGATGGATCGGATGGATCGGCTGCACAGGCTCCGAGCCGACCGAGCCCGCGCCCCCCGGAGCAGAGGCTGAGGCTCGAGCCCCCGCAGCAGGGGAGCCCGCAGCAGGGGAGCCCGCAGCAGGGGAGCCCGCCGAGGCGAGTCCCCCCGTCCCCATGGTGCCCATCCCCACCCCGCCGGATCGAGACGGTGTCGTGCCCGTGGTCCTCAGCGGCTATGGCGTGCGGGTCACCCTCTATCCGCCCTTCCAGGCCGCACAGATGGGTCCTGGCGTGATCTTGTCCTACTGGGACGTGACCGCCACCCAGGCGGGCGCCAGCGACGTCGCTGGTCTGCACAACGTCCAGCTGAAGCCCGCGATCCCCTCGGATCCAGCGGCGACCTTCAGCGAGTCCATCCGGCGACACGACCGAGGTGAGCAGGTGGTGCTCAGGCTCGGCACCGACGGCACAGAGCTCATCCTGCCGACCGGGATCAGCGCCCTGGGGGGGATGGGCTCGGTGGAGCCAGGCCCACGGGTGGAGTCCTGGACGGTGGAGGCCGCGGGGATCTCAGCCCCCTGGCCCGAGCAGACCATGCTGCACTCCGCGGATCCATCTCAGGGCGATCCCTTCTCGTTCGAGCAGCGCCCCAGGAAGCCGTGGGGCCCCTGGCCCGATCCAGCCGCCGGGGGAGGACAGCCCCGCTAGCCTGGGCCTGGGCGCCCCGTCGTCCGGTCCCAGAGGGGCGGTGCCGTCCCCGGAGGCCTGGAGACCCGCGTCGTGGTGGACCTCCCCCCTGCTGCCGTGGGTGGTCCCGGGGGCCCTACTCGAGGTAGCCCAGCGCCTTCAGCGCCTCGGTGTTGACGTCGGCCGCCTCCTGCTGCTCGGGCCCCTGCACCCCGAGAGCTGCCTCGATCAGGCGATGATCGTCGGGCAGCGCCAGGGGGGAGCGCTCCGCCGGATCGAAGGCCAGATCGTAGGCGTGAACCCGCCCATCGGGCTCGACGATCACCCGCAGGGAGCCCGAGCGCGCGCTGCGGGCGACGCCCACATAGGCGTTGCCGTAGGCTGTGGCGATCCGATCGGCGGGGAGCGGGGAGCGTAGATCGAAGCCTGGCCCCACCGGGGCCAGGCCCGCGATCCCCCGCAGGGTGGCGGTCACGTCGATCAGCGAGGCTACGCCAGAGCCCGGACCCGCGTCGAGCCGGGGCCCCACGATCACCAACCCCACGTCGACCACCTCGCCATGGTGGCTGTGGCCGTGCTCAGCGCCTCCGTGATCGAACAGCTCCTCCCCGTGATCGGAGGTGAGGACGATCCAGCCCGTCTCCAGCCAGCCCCGCGCCTCCAGCCCGTCCAGCAGTCGCTCCAGCTGGAGATCCAGGTGCTCCACCTCCCGGGCGTAGGCCTCCCGGACCTCCTCGCGGCCGGCCTCGTCGAGGATCAACCCGCCCCTAAGCCGGCCGTCGCCGAGGCCAGCGGTGAGCGGGCTGGCGGCGTGGGCGTAGGGCAGGTGGGGATCGACATAGTGGATCCACAGGAAGCTCCCCCGATCGGGCAGCCTGGACAGGACCGAAAGCCCTCGATCGGTCACCGCCTGGGCCGACCAGGGCGGCACCGACGGCACCCCGGCGAACACCAGCCGGTGGCTGCGATCGTGGTTGAGGTGCCAGTAGCGGTGGAACCCCCGCCGAAAGCCCAGGGTGTCGAGCAGCCACGCGTTGCTGAACACCGCGGCGGTAGTGTAGCCCTGCTCCCCCAGCTCGACCGGCAGGCGCGGGGCGCTGGGCTCGATCGCCTGGTAGCCACCGTTTACCCTCGCGTTCGCGCCGTGCCCCCCCGGCTCGAGCCCGGTGTACAGCGACGCCATCGCCGGCAGGGTCCACGACGAGGTGGACATCGCCCGCTCCCAGCGGCGCCCCCGGGCCGCCAGGCGGGCCCACGACCTGGTCCGCACGAGGTGATCCCACCGCATCGTGTCCACGGTGATCAGCACGATCGGAGGCCCGGAGCTGCCGGCCCCCGAGGCGCGGAGGGGCAGCAGCTCCTCCAGCAGGGCCAAGGCGGGCTTCGCCACCGCACCCCGCCCTCCATCAGACCACGACAACACCGCATAGCGACCGAGGATCACCGCCCCGATCGAGGCGAGCACCCCACCCCACCGCCATCGCCCCGGCCGCCCCGGCCACCGGGGGAGGGCTCCCAGCCACCAGCTCCCCCGGACCCCGGCCACCACGCACACCGCGACGCCGAGCCCAAACACCAGGCGGTGGCCCATCCCCCCCGGGGACAGGGCCACCAGCTGCAGCCACAGGGTCAACCCCGCGGGCCACAGGGTCGAGCCCAGCCACGGCGCTCGCCCCCGGGAGAAGTGGAGGTGGTTGATCATCAACAGCCCCGGGAGCAGGATCTCCAGGACGATCTGCAGCGGAGAGGGTGCGACAAAGCCCTGCAGCGCAAACCAAAGATCCAGGACAGGCACCACCACCCAAGACGCCAGCAGGGCTCGATCCAGATCAGCCACGCCCGAGTCTATCCCAGCGGCTCGTGCCTGCGCGGTTCCCCGCCTCCCAGAACGGCCCTGGCCCGGGTCGGGTTATCCCTGAGCTGCCGGGTCGAGGGATCCAACTCCAACCCCGGCCGGAGGGACACAACCTTGATCGAAGGCCCCACCATCCTCTTGATCATCGCTGTGTTGGTCGTGCTCGCGATCGCGATCGCGGCGGTCGTGTTCATCGCCGCCGTCGGCCTGCTGTGGCGCAGGTTCCGTGGCTCCGGCCCCGATCCACAGGCCCGCGAGGACACCCTGCTGAGCCTGGGCTACGCCCCCGCGGGGCCCAACCGGTGGTCTAGGCCAATCAAGAACACCGCCTTGATCTTCGAAGAGCTCGACGGAGGGTGGCGCTGGTCGGTCCAGCTCCCTCGCTACAACACCCTGACCCTGGCGGTCGAGGAGCGTAGCGGGGGCAAGTCGCTGCCCAACAGCTTCGCCACCGAGGTCCCCGCGATCGACGAGCGGTTCCTCGTCAGCTCCCACCTCGCCGCGCAGGCCCTGGCCCTGGTCACCGCCGCCAAGGTCAACAACGCGATGCTGGCGATGCCCTACCTCTCCATGAGCCTGCGGGCCGACGAGCTGGTGCTCGATGATCCCCAGCTGCGCTCGATGCGCGCCCTGCTCGGGGGGGAGCCTCAGGTGGGCACCTCCTCCGAGAGCCTCGAGGCGGAGATCGAGGCCCACCAGGCCGCAGCTACACTGGTCACCGCGATCCTCGGCACCCTGTACTCCCGCCTCACCGGCACGCTGCTGCCCGAGCACCGCTAGGGGCCTGTCGCACATCCAGGCCGGGCGTCGTGCTCCGACGGGCAGCCGGACGAGCACGGTGGAGGGAGCAGGCCGGGCGTCGTGCTCCGACGGGCAGCCGGACGAGCACGGTGGAGGGAGCATGCTCCTGCACGTGACCGGCCACGAGGGCGCCCGCGACAGGGCTGCGATCGGTGTCGCCGATCGCGGCGTCGCCGATCGCGGTGGGTGCCTATGCCTCGTCGCGGAAGGGCTTGAACCGGGCCTCGTGGGCCAGCGCCAGCATCTCGGTGTCCCCCGAGGAGTCGCCATAGGCGTAGATCCGCTCGTAGCGCTCTAGATCGAGGGTCTGCTGGATCTGCAGTGCCTTCTGGGCGCCGTTGCAGTTTGGCCCCGACAGCGCCCCGGTGAAGCGATCGCCGTCGAAGTGCCCCCGGGTACAGAGCACCCGCAACCCCTGGCGCTCCATCCAGGGCTCCAGCCACAGATCCAGGGAGGCGGAGACCACCCAGACGTCATGCCCCTGGCTGCGGTGCCACACGACACGCTCTAGGGCTCCGGGGCGGAGGAAGCCATCGAGCCGGTCGGCGAACGACGCGGCGGCCTCGGCCAGCGCCGCCCGCTCCATGCCCCCGAGGAAGTGACGCAAGAAGATCACCTTGGCGCGCTCGGCTGCCAGCAGCCTCAAGCGGTGGGCCACCAGCACCGGCGAGAGCCAGGCCATGCCCAAAAAAAATCGCGTTGATCCTCGGCAGTGGCGCACGAACTCCAGCATGGAGTCCCGATCGATGAGGGTCCCGTCGAAGTCGAACAGGGCCAGGTGATGCTCTGTGGACACGCCCCGATGATAGTCCGCCCGACAGGAGGCGTCATGCTCATCGGAGCGCGCCGACGGTCGCCGGGGCGCGGCCCAGCCGCCACCAGGTTGTGGTGATGACCCAGTGGCCCAGTGACCCAGTGGCCCAGTGGCCCAGTGGCCCAGTGACCCAGTGACCCAGTGACCCAGTGACCCAGTGACCCAGTGACCCAGTGGCCCAGTGACCCAGTGGGCCTAGAGCTGGGCCTGGTCCACCTTCGAGCGAGCCACCCGGCTGATCCGGCACCCCATCCCGGGCCCCGATGTAATATAGGAGAAACGCGCCTTGAGCTTGCCTCCGGTAGACTCGGGCTCTCAAGCTCCGGAACGAAGGAGGGGCGACCATGCTCCAACGATTCCTGGTCGAAGAAGACGGCATCAACTCAGTCGAGTACGGCCTGATCGGCACCCTGATCGCGCTGGCGTGCCTCGCCTCCCTCGGCCTGATCCGCTCTGCGCTGCAGACCACCTTCATCGCGTGGTCTAGCTCGATGTAGTCGAGGCCCGGAGCCCGGGCGTCCACGGCTCCCCTCAGGGGCCCCGGCTCAGGCGTGGGATCACGGTGAGCCCCTCGCCGACCTCGGTGTGCTCGGGCCGGGTGAGCAGCCCACGCCGATAGAGCTGTAGGACCAGATCGTCGCCGATCGGGTGCTCCAGCGCGGCCTCAGCAGAGGCCAGCGCCCGGCGCCAGGGCGTGTGGCCGTCGAGCCGGGACAGCAGCTGGAAGACGTGGGGCGGTGCGACGACCGGATCGTAGCTGGACCAGCCGATCAACACCACCCCATGGGGCTGCACCGACCAGTTTCGCACCGCGGGCATCAACACGTTGGGCATCGGTGCGTCGCGCTCGTCCACCCGGAGCCTCAGGGCCGAGAGCGCGGCCTGGAGCCGGCGCCCCCGCAGGGCCTCCAGCTCTCCGGACGTCAGCCCGTCGACGTGCTGGGCACAGGCCTCGAACCAGGCGATCCACACCTCCGCTGACGGCGGCGCCTCGCTCGGCGGGGGCACCTCGTCCGGGGGCGCCTCACTTGGTGGGGTCAGGGGCGGCGGCGGGTCCCCGGCCCGCATCGCGGCATGGGCGAGGGTGTGCTCGATGCACTGCAGGACCTCCCGCAGCGCAGACCAGACGCGCTGTGCCATCACCCCCCGCTCCAGCCGACAGTGCCAGGTGCGACAGATCGCCTCCCGGTCGGGGTGGATCGAGCAGCTCAGCTCCCCCTCGACCCAGTAGGGGCAGGTCAGCGAGGCATCACAGCCGAACCCATGCTCCAGGCTGGCCTGGTACCGCGCGATCCACCCGGCGCTGCCCCGGACCCCCAGGGGATCGATCCCTTCGGGCTGCTGCAGCCGCAGCCGTAGCCGCTCGGCGCCGGGCCCGCCCCGGAGCAGGATCCGACCGACGATGTGGTTCGAGAGGTGGGGCTGGAACGTGCAGCAGCGCGCAGCCGCGGTGAACACGGGGCGCCCCTGATCAGCTCCAGGCCTCGGCTGCATCGCGCAGTCGTGGCAGGTCGCCAGGGGCTCGGGCCCCAGCGGGATCGTGCTGAGCTCGGGGGCGAGGGCGAACACGATCGGAGGGAGGTTGGAGAGGGCTGGGTCCACCAGCTCACCCGGGCCTGTTGGCGCTGGCCATCCACAGCTCGCCTCCGTGGATCCGGCTCGAGGCCAGCATCCCCGGGGACAGCGCGACGCCGACATGGTGCCCCCCCTGCGGCCCCTCGGTGAGCAGGGCCAGGCTCTGGCCCACGCTATCGGGCAGACCGAGGATCGCGGCGGCGGGCTTGAGCTGCAGGACGGCGGCGGCACGGCAGCGGGATCGGCACAGCCCCGCGGGGGTTGGATCGCAGATGAGAGAGAGCCAGCCGTACCAACCCATGCAGGGGTCTATCCGCCGCTCATCCAGCCACCACCCGAAACCGCAGCGTCTTTGGCTCGCCGCCCCGGAGCAGCTCCACCTCGAAGTCCGTCTTCTTCTTCAGCTTCTGATACAGCAGGTACACGCCCACCCAGCTCCGGGTCTTCTTCCCGTTGACCCGCAGCAGCACGTCCCGCCTGCGAAACCCGGCCTTGTGCACCGGGCTGCTGCACGAGAACCCGGAGATGTACCACCCCTTCACCTCGCCCTCGTGGTGGGGCCTAGAGTAGCCCAGGGACATGAAGGACTGCAGATCCTTCGTGACGTCATCGACGAAGCTTCGATCGATCTCCACCACCCCGTCCACGGCCTCACGCACGTGGGGGTGGGGCGCCTCGCAACGGGGCGAGCGCCGTCTGCGGCTCCTCGAAGCGCGTGGGGACGGGGATCGCCCGTCCCCCGAGGCCCGGGACCCGGAGGTCGCCACCTCGACGACGAGCCCCTTGCGTGGGCGCTTGTCCTCCGGCGGGGCGGCGCCCTCGGCGGGGCCCTCGGACCCCTCAGGGCCCTCGGCGGGGCCCTCGGATCCCTCGGCGGGGCCCTCGGATCCCCCGGCGCCGTCGGGCAGCTCCAGCTCTAGAAGCACGATCGGAGGCTCGGGCCTCGGCGACCGGCCCCCCCCGACCACCTCGGAGGACATGGAGGGGCCCTGGATCCAGGCCAGACCGGCGAGGAGCCAGGGAGCAGCGTAGATCCCCAGCGCTCCGATCGCAGCCGTGATGGCCTTCGCTCTCTGGTGCACCTCGCCCCCCACGGGCGTGTTGGACGTCGCAGCTCATCGCTGCATTCAGCCAGGTGGGCTCCAGGGGCCCGTGCACTGACGGCACGATCCAATGTATCCTCCGCGAGGATCAAGGATCTCGAAGTCAGCACTTCAATGCGAGCAAGCAGGCAGATCTCCATCTCCGATCGATTCTTTCTCCTAGAAGAGATCGGACGAGGCGGCACGTCTTTGGTGTACCTCGCCGACGATCTGCTCCAGCTCCACCGCTGTGCGGTGAAGGTGCTCCTCCCCGAGCTGGTCCTCCGCTCGGATCTGCGCCACCGGTTCATCTCAGAGGCCAGGATCATGGCGGAGCTCCGCCACCCTGCGATCCTCCAGGTGTTCGACTGGGGGCAGTCGGAGCTAGGGCCCTACATGGCGACCGAGCACGCCTCTGGGGGCTCCATCGAGGCCTGGGTCCGCCGCAACGGCCCGATGCCGCCCCGTCACGCCGTGGGGGTCACCCTCCAGATCTGTGCGGGCCTGACGGAGGCGCACCTCCACGGCATCGTGCACCGGGACATCAAGCCCGACAACGTGCTGATCAGCCAGCAGGGATCCTGTCGGATCGCCGACTTCGGGATCGCCAGGGTCCGGGAGACAACCGAGCGGATCACCAGCACCGGCACGAGGCTCGGGACCCAGGGCTTCATGGCGCCGGAGCAGGTCGAGCGCGCCCGACACGTCGACGAGCGCGCCGACATCTACGGGATCGCGGCCACCCTGTGGTTCCTGCTCCTCGGGCACGTGCCGACGCATGCCTTTGTCGAGGATCCCTGGCGGGCGGGGATCCCCGGGCCCCTCGTGCCGGTGGTGGCCCGTGCGACGGCGTTTCGACCCTGCGATCGCCATGACTCGGTGGCGCTGCTGGCCTCGGAGCTCTCCGGGGCGATGGAGCGCCTCGAGCCGCTGCCCCCTGATGTGCTGCCCCTCGCTCCGCTGCCGGAGCTACCGGATAGACTCTCCTCGGACGCGCTGGCCGACCGGGGACCCCAGCCCACCTGGTCCGAGCGATAGCGGATCCCGGGGATCGGGGCTGGCTGCAGGGCGGAGATCGCCCGGGGAGAGTGGGCTTGGGTTTTGAGCCATGATGCGTGCCCTGGTGACCGCAGGGGGCACCAGCGAGCCCATCGATGACGTCCGGGTGATCACCAACCACTCCACCGGTCGCTTCGGCGCAGCCTGCGCCAACGCCCTCGCCCAGCTCGGCTGGGAGGTCACCCTGCTGGCGAGCGCTGCGCTGGCCCGACAGCGCACCCACATCACAGCGGGGATCGAGGTCGTGCCGTTCTCGAGCTTCGACGACCTTCGCCGCGCGCTGGTGGCGGCCACCGAAGATCCACCCGACGCCTTGCTGATGGCTGCAGCGGTCAGCGACTACGCGCCGGTGCCCACCGAGGGCAAGATCCGCTCCACCACCGACACCCTGATCTTGACCCTGACCCGCAACCCAAAGCTCCTGTCGACGCTGCGCGGACGCTGTGGTCCCGACACCACCCTCGTCGGGTTCAAGCTGCTGTCCTCGGTCTCCGCTGAGGAGCTGATCGCCGCAGGGCGGCGCCAGCTGGCCGACAACGATCTCGATCTCTGCCTGGCCAACGATCTGGGCGAGCTGGTCGAGGGTGCACACCCGGCCTGGCTGCTGTCTCGTGGGGGCGGCGCCCGGCGGCTGGAGGGCAGCAAGGCCGAGGTCGCCCGGGAGCTGGTCCACGCGATCCACCGGGCTCAGCTCCAGCGCAGGCCACGGGGCGCGGTGCGACCCCCAGGTCCGCTGCACCAGCGCAGCGACGGCGTGCTCCCCGATGCCTTCGGGGCCCTGCCCGCGATCGCCGGCCTCCTGCACCAGCCCCAGGCTCTGTTCCTGCCGACCCTCCCCCGCCCGGTGCCCTGGCCCGACACCCCCGGAGCCGTCGCTGCGCTCACCGCACACCTCGGCCGCCTCGCCTGGGCCGGGGGCTGGCGGGGCGGGGGCTTTGCCCTCACCCTCGGAGCGGACGGCGCCGGAGCGGGCGGCGGGGCCCTGATCGGCCTGTCCGAGCCCGAGCTGGCCTCCCTCGGCACGTCTTGGGCCGACACCCTCGGCTCCTGGCGCGCTGCGATCGAGGCGCTGGGGCACGATCCGGGCCAGGTCACCCCCCGCCCGGTCTGGGACGGCTCGTCCTTGGTGGGGGTGAGCTGTGACGTCGACGGTGGAGGTGAGCGAGCCACCGCCTTGTGGCTGCATCCGCTGGCGCGGGGTGTGGGGCGTGGGGATCGACTGCTCGAGCGCCTCTCGAGCGCGGGCACCCGGGCCTGGGTCCCCGAGGGATCGCTGTCGTTCTTCACTGAGCGGGGCTGGATCCCCGTCCCGGGCCTGGAGCAGGGCACAGCCTCGGTGATGCTCCCTCCGTCCGGCAGGCGGGATCTACGTGCTGCAGCCAGCGTCTGCCTGCTAGAGCCGGTCCAGCGGCGGGTCTTGCTCGGTCGGCGGAGGGTCGGGCCCTGGCCCGGGCACTGGGCGTTCCCGGGGGGAGGCATCGAGGGGGACGAGCCCCCGCTGCTCGCGGCCCTGCGCGAGCTCCGGGAGGAGACGGGGATCGCGCTCGGGCCCGTGGACCCCCTCGCCCGGCGGGACCTGGCCGTCGGGGGTCAGCGGGGCTACCTCGTCACCAACTTCATCGTGGCTGTGTTGCACGCTCCGATCCCGATCCTCACCGACGAGCTCGAGGCCCGCTGGGTGGATCTGGATCAGACCACCGCGCTCCGCCCGATGGCCGCGGGCACCCGGCGCGTCCTCCGGAGCCTGCTGAGCCACGCGCCCCCGTGGCAGCGGGCGCAGGAGGGCCGGTGAGGCACCGACACCACAACCTGCAGGAGCGCGAGCGCGATCGGCTGAGGGGGGCAGGGCGAGGGTGAGCCGGTACAGCCCATGGGCCCAGCGCCTCGACGGGATCCGGCGTGCAGATCGCTGGCGGCGGCTCCGCACCGTGATCCCCACCGGCCCCACCACCGCCTGGCTCGAGGGCCGGGAGGTCGTCGTGGCCTGCAGCAACGACTACCTCGGCCTGGCCCTCGATCCCCGGGTGCAGCGGGCGGCCCGGGGCGCCGGGGCGACCTCCAGCAGGCTGATCAGCGGAGATCGTCCGATCCACCGGGCCCTGGAGGAGCGGCTGGAGGCCTGGCTGGGTCGCCCGGCCCTGGTGTTCTCGAGCGGGTTCCTCGCCAACCTCGCGGTGTTCTCCACCGTCTGTGCCCCAGGGGATCGGATCGCCTCGGACGCCTACAACCACGCCTCGATCATCGACGGCCTGCGGCTGAGCCGGGCCGAGCGCACGATCGTGCCCCACGCTGATCCCCGGGCCGTGCCCGAGGACGCCCGGTTGATCGTGCTCGAGGGCCTGTACTCGATGGACGGGGACACCCCACCGCTGCGCGACTACCCCACAGCGCCCTGGCTCGCGATCGACGAGGCCCACGCGGTGGGGGTACTGGGGCCCGGGGGCCGGGGCGCGGCCGCCGCCGCCGGCGTGCAGCCCGACATCCTGATCGGCACCTTTGGCAAGGCCTTCGGGGCCGGGGGAGCGTTCGTGGTGGGCCCCCCCGAGCTCAAGGAGCTGCTGATCAACGCGGGCCGGAGCTTCATCTTCACCACCGCCCTCCCCGAGCCCGTCGCCGCGATGGCCCTGGCGGGGCTACAGGCCGCCACCGACGAGCTCAGGCAGCGCACCCGGGCCAACGTCCGGCGGCTCCGGGGCGGGCTGCGCCAGCTCGGCTGGTCCCCGCTGGGCCACGATCACATCGTGCCCGTCGTGGCCGGCCCACGCACCCTGGCCCTGGCCGATCGCCTGCTGTCCGCGGGCGTGTTCGCCCCGCCGATCCGCTACCCCACCGTGGCCCGGGGTCAAGAGCGGCTGCGCTTCACTGTCAGCGCGGCCCACACCCCCGAGCAGCTCGATCGGATCTGCGACGCCCTGGGGGCTGCGTGAGCGGGCCGGTGCCCTATGGGCCCTGGCTCCCGCTGCAGGAGATCGGCAGGGGGGGCATGGGGGTCGTGTACCGGATCCGCCGGATCGGGCTCGGGGATCTAGCTGGAGCCCAGTCGGATCTCGCCCTCGCTGAGCGGGAGGCCGAGCTGGTGGGCAGCGTCCCGGATCGGCTGGAGTGTCTCGCCGAGCGGGTCCACCTCACCCTGCCCCCCGACACCCCCCTCGGAGAGATCCGGGAGGGGCTGCAGCTCGCCCTGATGGATCGGGGCGAGGGGCGGGCGCTGCTCCACGGTCAGTCGGTGCGTTCCCTCACCGAGGCCCAGCGCCGGCGCGCGATCGACGAGGGGGAGCTAACCGAGGCGGCGCCGCACACGCCCGGAGCCGATCCCCAGCCGAGGTGAGGGGGCCGGCACCCCGCCTGCCCACCGGCTCCGGGGTCCTCAGCGCAGGACCGCGGCGAGCGGTTGGATCCCGGGCAGCCGGCCCCCCGGATCGACGTCGATCGCCACCGGGTTGGCCTCCAGGACACCCGGCGACAGCCCCCGACCGACGTCCATCGGGTGATCGGAGCTGTCGCCCGCCGGGATCGCCGGCCCGTCCAGCCGACCCTCGTCGGTGGAGCCGGTCATCAGGATCCGGGCGCAGGCGCCGTGGGGCATCGAGGGGGGATCCACACCCCACCCATGCCCCCGCGATCCCGATCCGCTTCGTCCACCCCACCGCGTGTCGCCCTGGAAAGTGTGGGGCTCCTCGTGGGGGCAGACCCACGTTGGACGTCTCCCCCCACGAGGGTGTGTCGGGATAGGAGGCCGCCCGGAGGCTACATGGACCCCAAGACGCTGGCGCTGCTCGATCACCGCCACCTGTGGCATCCGTTCACCCAGCAGGCCGAGTGGGTAGCGAGCGCGCCCCTGATCGTCGCTGAGGCAGACGGAGTCTATCTGATCGACGTGCACGGGCGTCGCTACCTCGACGGGGTCTCCAGCCTGTGGACCAACGTGCACGGTCACCGGGTCCCCGAGCTGGATCGTGCGCTACAGGAGCAGCTCGGCCGGGTGGCCCACAGCACGATGCTGGGGTTGACCCACCCGAGCGCCATCGCGCTCGCGGCCCGGCTGGCGGAGCTCTCCCCCGGGGAGCTGGTCCGCACCTTCTACAGCGACAACGGCTCCACCGCGGTGGAGGTCGCGCTGAAGATGGCGTTTCAGAGCCAACAGCAACGGGGAGAGCACCGCCGGACCCGGTTCGCCACCCTCAGAGATGCCTACCACGGCGACACGCTCGGCGCGGTGTCGGTGGGCTCGATCGAGCTGTTCCACGCGATCTACCGCCCGCTGCTGTTCGACGCCATCTCCCTGCCCGCCCCCACCAGCCCCGGGGGGCCGGAGGAGGAGGAGGCGCTGAGCCGGGGCCTACAGCTGCTGGAGGAGCACGGGGACACCCTCGCTGCCTTTGTCTTCGAGCCCCTGGTCCAGGGGGCCGCGGGGATGAAGATGCACAGCGCCTCGTTCCTGCGGGCCCTGGCCCAGCGGGCCCGGGAGCTCGGCGTGCTGCTGGTGGCCGACGAGGTGGCGGTGGGGCTGGGGCGCACCGGGAGCCTGTTTGCGATGGAGCAGGTGGGCCTCGCTCCCGATCTGCTCTGCCTCGCCAAGGGGCTGGCGGGGGGCTACCTGCCGCTGGCCGCCACCCTGTGCACCGAGTCGATCTACCAGGCGTTCCTCGGAGCGCCGGAGGCCCACCGGCAGTTCTTCCACGGCCACACCTTCACCGGCAACCCCCTGGCGGCCGCGGTGGCCCTCGCCAGCCTCGAGCGCATCGAGGCCGAGGACGTCCTGGCCCAGGCCGACGCCCTCGCCGGGGCGATGTCCGCCGCCCTGGACGAGCTCTCGTCGCTGCCCTGGGTCTCCCGGATCCGCAGGCGGGGGGTGATGGTCGGCATCGATCTGAGCCAGCCCGACGGGAGTTCTTGGGCCCCGTCCGCCCGCGTCGCCCACCGGGTGGCGATGGCGACCCGACCCCGGGGGGCCATCGTGCGTCCCCTGGGGGACACGATCGTGCTGAACCCACCCCTGGTGATGTCCCCCGATCAGGGAGCTCTGCTCGTGCAGATCGTGGGCGAGGCCGTGGCGGAGGTCTGCGGCTGAGGCGTTAAGGAGACCTCGAGATGTGGCGTCCCACCGACCCACCCTGGCGCTTACAGAACACCCCCGGCGAGGGCGCGCTCTGGCTCAGCTGGCTCGTCCGCCTCCGCTGGGTGGCCCTGTTTGCTCAGGCCGTCACCCTCGCCTTCGTGTTCAAGATGCTCCACGGCGTGGGCGTGATCGCGGCCTGGTTCACGATCATGGCGGCCCTGGGGGTGGCCAACGCCTGGGCGGTGCGCCAGCTGGAGCACGGCACGCCCAACGCCATCCTGGCCCACCTGCTGTTGGATGTGATCGCCCTGACCGTCTTCTTCACCATCGGGGGAGGGCCGGACAACCCCTTCACCCCGCTGTACCTGATCCACATCGCGATGGCCGCGGTCATGCTGCCGCCGGGGCACTCGGGCCTGCTCGCGGCCAGCGTGCTGGCCTGCTACTCGATGCTGTTCGCCTTCCACCTCCCGCTGCACTACGAGCGCCACTCCCTGCCCGAGGGCGTGCTGCTCCGCTTCGGCCAGTGGATCGCGTTCATGATCACCAGCGTCTCCATCGCCGCCTTCGTCGTCGGGATCGCCGCCACCCTGAGGCGTCGCAAGGAGCAGCTGCTCGAGGCCCGGGATCGGACCGCCCGCACCGATCGGCTGCGCTCGGTGGGCACGCTGGCGGCGGGCGCGGCCCACGAGCTCAACACGCCCCTGTCCACCATCTCGCTCCGGATCCGTCGCGTCGGCCGTCGGCACGACGACGCAGACACCTCGCGGGACGTCGAGGTGATGCGGGCCCAGCTCGAGCGATGCACCTCCATCGTGCGAAGGTTACTGGTGGGTGCGGGGGATCCCGACGCAGCCGACATCGAACGCCGGCCCCTGGCAACCCTGGTCGAGGAGGCCGTGCGGATGTGGTCCCGGGGTGCCACGCTGGACGTCAAGATCGACGACACGAGCCACGGGGTGGTCGTTGAGCTCCCCCGGATCGCCTTCCAGCAGGCCCTGATCAACCTGCTCGAGAACGCCCGCGAGGCCCAGGAGGCCGCCAGCGCCTTCGAGCCCCTAGAGCTCCGGATCCTGCACGAGCTCGATCTCGCTGTGGTCGAGGTCGCAGATCGGGGCTGTGGGCTCCCCCCTGAGGCAGACCAGGTCGGCGAGCCGTTCTTCACCACCAAACCCACGGGGACGGGGCTCGGCGTCTTCGTCGCGCGACAGGTGGCCGACGGCGCGGGTGGAGGGCTCCAGCTGCTGCCCCGTGCCCGCGGGACCGTGGCCCGCTGGTGGTTCCCCGAGGTCCCCAGGAGGTCTGCATGACCCAGCCCAAGAAGCTGCTCGTCGTCGACGACGACGACGCGTTCCGCGAGTCCATGGAGCTGGAGTTCTCCGATCGGGGCTACCAGGTCCTCGGGGCTCCCGATCACCGCACCGCCCTGGGCCTAGCGGCGGTGCACCGCCCC
>DRPG01000537.1 GCA_011376105.1 Deltaproteobacteria bacterium
GCCCCGTCGGACGCGGCCGCGCTGCGGGCGGGGCTGTGGCACACCCCCGCCGCGGTCCCCGACGAGGCCGTCACCGCCTCCAACGTCGACTTCGGGGCCACGATCGTCCGGCTGGCGGGGGCGTGGCAGCCCGCCTCGCCGGTGCGCCTGGCCCTCTCCGCCGAGAGGTTCTTCAGCCCCCTGCGCAGGATCACCGACTCCGTCTCTGTGGATCCCCCCGTGGTCCCGTCGGGGAACGGGAGCTACAAGCTCGAGCTGTGGCGCCTCGGGTTCTCGACGCAGGTGTTCATCCCAAAGCAGACCGGGGCCTCGCTGTAGCCACGTCCTCCCCCGGCGACGTCCGGATCCGGCGTGTGTCCCACGGGCGAGGGTGGTAGCGTCAGACCTTGTCGATCCCGAGGAGGAGGGACGTGACCCTACCCATCACCCAAGTGACGGTCCACCCCGACGGAGCGCTGGTCACGCGCTCCGGGCCCCTGCAGCTCACGGGGGGGACGGCGGCTGTGCTCGGTCTGCCGCTGATGCTCGATCCAACGAGCGTCCGGGTCTGGCTGTCGGGGGGCGCCGTCGCCGAGGTGCACACCGAGATCGATCTCCAGGGGGTGACGCACCAGGGCACCGAGGCCCTGATCGAGTCGTTCGTCGAGGCCCGCGACGCGCTGTCGGTGCTGGACGCGACCCTGGAGGCGCTGCGCGAGAAACGCAGGGCGCTGGCGAGCCTAGTGCCGGGTCCTGGCTCCGATCCCGAGGCCGAGCCGCCCACGCCCGCCCAGCTGATGGCCTGGCGCGAGGCGGACCCCTCGATCACCGCCGCGGTGGCCCGGGTCGACGGGGAGCTGGCGCGCAGGCTCCGGGAGCGACGGACCGCTGTCGAGGCGCTGGCGATCCTCGAGACCCAGGTCGAGGAGGCGAGCACCCAGCAGCTGTGGCGGCGCTGGGCTCCGACCCGCCGGGTCCGGATCCGGATCCCCGCGGGCACCACGGAGCAGCTCGAGGCGATCCTCTCCTATCGGATCGGGGGGGCGAGCTGGACCCCGAGCTACACCCTGGACGCCGACGAGGCCCTGCGGGTGGGGCGGTTCGCGATGCGGGCGGTGGTGGTCCAGGCGACGGGGGAGGACTGGTCACAGGTGTCGCTGACGCTGTCGAGTGCTGCGTCCGGGCGCTGGATCGACGTGCCCGAGCTCGCGGCGATGCGGCTGGGCACCGCGGGCGAGGCGGCGCGCTCGGGCTTTCGGGCCCTGCCCCCTGATCTCGACGCCCTGTTCCCCGACGATCTGCCCAGCATGTCTGCACCGGGCGATGATCTTGCCCGAGAGCAGGGGAGCGTGCCTGAGGGGGGGGGCCGGGGGCTGGAGCAGGATCAGCGCCCCGAGCCCGGTGGGAGCCGGGGACAGCCCGGGGTGCCCCTCGAGGCCAAGGCCGGCTCCGCCGTGGCTCGGACCGGGGTCGCGTGGGGGGGCGCGCCCCCTGCGTCCGCCCCCGCGGAGGAGCCGACGGCCACGCTGTACGAGGCGAGCTGCGCCGAGGCGATGCCCCGCTCTTCGGGGCTGGGGGGGGCTGCCTCCGTGGTGCTCGCTCCGGTGGCGGGGGCCGCGGCGCTGGCCTCGGCGGCGCTGTCTCGCCGCGGGGACAGCAGGGCCGCGCAGGATCTCTCCACCGGATCCGGGATCACGCTCGAGCACGAGCGGGGGACGCCCGGAGAGCGGAGGGAGGAGGAGGGCGCCGGAGGGCTGGAGGTGGAGGCCGGGTGGCTCGACTATGGCGCCCTGCGCCTCGATGGCTGGGGGGCCCCGGTGGGGCGCAGGGGCCGGCTGCGGGTGGTGGCCGAGCTGGAGTGGCTGTCTGAGCAGGGGGCGCCGCCCGAGGCCCGGGCCCGCCTCTCCTCGAGGATCGACGATCTGTGCGGCGCCTTCAGCGCGGTGGCCCAGCGTCCGCTGCCGCCCCACCACGTGCTGCCCGGCCCCGTCGAGGGGGCCGATGTGAGCATCTGCGCCGTCGGAGCGGTGGACATCCCCTCGGACGGGCTGCCCCACAGCGTGGCCGTCGAGGCCTGGGCCGCCGAGATCCATGTCGCCTATCGCGCCGTGCCCAGGCACGATCCCCGTGCGTTCCGGCGGGTCACCGCCGAGATCGACTATCCCCGGCCGCTGCTGCCCGGCCCGGTGGACGTGTACGTGGGCGGACAGCTGGAGCTGACCAGCCCCTGGGCCGGATCCCCCGGCGCGGGGCGGCTGCGGATCGGCCTTGGAGCGGAGGATCGGATCAAGCTCGTGCGCAACGTGCGCTACCACGAGGAAGCCGCCGGGGTGTTCGGTGGGAGCCGCAGGCTGCACACCACCGTCGAGGTCGAGATCGCCTCCAGCCTGCCTGCGGCTGCCCAGCTCGAGATCCTCGAGCGGATCCCCGTGGCGCTGGACCGCAAGGAGCTGTGGGTGGAGGTCACCGACGCGGTGCCCCCCGCGCAGGTGTATGAGGGTGAGCCCGACGGGCCGATCCTCAAGGGCGGTCGCGCGCAGCGCGTCGAGGTGGACGCCCACGGGGAGGCCCGTGCGATCCTCTCCTATGCCGTGACCCTGGGGGGGCGGGACGAGCTCGTCGGGGGGGACCGACGTGGATGAGGCTTTGCTGCATGCACCGGTGATCCGGGTCGAGCTGTTCGAGGATCGTGCGGCGGTGACCCGCTCGCTCACGCTCCCGGCCCCGGGGAGGCACCGGCTGCGGATCGGCCCGCTCACGCCGCTGGTGTCCGAGCAAACGGTCATGTTCCCCGGAGGGACACAGGCCACCCTGGAGGAGGCGCGGGTCGAGCGGATCCGCACCACCCGCACCGAGGCGGATCCAGCGTCGATCTTGTCCCTGGAGCAGGCGTGGCAGACCGCCCAGGAGCGCGCCGAGGCCTCGTCCGCAGGCCTTAGGCGCGCAGAGGAGGCCGCAGCCCGGGGGCTCGCGGCCCTGGAGCTGGCGCTGGGTGCGAGCGCCCGGGGGCTGGCGCTGGGGGAGCCCGAGGGGTGGATCCAGGTGGTGGACGAGCTCACCGATCACCTCCGGGAGGCACGGATCGAGGTCGCGAAGCAGCGGATCACGGCCCGGCTCCGGGGCGAGGAGGCGGATCGACTCTCCCAGCGCCTCGCGGCCGCGAGGATCGGCCGCCCGGTCTGCCACGCGATCCTGCACCTGTCGGTGCTGGCGGAGGCCGCGGGGCGGCTGCTGATCCGCTATGTCGTGCCCTGCGCGGTCTGGCGCCCCGCCCACCGGGCGGTGCTGACCTCGTCCCCCGAGCCCCGGGTGTCCTGGGAGCTCCAGGCCGTGTGCTGGAACGCCACCGGCGAGGACTGGGAGGACGTCGAGCTGATCTGCTCCACCGCCCGCCCCGGCGAACTGGCCGATCCCCCCCAGCTGTGCGACGACGTGCTGTCCACCCGGCGGCGCTCCAGCGCTGTGGTGGTCGAGGCCCGGGACGAGATTGTCGAGGTGGCGCGGGAGCGACAGGGCCGACGCTCCTCGGGGCTGCCCGGGGTCGACGACGGCGGAGAGCCGAGGACCTTCAGCGCGTCCGAGCGAGCGGTGCTGCCCTCGGACGGGCGCCCCCTGACGGTCACCCTAGAGCGCTGGCAGTCCGACGCCTCAGTCGAGTGGCTGGCCCTGCCCGAGCGTGCCGGGGCTGCGATCCTGCGCACGGTCCAGCACAACGCTGGCCCGAGGCCCCTGCTGGCGGGGCCGGTGCAGCTCAGCCGCGACGGCACCGTGATCGGACGAGGTCGGATCGCCCTGGTGCCCCCTGGAGAGCCCTTCCCCCTCGGGTGGGGCAGCCACGACGGGCTGCGGATCTCCAGGCGGGAGGAGCACGAGATCGATCGCAGGCGGCTCTCCGGGCGTCAGCTCCACACGTTCGCCCGCACGATCCGGGTGAGCCACCTCGGCGCTGAGCCCTGCACCCTGACGATCCGCGAGCGGGTGCCCACCGGCGAGATCAAGGAGGTCCGCGTGGGCTCGATCGAGGCCGATCCCGTCCTGAGCGCGGGTCCCGATCCCGACGGGTTCTGTCGCTGGAGCCTCGAGCTGTCTCCGGGGCAGACCCGCATCCTAACGCTGAGGTACACGATCGATGCCGCCTCCAACGTGGTGCTCCCGTTCTGAGCGCCCACGAGACAGGCCGCGCCGACGGCACCGTGGTGGTCGGGGGGCTGCGTCCACGACGTCCAGCTGCCCGGGGGCGGGCACCACCTCGCCGGGCCCGCAGCCCCCCGGGGGCCGCGGCCGACCGCGCCCGTAGCGCCCCCCCGGGGGCCGAGACGGGCCTGGATCGACCAGATCATTCGACTGTAAGATCGTATCAGATTAGAAATATATATGGTCTGTGTACAGATAAACCGAATAATGTTCGGCGTGTGCCCAAGGTGTCCGGGCGGTCGAGCGCCGATCCGGGGGCAGCGCGACGCCCGCGTCCCACCCTAGGTCCACGTCCCTGATCCAGGATCACGGGGCCGCGGGGACCCCGGCGTCGATCCGGGAGCCGCTGGTCCTGAGGGCACGAGCGTCCGGTCCCGGATACCCAGCCACGGAACCGGGGAGGTACCCATGAGCCTGGTCGTGCTCGTCGCCCTGCTGACCGCTGCGGGCTGCAAGAAGAACAAGGACGAGGCCGGCGCTGTCCCGTCCCCCCTGCTGAGCGTCGAGGAGACCGAGCGCTGGCGCCTGCCGGGCCTGGGGGCGCCGGTGTATGTGATGCGGACCGAGGGCTCGATCCCCTACATCTACGCCGAGGATCGGGTGGATCTGGCGCGCGCCAGCGGGTTCGTGGTCGCCCGCGATCGGTTCTTCATGATGGACATGATCCGCAGGCTGTCCCAGGGGCGTCTGTCCGAGCTGCTCGGCGATCTGGCCCTGTCCGTCGATCAGGAGTCGAGGGCGCTGGGCATGGCGCGGGTGGCGGATCGGATGCGCACCCAGCTCGAGGCGGATCCCTACTGGAGCGAGATCCTGGGGGCCTACGCCGGAGGGATCAACCAATACGTGGCCGAGGTCCGCAACGACCGGCTGCCGGTCCCGTCGGAGTACGCCAGCCTGGGGCCGGTGCTGGGGCGGGTGGATCCAAAGGAGATGCTGACCGAGTTTGAGCTGGCCGACATGGCGGCGATCGGGGCCACCTTCCTCTACGAGCTGGGCTTCGAGACCGGCGACGTGGGGCGACAGGCCAGCTTCGAGGCGCTGTCGGAGCACTACGTGGGCGCGCCCCTGGAGGATCTGCGGCGGGATGGGCTGATGGCCGATGTCTGGGAGCGGGTCGAGCCGGTGTACGGGGTGAGCTCGGCGCCGGGCTGGGGCGCGGCCCGGCGCAGCCAGGCCCCACCGGTCCAGGCCCCACCGGTCCAGGCCCCACCGGTCCAGGGGGAGCCGAGCGGGGTTCGGGTACCTCTGGAGCTGCTGGAGCGGCTCGGTGGGCGCCTGGAGCGGTTCGAGCGTCGCCTGGGCC
>DRPG01000538.1 GCA_011376105.1 Deltaproteobacteria bacterium
CGTCTCCGCTGTTGTCGTCTCCGCTGTTGTCGTCTCCGCTGTTGTCGTCGTCTCCGCTGTCGTCGTCGTCGTCGCACAGCTTGACGTCCCGGGTGTTCACGTCGTAGATCGCGCCCCAGGTGAGGCCGACGATCTCGTAGCTGCCTGCGAGGCTCAGCCCATCACAGCTCCCGGCGTCGATCAGGGCGACCGGGCCCTGGATGGTGTTGCCCCACTGGCTGCTCCACACGTCCGAGGCCTCGCGCTCGTTGGCGCGCTCACCGTCCCGATCGGGGCGGCTGCAGGAGGAGAGCCAGGGATCGGGGGCGATCTGCTTGGTGTTGTTGAGGATGTTCTTCAGCTTTCGTGTTGCGCCGTCCTGGTCCGTCCGGTCGACATACATGCGCTGGCCCACCTCGAGCACGTCGTCGTCACAGCGTCCCTCGAGCTGATCCTCGATCCAGCGGCTGGTCGGGCTGCTCCCGGGGCGGCCCCAGGCCACGCTGGCCCCGCTCGAGCCAAAGGTGAACCGGAAGGGGGCGGGGTTGACGCCCTCGGCCAGGCCGTCGACGTGACAGACAGGCACCGCGAGGGGGAGGTAGCAGCTGCTGGTGTGGGCGGGCCCCGCCCCCTCGATCCGGCGCCCGACGGAGGACGCTGAGATCGGGACGCTCTGGACGCCGAACGCGACGTTGGCCAGGCTGGTGCGGACCGCCCGGGGGGTGTGTTGGATCCGTACGGCGTCGATCTCGGCGCTGTCACGCGCCGACACAAAGCCACGAGCCCCGTCCCAGCGCCCGAAGATCAGATCCTCAGGCCTGAGGGCGACGGGCTCGCCGAGCACCTCGTGCTCAGCGGCCAGCTCGACGGCGGCCTCGGTCGCGTGGGTCACGCCTGACTCGGTCCCGTCCAGGGCCCCCGAGGCCGCCAGCGCCGCTGAGTCCACCGCGACCTGCAGCTGTGCGTTGGCCAACTCCACCAGCCCTATGTCTACAGACAGCGCGCTGAAGCCGATCAAGGTCGTCAGCGAGACCACCACCAGCAGTGCGTTTCCCCGGCGCCCCCTGTCCTCCATCTCGCTCCCCCGCGCTCGGGGGGCTCCTCGGATCAGAGCCGACGTGCTGCGTTACGTCGCCGTCTCACTGGATCCACCGGGGCTTGGGCCCGCCGGGGGCGAGCTCGGAGGGGGGGGGTGTCTCTGCTCGTGCCGGTGGGGGTGCAGCAACACCAGCACGCTCGCTGCACCGAGGAGCAGGCCCCCCAGGATCGCAGGCCGCAGGGAGCGGGCCTGGATCGTGGGGACGAGATCATGCAGGAGCATGTGCAGCAGCAGCCCCGACATCGCGGCCTGCAGCCAGGGCACCCAGGGGGTGATCTTGGCGGTGGGTATGGCCATGCCCACCGCCAGCCCGGCGGCGGTGCTCAGCAGCAGGCCCGACCACACCAGCAGCGCCGCGGGCCGGCCCAGGTGCCTGGCGCTGATCATCAGCCCCACCGCCACCAGGGGCAGCGCGTGCAGCCCGATCGCGAGCAGGACGGGCAGCCCCAGGGGCCCGGCCAGCGCTCCGATCTGGAGCCCATCGAGGCCCTGGTGGAGCCCCAGGCCGGCCAGGGACAGCCCCAGGCCTGCGCCACCATGGCTCGCCGACCGCCGCTCCAGCGCCGCCACGGCCAGCGCGCCCCCGAGCGCGACCCCGAGCGCGATCGGCCCCAGGGAGCCTACCGCGTGGGGCAGCAGCTCGACCCCGACCACGACCAGCGCGGCCCCGATCGCTGCGGAGCGGGCCGCGAGCAGCCACGGGCCCGAGCGATCCAGCCACAGGACTGAGCCAGCGAGCAGGGTAGGGACGAGGCCCGCGAGGGCTAACAGGGGAGGGGACAGCCGCACCCACGCTCCTTATCGCAGCTGAGGTGCAGGTGGCGGATCGCGCCAGACGGGTCGGGACGGGGTGGGCTATGGTGTGGCCCATGGGCTTGTTGGGCTTGTTGGGCTTGTTGGGCTTGGGCTGCGGGGGCTCCACCCCCCCCTGCGCCCGCTGGTACGTCGACGCCGACGCCGATGGCTTCGGAGCACCGGGGCCCTCGATCATCTCCTGTGAGCCGCTCGAGGGTCACAGCCCCGAGGCCGGCGACTGCGACGACGGCGACGGGCTCGTTCACCCCGGAGCGATCGAGTCCTGCGACGGGCGCGACAGCGACTGTGACGGGCTGATCCCCGCGATCGAGCACGACGCCGATGGCGACGGTGTGCTGGCCTGCGACGACTGCGATGACGGCGACGGTGGCGTCTTCCCCGGAGCGACCGAGTCCTGCAACGCCCGCGACGACGACTGTGATGGGCTGATCGACGACGACGATCCCGATCTCGGGGAGCTGTCCTGCGGGAGCTGTCCTGCCCCCGGGGCGCTCGATGAGGCTCGCCACGAGCGGATGACGATCAACCCCTGTGTCCTGGATCCAACCATCGGCCTGTGCGATCCAGCGCGCGACACCCACGAACGAGGGCGTCGGCTGCACCGGATCAGCTGGCGCACCGACGCTGTGCTGCGCGACGAGCTGTTCCTCTTCTTGCCCCCCGGCCCCGGCGATCAGAACCAGAACATCCTGACCTGGGCGACCCACGCGGGGTATCGGGTGATCGGGCTGGGCTGGAACAACGCAGCGATCGTGCAGGAAAACGCCACCGATCCCCTCCAGCCCGACATGCACGAGGAGGCCCTGTATGGGATCGACACCTCCCCGCTGATCCATGTGGCCCCCGAGGACTCGGCCCTGGCCAGGCTGGACATGCTGATGCCCCACCTGATCGAGACGACGCCGCAGATGGGGTGGGATCGCTACTGGAGCCCCTCGGAGGGCATGCGCTGGGATCGGGTGGTGCTCGCGGGCTGGTCCGACGGAGCGACGGCGTCCACCGTGCTCGCCCGGGACTTCGAGGTGGCCGGGGTGGTGTTGATCTCGGGCCCACGGGCCGGGGACTGGGTGTCGGAGGGCTCGATGACGCCCTCGTGCCGCTACCAGTCCATCGCGAACTCGCAGGAGCGGATGTACGTCCTCGACGTGCTCTCACCTGCGCTGGTGGGGCTGGGGCTGGGGCTCGACGAGGTCGACATCGACACCGCTGTCCCCCCCTACGACAACGTCCAGCGGCTCACCACCGCAAAGTTTGACTTCCGGGAGCCCGGCTGTGACTACCACGCCGCCATGGGGAACACGATGTGTATGTCCGATGATCTGATCGTGCCGTATCTGCACCTCTTCTGCACCTCTCCGGATCGGTGCACACCGTGAGCGGCTCCGATCGGGATCAGATGCTCGCGGATCTCCTGGAGACGTTGTCCGACGGCCGGCTGTCCCGGAGCGAGCGCAGGGAGGCCTCGGCGACCTTGACCGCCGCGCTCCCGTCCGACTCGGCCCGCCGTGCCTTCGCCCGGAAGGTGGTCGACGCCGTCGCTGAGCGCATGCCCGGCGCTCAGGAGCGAGACGCGGTCGAGTGGCTGTGGGACGTGATCGGGCTGCTGTGGCGGGACCAGGGCTCGTCCGGAGCCCGGGCCTACTTCGGTCCCAAGGACCCAATGGTCGAGACGCTGCAGGCCCTGATCCGGGGGACCCGGAGCTCGCTCGACGTCGCGGTGTTCACGGTCACCGACAACCGGCTGTCCGACGCGCTGCAGGACGCCCACAGGCGCGGGGTCGTGGTGCGGCTGCTGACCGACGACGACAAGCAGCACGATCGGGGCTCGGACGTCGATCGGCTGCGGCGGGCGGGGCTGTCCGTGGCGGTGGATCGCTCCGAGCACCACTTCCACCACAAGTTCGCGGTGGCCGATGGCCGGACCCTGGTCACCGGCTCCTACAACTGGACCCGGGGCGCCGATCTCAAC
>DRPG01000539.1 GCA_011376105.1 Deltaproteobacteria bacterium
CATCCGATCGAACGGGCGGCGGCGCTCGGCCCACCGCTCAGTGTCGAAGTCCTCCACGCGCTGACCCTCCACGATCCGCAGCCCGTCACCCTATCGCACCGGCCCGGCGAAGAAGGCCTCCACCTCGTCGGGCAGCGACCGCGACACCCTCGGCTCAAAGGAAGGAGGCAGCAGCTGCTGCACGTCCCGCCAGCGGAAGCGACGCCCCAACAGCACGATCACGCCACGATCCTCCGGGCGCCGGATCAAGCGCCCCGCCGCCTGGACCACCCGGGTGATCCCCGGCACCAGCGAGGCATACAAAAACCCCGAGCCATAGGTCTCCTCGTAGAACCCCCGCAGCAGATCCCGCTCCAGCCCGATCGGAGGCAGGGCAGGCCCCACCACCATCACCGCAGACAAGGCCCCGGGGGGCAGATCGATACCCTCTGCGTAGATCCCGCCTAGCACCGCCGCCAGCGCGACCGGCGCCCCGCCGTCGTCCAGCGCATCGAGCAGGGCCCTGCGGGCCGCGGGACCCATCCGGCGGGACTGAGCTAGGATCCGCCGCCCCGGCAGCTCGAGCCGCCCCACCAGGTCCTCGAGCATCGCGAACGAGGGGAAGTAGATCGCGACGTTGCCAGGCACCGCCTCGATCGTGGCCCGCATCAGCTCGGCGGTGGCCGGTGCGTCCCGCCGCCGATCGGCGTAGGCGGTCGAGATCTGCGGTGCCACCAGCACCCGCCTGCGCTCAGGGGGGAACGGAGAGGGCACCTCCACCACCTCGAGCCGCTCTGGATCCAAGCCCAGCAGATCCCGGTGGAACGCATGGGGACGCAGGGTCGCGGACAACCCCACGAAACCCCCGAGGCGGCGCAGCTGGGGCCCGAGCCAGGGGCTGGGATCGAGGCAGAGCAACCCCATGTGCTCTCGATCCCGGGCCCGACCCACCACCGGCACGATCGCCTCGTGGGGCGACTCGAGCCCGCTGGCCAGCCTCAGCACCTGGCGGGCGAGGTGCAGCCAGGCGTCCTCGGACGAGGGCACGGCGGCGGCGGACTCAGCCTTGAGCAGCGCATAGTCAAGGCCCACCTCGTCGAGCCGAGCCCCCAGCACCCGCCACCGATCCAGATCGGGCTCGCACACCGCCTCCTGTCCCTCGGTGACCTGCACCTCAGCGAGGATCGCGGCCTCGATCTCCTCGGCCATCAGGGCGAAGGGCTGGTAGCGACGACCCGCGGCCCGCAGCTGTCGGCTCGCCTCCCGGGCGACGGCCACCTCCACCCGGGGGCTCGAGTAGCCCCGGGCCCGCTCCGCCAGCTGGTGGACCTCGTCCACCACCACGATCCAGCCCGAGGCGTCCCCGTCGTTGAAGTGGCGCCGCAGCTGCACCGAGGGATCGAAGACGTAGTTGTAGTCGCCCACCACCACGTCCACGTGCGACGACAGATCAAGGGCGATCTCGAAGGGACACACGGTGTAGTGGGCGCCGGCGTTGGACAGCAGCTCCGGCGGGAGGTGGGCCCCCCGATCGGCCAGCGACAGCAGCAGCCCCGAGGATCGCAGCTTGTCGTAGTAGCCCTCGGCGTAGGGACACACATCGGGCCTGCAGGAGACGATCTCGTTGAGGCACGCCTTGTCCTTCGCGGTCAGCACCACCGAGCGCAGCGGCAGCCCCGCCGCGGTGAGGTGCCCCAGGGCCCGCACCGCGCCCGCCTGCTGAGTGGTGCGGGCGGTGGCCCAGAAGATCTGCTTGTCGTGGGCCAAGGCATGGACCAACACCCCGTACAGGGCCGCGGCGGTCTTGCCCAGGCCGGTGGGCGCCTCCACCAGCACGTCGTTGCCGGCCCCAAGGTTGCGCGTGACCGCCTCGACGATCGCCTCCTGGCCCGATCGCCACGCCTCATGCGCGCAGGGGACGCTCCGGGTGCGCCGCTGTGCAAGCCAGGTCAGCCTGCGCTCCCGGGCCTCGACCAGCCCCCGCAGTCGCCCCAGCACCGTGCGGCTGATCCGGGCCAGCTGCGGCTCGACCCCGAGCACGTGCATCGAGCCATCGGCCAGCGACACCAGCACCAGCCGGCCAGTGGGGCTCGCATAGCCCCCCTCTGCCAGCATCCATAGGTAGATCTCGAGCTGGGACAGGTAGGTCGGCCAGTCCTGCAGGGTGGTCGCGTGCAGCCGGGCGGCGTCGAGCACCGTGGACTTGATCTCCTCGACGAGGGTGTGCCCGTCTTCCTCCTGCAGCCCGTCCACCCGGCCCTGAAGCACACAGGTCCACGCGTCGATCGCGACCTGACGCTCGAGCGAGACCTCCGCGCGGTAGCGCTCGTCCTCCGCTGCGCGCCCGGCCTGGAGCAGGGCGTGCACCCGACGGCCCGCGGCCGCCCTCGCGGCCCTCCGCTGCACCACCTCGAGGACCAGATGACCCGCGGGCGCGCCCTCCTCGATCAGATCCCGCACCGAGCAGGTCAAGACCCGCCCCTCATCGTCGTACCGGATGGCCATGGGTGCAGCCCTATCCCGCTCCCGCTCCCGCTCCCGCTCCCGCCCCCCGTGACACCCAAGATCAGGAGCCCCCGGGGACGCGCCCCCCTCGCGATCCACCTCGACGGACCCGGGGTGTCGGTATATGACCATAAGAATCAGCATGGTCATATAGACGAATGTCCGGTGACGATCCCCTCTCCTTCCGGTTCCGCTCCCGAGCCCGCCACACCCGGAGGCTGGTCGGGGCCGCGGCGAGGGCCGGGCTCAAGCGGCTGGCCCGGCACAGCCCACTCGACGATCTCGTCCTGGGGGAGGCCCTGGTCACCGAACTCGACGCGATGAAGGGCATGGCGATGAAGATCGGCCAGATCCTGTCCTACATGGACGGGGCGCTCCCCAGCGAGACGAGCCGGGCCCTAAGGGCGCTCCAGCGCGGGGTGAAGCCCGCACCACAGGAGATCATCGAGCAGGTCCTGCTCGAGGAGCTCGGCGCGCCGGTGGCCGAGCGGTTCGATCGGTTCGATCCAGCCCCGATCGCGGCGGCGAGCATCGGCCAGGTGCACCGGGCCCGCCTCGACAGGCTTGAGGTCGCGGTCAAGGTGCAGTACCCCGGGGTCCAGGAGACGTTCGAGGGCGACATGGGCCAGCTCCACCGGATCGCCCGGATCGCCGGCCTGGCGACCCACGTCGACGGCGCCGCCATCGTCGAGGACCTCAGGGCGCGGGTGCTGGAGGAGTGCGACTACCGCAGGGAGGCCGCCCACATCCAGCGCTTCCGGGAGCTGCTGCAGGGCACGCCGGGGATCGTGCTGCCCGAGGTGATCGACAGCCACAGCACCGCGCGGGTGCTGACCACGCGCTGGATGTCCGGCACCTCGCTGGAGGCCTTCCTC
>DRPG01000540.1 GCA_011376105.1 Deltaproteobacteria bacterium
CCTGCGATCTTTGATCCGCAGCGCTGTGGAGCGACGGCTCAGTGGGGCGCTCGAGGCCCCTGCCAGGTTGGATCCTGGTGGCACACTTGGTGCAAGATAGCGTCTGAGACTGGAGGTTGGATGTCGATGTGGGTTGCGCTCTACCTACCACACGCCTGGTCGGCCTGGGCGTTCGCGCCCACACAGGCCCCCCACGAGACGCTGTCCCTCGAGCCTCAGCGGATCCAGACCCTGAACCCTGGGGTCCAGGCTCGGCTCCTGCGCAGCGAGGCCTGGCGACGCTTCGTCGAGCTAGAGGGAGATCGCTGGGAGATCCTGTTCGACGAGCACACCTCGACCCCCCGGGTGCTGTGGGGGGGCGGCGTGGCGATGCCCACCGGCGGCGGAGCTGCCCTCGCCGGGGCCGTGCGCGCCTGGCTCGATCGCCACGCTGAGCTGCTGGGCTACGAGCCCGGCGCCCTGGCCCTGGCGTCCAGCGCCTACGCACCTGAGTCCGACATGTGGTACCTCGACTTCGACGTGATCCGGGAGGGGTTGCCGACCTACCGAGGCCAGATCCGGGCCCGGATCAAGCACGGGAACCTCATCCTGGTGCACGTCGCCACCGCCCCGGGGGCGGACGTTACCGGCGCCTATGTGTGGACCGCCGAGGCCGCGATCGAGGCCGCGATCGCGCGGGGGCCAGCTCCTGACGCTGAGCACACCGCGATCGGGGCTGAGCCGATCTTGCTTGATCACAAGCACCTTGGGGCCCACGAGCTGCGGCGCACCTGGATGGTGCGGAGCCAGACCCGGTGGCCCCCGGGGCGGTGGGTCAGCTTCGTGGACGCCGAGAGCGGCGAGCTGCTCAGCGTGCACAACGAGGTGCGCTTCGCCAGCGGGCAGATCCTCGGCGAACACCACGCCCGCACCGTCGATGGCTCTCCCCTGATCACCTCCCCGATGCCCTACGTCCGGGCCTCGGTCCCGGGGGACTCCGACTACGCCGACGTCGACGGCAACTACACCGTCAACGATGCCTCCACCTACAGCACCCGCCTCGACGACGGGCTGCACATCCAGGTCCTCGACGACAGCGGCGCTGAGGGCTTCCTCAACAGCGCCAACCCCGACATGACCTGGGACAGCTCTGACGCCACCCAGGCTGAGATCGACACCTACCTGTTCGCTCACCAGGCCCGGGCCTGGGGGGAGGTGGTGGCGCCCACCGTGGCGCAGGTCACCCAGTACCTGACCGCCCATGTGAACATCGGGGGCCCGGGCAACGTCTGCAACGCCTACTGGAACGGGGAGATCAACTTTTTCCAGGCTGGTGGAGGCTGCAACAACACCGGCCAGATCGCAGACGTGGTGTACCACGAGTGGGGCCACGGCTTTCACTACTACAGCATCGTGTCGGGGTACTTCGACAGCTCCTTGTCCGAGGGGGCGGCCGACACCGTGTCGTTCCTGATCACCGGAGATCCCGAGATCGGGCCCTACTTCCAGACCAACGGGACCCCGGTCCGCGACGTCGCGCCCGACAAGATCTACCCCCAGGACTACGTCAACAACCCCTACTACGTGCACAGCAACGGGCTGATCTTCGGTGGAGCGGTGTGGGATCTGCGGGGCTTATTGCAAGACATCGAGGGGGTCGGCACGGGCCAGGCCAGCACCGAGCGGATCTTCACCGGCCTGCTGCGGGGGGGCACCGACATCCCCGGCACCTTCTACGAGGCGCTGGCCGCCGACGACGACGACGGGAACCTCGACAACGGCACGCCCCACATCTGCGAGATCCACGAGGCCTTCGGGCGCCATGGCCTGGGCCCGGGGGGCGCGTCCGACACCACGGTGTTGGTCAACCACGAGCCGCTGACCTCGGTCCCCGCCGGCCAGGATCATGCGATCGAGGTCGAGCTGATCGAGCTCCAGGACGGCTGCAGGGACGGAGACGCGAGCGCTGCAGACGTGCACTGGCGGGTTGATGGCGGACCCTGGCAGAGCGCGGCGCTGCTGGCCAACGGCCCCGACATCTCGGGGGCGATCCCCGAGCAGCCGCTGGGCAGCATCATCGAGTACTACATCGCAGGGGAGACCGTCGACGGAGATGACTTCGCCACTCCTGAGGCGGGTGAGATCGCTCCCTACAGCTTCATCGTCGGGGACGTGATCGAGATCGGCTGCGAGGACTTCGAGGCCGACGACGGTGGGTTCGAGCATCTGCTGGTGTCGGGTGATCCCGGGGACGGAGCGGACGACTGGCAGTGGGGGCTGCCCAACGGGCTGTCGGGGGATCCAAGCTCGGCTTACAGCGGCACCCATGTTTGGGGCAACGATCTGGGTCAGTACGGCTTCAACGGCGCCTACCAGCCCGACAAGGTCAACCGGCTGACCTCTGTGCCGATCGGCACAAGCCACTACACCGACGTGTTCCTCCAGTACCGCCGGTGGCTCCAGGTCGAGGACGGCATCTACGATCAGGCCGTGATCCTGGCCAACGATCAGGAGGTGTGGAGCAACCGGGAGGGAGCCGGCGACGAGAGTCATGTCGATCGCTCCTGGGTCCACCACGTCGTGGGGCTGGACGGCCTCGGGGATCGAGGTGAGATCAGCATCGCCTGGGAGCTGCGGACCGATCCGGGCCTGGAGCTCGGGGGCTGGACGATCGATGACGTCTGCATCATGGCGCCCGCCACCGCCGACAACCGGCTGGGGATCGTCGACTTCGAGGTCGACGATCTCGAGGACACCCTGGTGGCGCTGAGCTGGACCAACCCCGAGCACCGCCCCGTCGCGCGGGTGATCGTGGTGCGGCGGTTCAACGACTACCCCGACGGGTGGGACGATGGCGACATCGTGTACGACGAGTCGTCCCCAGAGCCCGGGGAGCGGATCGAGATCGAGGATCGCAACTACCACAGCGGCGACAGCTTCTACGCGGTGTATGCGTTCGACGGGGCCGAGTGGCTGTCGTGGACGGTCGAGGGCTGGAACGCGGACGAGATCGATCTCGTGGGTGGAGAGCCACCCCCGGGTTGGCCCACGGACACCGACGGTGACGGCCTGATCGACGAGCTGGACGCGGAGGAGGCCGGCGGGGGCAAGGACGGCGGGTGTGGCTGCTCGGGGACCGGCGGAGCGCCGGTGGGCCTTGCACTGCTGGTGGGGGTCGCGCTGGTGCGTCGCAGGCGCTCCTGAGGGCCGACGGTCGCCCCACGGAGGCGCGCGCCTCTGTGGGGCGACCGTCGGTCAGCACGACCCCGAGGCCGACGCTCCAGTTCCGAACCGAGGGCGGAGATGGCTTTGGATCCATTTCTGCGGTATCGACAGGTAGAGGCGAGGCAAAGATCGTGGGTGATGGAGTCACCCACAGGCGATGGATCGCTCTACCAGGAGAGGGTTGGTGTTGTTGGTGCTCGCGCTCGTGTTGGGTTGCTCTGGGACGCCAGCGAGGGAGCGCGCAGAGGCCAAACAGGCCGAGGATCGGATGCCGAGCACCGTGGTGGTGACGCTGCAGCCCCCCGAGCTGACCGAGGCCTTCCGGTGGGAGACCGAGACCGTGGCCCGGGTCGTGCGCACGATGGAGGCGTTCTTCCACGCCGCCCAAGGCATCGTGGTCCGGGTCGACAGCGCCCCTCCGCCCCCCTCGGTGCGCGACGCGCCCACCTCCGGCGCGGGGGGCTGGGGGATCTCGCTGGCGCTGGTCGGCTCCTCCGCTGACGCGCTAGAGCTCCGGGCCCTGACCTGTGCCCCGGGGGGCGGGTGCGAGGAGGAGGTGATCTACACCAATGCAGACACACCCGAGGTGTCTGCAACCGAGCTCGCGGTCAAGATCCTCGATCGTATAGGGGGTGAGGTCCCCCCCACCGTGATCGCGTGTGTCGGCCAGCCCCCCTCAGCCGATCGCTACGCCTCGCTGATCGCAGGGCGTGGCGCGGGGGTCCTGTACAAGATGGTCGTCCCCAAGGTGCCCGGGGATCGTTCCGATGATCCCCTCGAGCGCGCGGTGTATCTCGATCCCAAGAGCGGGATGGCCCAGTGGGTCGCGGGCCGGGGCCGGGCTGAGCGGAGCAAGCTCGACAGCGCGGTCTACTCCCTTGGGATCGCGGTGGAGAGCTGCCCGGGGCACGCTGGATTTGTCGCGGATCTCGCCAAGATCGAGCTCGAGCGGGGCAAGATCGCCGACGCGGTGGCCCTGCTCGACGGGCTCGAGGCGTTCGCCGACGATCCCCGGCTGGTCCCGCTGCGGCTCGACACCTGGGTCCAGGCGGGCCGCCTCACCGAGGCCGAGGCGCTGGGGCTGCGGGCCAACGAGACCTTCCCCGACGATCCCCGGATCGCCGAGGTCCTTGCAGAGCTCTCCCTCGCCCAGGGCAAGGGGCCTGAGTATGAGCGCTGGCTAGGGGCCTGGGCTCAGCGCGACGAGCGGGATCCAGAGCCTGTGCGCCGCCTGGTCGCGATCCAGGCCCGGGGCGCCCGCTGGGACGAGGCGTGGGAGTCCGTCGAGCAGCTCGAGGCCCGGGGCGAGGTGGAGGAGGCCCGCAGGTGGCGGGTCACCACGGGTCTGGCCCTCAAGCGCTACGAAGAGGCCGCCGCCGCCGCCGATCCCGAGGTCGCCTCGAAGATCCGGGCCCGGGCGGCGCTGGAGGGGGCGGGCGGCTTCTCCTTCGATCTCAGCGGAGATCCAAGCCCCGAGGCCCGGGTGGCCCGGGGCACGGCCCTGATGTGGAGCGGCTCCGCTGATGCGGCCCTGCGGGAGGCCGACGCCGCCCTGCGCGATCGCCCCTGGTGGCCTGAGGCCCTCGCGCTCCGGGTGGATGCGCTAGCCGCCCTGGGCTTCGAGGATCGGGCCGAGGAGACGAGGAAGCGCTGGTACCAGGCTGAGCCACCGGTGGAGCCATGATGCGTTGGCTGAAGTGGGTGTTGTTGATCGTCGGGCTCATCGGCCTGCTGCTCGCGGGGTATGCAAAGACCCAGTGGGATCTGATCACCGCCGATCTCCCTACCGACCTGTCCGATCTACATAACTTTCGCCCCCCCACCGCCTGTCAGATCACCGACAAAGAAGGGAACGTGCTCGACACCTTCTATGTCGAGCGACGCTACCCGGTGGTGATGGAGGAGCTACCCGACTTCGTGTGGCGCTCGTTCGTCGCCGCTGAGGATCGGCGCTTCTTCGAGCACCCCGGGGTGGATCCTCTGGGGATCCTCCGGGCGGTGGTGGTCAACTTCAAGGCCGGCCGCACCGTCGAGGGGGGCAGCACCCTGACTCAGCAGCTGGTGAAGAACATCCTGCTCACCGATGAGAAGTCGCTCGAGCGCAAGGCCAAGGAGGCGATCCTGGCCTGGCGGATGGAGTCCGAGCTCTCCAAGATGGAGATCCTCAACCTGTACCTCGATCTCATCTACCTGGGCTCGGGTAACTATGGGGTCGAGGCCGCCGCCCGCGACTACTTCGGCAAGCCCGCCGCCGAGCTCAACCCCGCCGAGGCGGCGACCATCGCCGCCCTGATCCCGGCCCCGAGCCGCTACTCCCCACGGACCAACCCCGACGAGGCCCTGCGTCGCCGCAGGCTGGTGCTCCGGGCGATGGGGGAGGAGGGCTGGCTCGATCCAAACGAGGTCGCCGAGTGGAACAAGTGGCAGCTCGTGCTGTCCCCGGGGGGGCGAGGGGCCGATCGTGGAGACAAGACGGCCTACATCACCACGGTGCGGCGCGAGGTCCAGCGGCTGTACGGAGCGAACGCGACCATCGGTGGACTGACCGTGGTCACCCCCTACAACAGCAAGGTCCAGGCGGCCGCGGTCGAGGGCACCCGCGAGGCCGCCGCTGCCCACCTCGCGCGCCAGGGGCCCCGGCCGATCAAGGCCCGGAGCGGCAAGCGCCCCCACTTCCCCGAGACCGACTGCTTCCGGGTCCAGGTCCCGCCCAACGTCGATCTCTTTAGGCTCCGCGCCGGCGCCATGGAGTACCACCTGCGCCGAGAGGATCACGGGGCGCTGGTGTTTGACGAGCGAGACGGCAAGCGGCGCCCCCTGCGATCCCAGCTCTCGGGGGGAGAGATCCTCGCGGTGTGCCGGGATGGAGAGGGCGAGCGGGTCCGGATCGACGAGAGCCCCTGGTCCCAGTCCGCCGCGGTGGTGGTGCACCACCCCACCGGAGAGGTCATCGCGGTCACCGGCGGTGTCGGGCCGGGGGAGCTCGAGGGCTTCGTCCGGGGGGTGCAGGCCACCCGGCAGCCCGGCAGCAGCTTCAAGCCCTACGTCTACGCGAGCGCCTTCAAGAAGAAGGGGCTGGGCCAGCTCTCGATCATGGTCGATCGTCCGATCTCCTACGGATCCTGGACTCCCCAGAACTATGGCAAGTCCTACGCGGGGCGGATGACGATCCGCACGGCGCTGACCCGCAGCACCAACACCATCGCGGTGCAGCTGATGGCGCTGGCGGGCCCCGAGTACGTCGCGGAGCTGGCGTATGCGATGGGGGTGCGCACGCCGCTGCGGCCCAACCTCACCATGGCCCTGGGCTCATCCGAGGTCACCCCCCTCGATCAGGCGATCGGGTACGCGGGCTTTGCCCGGGGTGGAGTGCCCACCGATCCAGTGTTCATCACCCAGGTCAAAGACGCTGCGGGCAACGTGCTCGCCACCCCCGGCGATGGCCTGCCCGGTGGGCCCAAGCCCAGGGCCCTGGAGGCGGGGATCGCCCGGGAGGTGGTCGACATGTTGATGTCGGTGGTGCGGTTCGGCACCGGCCGCCGGGCCTATCGCCCCGAGCAGGATCGGGGCGGCAAGACCGGCACCACCAACAACTTCGTGGATGCCTGGTTCGTGGGGCTGACCCCGACCCACACGGTTGCGGTGTGGGTCGGCAGCGATGGCTCGGGCACTTTGGGCGATCGGGAGACCGGGGGCAAGGCCTCGCTGCCAGCCTGGATGAAGATCGTGGACTCGCTGCCCGATGGCCCCAAGCGCTTTGCCACCCCTGACGAGGCCGTCCTGGTGCCCTGGAACGGGCAGCATGTGGCGCTGCGGCGGGGGGGGATCCCCTCCGACGTGCTGGCGGTGCCCAGGATCGGAGATCGGCCCCTGGCGACGTTGGATCGGTAGCGGGGGCTGAGCGCTCTCCGAGGATCCCTGCCAGCCTCCGGGGACCTGGAGGCCCACGATCGGAGCGCTAGGGCGTGAGCACCGCCCCGGGGAGCACCGGCGCGGGGGTGCAGCTGCAGGCTGGGTCGAGATCGACGCAGATCGGGCCGTCGACCACCGCGACCCCGTGCTGGGATCTCGGCCCAGGGCACAGGGTGCCCGACAGCACCCAGATCGCCACCGGCTGGTCGATCTCGGTGATCGCCCGGGGGGTAGGGTGATCGAGGCCCACCGCGGGCTGCAGCGATCCCTCGCAGGTCACCCTAGAGCCCGCCTCGATCCGATCGAACTCAAGCCAGGACCGGCCCTGGTGCTCTGCACGGCGGGCCAGGGCGTCGATGTCCCTGCGCCGGGGATCGTCGACGATCGGGGTCAGGGTGGGGGCCTGGGCCATCCGCTGGGTGCGATCGGCCTGGACCCGGGCCCGCTGCGCCGCGTCGCGCCAGGCCAGCCCAAAGGCGGCGGTCCGGATCGCGAGGGTGTCTTCGCAGGGATCGCTGGCCCGGAACAGGCTGTTTTGCAGGCGGCTGGCCGCACGCCCGATAGCCTCAGCCCGGATCACCCGCTCCCTCAGCTCCTGCTCGGCCGCGGCCAGATCCGCAGGGTTGGGAGCCAGCAGGACGCCCGGATCTTCAGCCCATGCGCTCGTGAACACCCACATCCAGGACAGAGCCACCATGACGTCAGGGTACCTCGCTGTGGGACTGGACACCAACGCGGGCGGGGCCACCCCCGGGCAGCTGCCGCCGCGGCACCCCCGGAGACGTGCCCGATCACCACCTGGGCCCCGAGCGCGACCAGCCGACGAGCGATCCCATCGACCCGGGTGGGATCGCCTCCGTCGTCCTCGATCAGGATCTCCACCGCCTCCACCGCCTCCACCGCCTCCTCCGCCTCCTCCGCCCTCACCCTGGCCTGACACGGATCGTCCCGGCCTGGATCCGCCCAGGCCGAGGCGGACAACGTGCCAGAGAGGATCGGGATCGGGGCTGCGGATCGACTGCGGATCTGCATGCATCCTCCAGCCGGCGCCAGGAACCGCTCCCTGGTACCCGGACGCTGAAGGTCCCGCCGCATCTCGATCCCACGCGTTACCCATGCCGCCATGGGAGGCTCGGAGCCCGGTGCATGGATCGCCACCAGCAGCGCGCTGGTGACGACCTCGTTGATGATCGCCCTCGTGGGCGTCTACGCCTATGGGCGGATCCTGCCCGTCGAGCAGCAGTTCTCAGCGCGAACCGTGCTGTCGACCGACATCGACGCGGTGTGGGCGGTCCTGGGCGATCCCCAGCTGCGCGTCGCGTGGCGGCCCGCCGTCGAGCGGATCGGCCAGATCGAGGATCGCGACGGGCTCGAGGTGTGGCGCGAGCTCGACGCCGACGGCGATCGGTTCGACTTTGTGGTGCTCGAGCGGGTGCCGCCCCGGAGGCTGGTGTTGCAGATCGCGAGCCCCGAGCAGATCGGGGTCTCCGGCTCGTGGACCTACGAGATCGTGCCGGTGGGCCCAGCCTCCGCTGAGGTGACGGTCACCGAGCAGACCGCGATCGACAACCCCTTCTGGCGGGGGCTGAGCCGGGTCACCCGTGATCCGTTCCATACTGTCGAGACTGAGCTTGAGCTCCTCGGGGCTTATCTCGATGCCCCCGGGGAGATCCAGCGCCTCTGAGGGAGCTGCCCCATGTCCTGGATCGGTCTAGCCGCGTTGTTGTGCTCCACGTCGTGCAGCCGCTGGCTCCTGCCCAGGGCCGACATGCTGGACGTGCCGCGGGAGGTGGCCGTCGCCGAGGGGTACACGGTGCCGATCGAGGCCAGCCAGGTCCACGTCCGGGATCGGGCGACGCCCGAGGCGAGGACGACCTGGTTCCGCTACCAGCTCCCCCCCGAGCCGCTGCGGGATCTCCGCAGTGAGCTTAGCAAGGATCCCGACGTACACGCTGTCGAGGCCATCCCCCACGCCTGGCCCGACTTCGGGCGCCTGGGGTTCGAGGCTCCGCGTTGGTGGGCGCTCGAGGGCGAGATCTTTCTCCAGGAGGTGCCCATGGCCGCGGGCACGGTGTCTGTGCCCGGCGGTCGGATGTGGTCCCTGTCCGAGGACGGGCGGGTGTGTGTGTGGCTCTGGTCGTGGGAGGGCTGGGTGTTCAAGCCCGAGCTGATCCCGACCGCTCCTTGAGCTGGGCCCTCAGGGCTCGAAGACCACGGTCAGGGTGTGGGTGCTGTGGATCGGGATGTTGGCTGCGTTGCCGGTCTCGGACTCGGTGTGGCGCGCGGTGTGGCTCACAGGATCGATCACCGCGGTGAAGTCGGCCAGCCAGACCTGGCCCCGGGCCTTGGCCCCCGATCGGAGGGGCTCGATGTCGCCCTCGCTGGCGTGGGCGATCCACTCGGTGAGGATGTCGCCGTTCAGCCGGACCGTGTGGTGGGCCTCGGCGCTGGTGGGCGTCCACAGCGTCAGGATCTCGTGGCAGCTTCCGCCGGTGCGCCGGTAGGTCCCCCGGTAGGTGTGGCGATCGCCGCTGGAGCGGACGAAGCAGCCCGTGCCCTCGTAGGTCACCGTGCAGTCGCACAGCCCCGTCAGGCCACAGAGCTGATCTGCGGCGCCGCCCAGATCGAAGGTGGTCTGGTAGGTCACGGTCAGGGCCGCGGGGGGGGCCGCGGGTGTGTGTAGGGGGGGCGAGGCGGCGGCGAGGGCAGACAGCAGGGACAGCATGGGACCTCCCTCCGCACGATAGCCCAGCGACGGGCTCTGCCCCGGGCGCCCGCTGGCCCGGACCCGATCGTGGCCGTTGGGCCGTGGCTGTCGCTCCTGGGGTGCCCGATCCCGGGTAGGGTGTCTCGATCTGATCCACCCGGGCCGCAGCCCACATGGATCCTGGGGGGGCCGATGCGGTGGTGGTGGTTGTGGATCGCGGGGTGTGGAGCCGAGCCGGTCTGTGTGTTGCCCGAGCCCGGGGCACCAGAGCAGCCCAACCTGTTGGTGGTGTTGATCGATGATGTGGGGCTCGAGCAGCTCGGGCCCTGGGGGATCGCCTCTGATCCTGTCCCTACGCCGACGATCGATTGCTTGTGCCGGGAGGGCCTGCGCTTTGACAACGTGTGGGCGAGCCCGTTCTGTACCCCCGCCCGGGTGGCCCTGTGGTCGGGGATGCACCCCCGCCGCGAGGGGATCGGGCGGTTCATCAACGTGGGGCAGTCATCCTGGGAGCTCCCGCTGGAGCGGACCACCCTGGCGGAGGCGCTGCGGCCCGCGGGCTACAGCTCGGCCTTCCTCGGCAAGTGGCACATCGGCGCCTTCGCCGCCCCCTCGGGCAGGATGCACCCCAATCTGCAGGGGTTCACCTACTTCTCCGGGATCCTGGGCAACGTCGATCACCTCTCGGAGCTCGGCCCCAAGGGGGACTACTTCGACTGGGAGCACCTCGTCAACGGGGTGCGCCTGTGGCGCCGGGGCTACCTCACCAGCGCGATGGTCGACGACGCGCTGGAGGTGATCGATGAGCTGCCCGAGCCCTGGGTGGTGGCGCTGTCGCTGCAGGGGGCCCACAGCCCGCTGCACACGCCTCCCCGCAGGTTGCTGTCCCGGGGGCCCGGCGCCGATCCCTCCGAGCTGGAGCAGTTCCGTGCGATGGTGGAGGCGGTGGACACCGAGCTTGGGCGGCTGCTGGCTGACATGGAGCCGGGGGTGTTGTCGCGGACCCAGATCTGGACCTTGTCCGACAACGGCACTCCGTCCCATGGGATCGCTGATCCCGAGCTGGTGAGCCGGGGCAAGGGGACCCTGTTTGAGGCGGGGGTGCGGGTGCCGATGGTGGTCACCGGCGCAGGGGTCCAGGCGGTGGGGGGCTCGACCGACGCGCTGGTGTCGATCCTCGACGTCTTCCCCACCTTGCTGCAGCTCGCGGGGGCTCCGGAGGCGCCGTCCGACGGCGCCAGCCTGCTGCCCCTGCTCACCGATCCCGCCCTGGATCATCACGACGTGCTCTACGCCGACGTGACCTCTCTGTCCGGGGAGGTGTTCCGGGCCGTCCGGGGCCCCGACACCAAGCTGGTGCGTCGCGGGGAACAGGCGCAGCTCTACGAGGTTGGGGACGGCCTGCGCGAGGTGGCCATCGACGGTGAAGATCCCGCACTGAGTGAGGCGTTGGACGCGTTCATCGAGGCATATGGGCAGTAGCCGCCCCCGGCGGGGGCCTGGTCGACGATGGGCCGATCCATCTGGTGGGTTCCCGACATGAGACGGAGCGGAGCTGTACCTCGCGCCACGTTCGTTGACGGGGGGTGCCCGTAGACACGGCGCGAGGTGCGCTCCCTCTGGATCGTTCGGGCCGGGACCGCGTCGACCGGGGGCGGGGGTGCTCGGTCCCCGTGCGGTGGATCCGGGGGCGCCACGGCGCTCGGGGTCGCCTCCGGGGGTCGAACGTGTCTATCTTGACCCCACTGGAGCGGTGCGATGACGCGGTGGGCCATCTTGTGCTTCCTCACGGGCCTCAGCCGGACCAGCCTCGCTGGGGTGCCGGTGGCGCTGCCCCCCGGAGAGGACGCAGCGATCTGGAGCATCCCTCTGCAGCTCGCTGGCCTGGAGGTGGCCCGGAGCGCCCCCGTGATCCGGATCGAGCCCGTCGCCGGGGGCTGGAGGATCCAGGCGCTCGACGGCGAGGCCCGCTCGGTCTGGGTCCAGATCCCGCGGTCCCCCCGAGAGCGGGAGGACGTGGCGTTCCTGGCCCGGAGCCTGATCCATGACGTAGGGGACGCACCGACGCCGGCGGCCCGGGCCCGGCTAGGGCGCCCCTCAGTGCCTCCGGCTCCGCCTCCGCCTCCGCCTCCGCCTCCGCCCTCCCCCGAGCCCGAGACACCCGAGCCTCCGCCCCCCGTGGCGACCGTCGTACCCGATCCAGCCCCGCCTTCGTCTCCGTCTCCGCCTCCGCCTCCGCCTCCGCCTCCGCCTTCGCCTCGCGAGCTACCCACCCTCGAGGAGCTGGTGCCTCCCCACACCCTCGTCGAGATCTCCCCCGGGACGCCGATCGAGGGGTCTGCCGACGTCGGGGGGAGCGCCGGGGCGGTGTCCCTCGCCGACGCGCCCCTGAGGGCGAGGCGTCGGAGGCTCCGTCGGGGGCGGGGGGGGGGGTCGATCCCGCCTCTGTCCACCTCTCTGGCGCTGTCCCAGCGCCTCGGGACGGATCTTGCGGGGAGCCTCGGGCTGGGCACGGAGCTCCACCGCAGCAGGGGCAGCGTCCTGGATCTCGAGCTGACCTTCGCCCCGGGCCGGGATCTGCGTGCGGGGCTCCGCCGTCGGCTGATCACGCTGGACGTGGATCTGTCGCTGGTGCTCCCCCTGGGCGGCTGGCTCAGCGCCGGCCCGCTGCTGGGGGGCTCGTACCGATCCTTCAACCAACAGTTCTTGGTGATCGACAGCATGTTCCTGCCGGTCGTGGGGGGGGAGGTGGAGATCCCCGTCCGGAGGACCGAGCGGGTCTCAGTGTTGGTCACACCCCAGGGCCGCCTCGATCTTGGATCGACCCAGCTTGTTTTCGAAGATCAGTCTGTTGGAACCTTCTCTTCGTTTGAGATGAGGGTCTCCTTCACCTTCAGGTTTCATGGATCGGGTGATCTGTTCTCCGAGCCCCCGACATTAGAAGAGCGATGAAACGCTTCCGACTGCTGCTGACCTGGCTCGTCGCCCTGAGCTTCCCCGCCGTCGCCGCTGCTCAGGGGGAGCCCACAGACACCGGGTTGCCCAGCGGCGACGTCGACGTGGAGGTGCTCGACACCGGGCTGGCCTCAGATGGCGCCCCCCGGGGGGAGGTGCTGGACGAGGCGTTCGAGATCGTGCCGGTCCGGGCCCGCCCCCGGCAGCCGGTCCAGCCCCCTGAGCCGGTGCGGGAGCGCCGGACCAAGGCGCCCCCGCTGCGGTTCTCGATGGGCGGGGTCTTCCGGGAGGACATGAACCCCGGGTTCGCCATGTCCCTCGGGACCCAGATCAGCCGCAGAGAGCGGTGGAAGACCGACGCCAACCTCGGCTTCACCTTCGCCCACGCGATCGGAGTGAACGGTCCGTGGCGGGTGATGTCGCAGCTCGATGCGATGATCGATCTCCTGCACGTCCCCAACAACCGGCTGGAGCTGGGGCCCACCGCGGGGATCTCCCACCGCTTCTACAACCAGCAGTGGCGTCCGATCGACAACGCCTGGGTGCCGATCGTCGGCGCCCGGGCGTCGACGCCGCTGCTGCTCTCTCGCAGGTTCGGCTGGGTGCTGGACGTGCGGGGGCTGGTGGATCTCGCCCGCACCCAGATGGTGCTGGAGACCCAGCGGATCGAGTTCATGAGCCCGCTGGAGATCCACCTGGGCATGCGGTTCAACTTTGGCCACGGCCGGATCCCGGCGCGCAGGGAGGAGACGTGAGTCAGCCCTCCCACAAGATCATCTCCGCGGCCCTGCAGGGCGACGACGCTGCCCTGGACGCGCTGGCCGGCGCCTGGCTGCCCCACGTCTACGCCTGGTGTCACCGCCTGGGGGGCCCCACCGTGGACGCAGAGGACGCGGCCCACGAGGTCTTGATCATCATGTGCCGCAGGATCCACAAGGTGGCGAGCCCCGGTCAGTTTCCCTCCTGGCTGTTCGGTATCACCCGCCGGGTGATCGCCAACCATCGGCGCCGGGCCTGGGTCCGTCGCTGGGTCCCTGGCCCGCAGCGGGAGCGTGTAGACCCCGGTTGGGGGCCCCACCGGACCGCTGAGGCCCGGAGCACCGCGGCTGCGGTGTGGAGAGCGCTAGAGAGCCTGCCCGCGAGCCAGCGGGAGGTCCTGGTGCTGACCGAGCTGGAGGAACACAGCAGCGCAGAGGTCGCCGAGCTGCTCGCCATCCCCCAGGGCACCGTCAAGAGCCGGCTGCGCGCCGCACGCCGCGCGTTCCGCAAGGCGATCGAGAGAGACCCGGCGACCCCCATCGCTCACCACCACGAGGTCTACTGATGGACATCAAGCAGGTCCTCGAGCAGATCCCACCTCCGGATCCCCACGCGCCCGATCGGATCCTCGCTCGCTTCCGCGAGACCCGACGGGATCAGCGCGGGCCGAGGCGGTCTCTCCCCCTGGCGCTGCTCTCGGCGGCCGCCCTGCTCGCCGTCGCCATCCTCCCTGAGTCCGAGCGCTCCCTGGAGCTGGTGGCCGAGGGGGGGCCGGGGACCCTGACCTGGAGCGATCAGGTCGATCTGACGTTCTCAGGCACAGGCTCCGTCAGCGGGACCTCCAAGGATCTGGTGGTGAGCTGGGAGGCGGGCACGCTCCGGGCGGAGGTGGAGCCCCACACCGGCACCGGGCTGTCGGTCCTCACCGAGGAGGCCCGGGTCGACGTCGTCGGGACGGTGTTCTCCGTCCGTCGCGACGCCCTGGGGGTCACCACCTGGGTCGAGCGAGGCCGGGTGGCGGTCGCGTGCACCGAGGGCTGGGCTGGGGAGCTCGAGCCCGACGATGGGCCGCACACCTGCCTGCCGGTCCGTCCGGCGCTGTTGCTGGGTCGTGCGGACGCGCTCCTCGACGCCGGCGCCCCCTCTGAGGAGGTCCTCGAGGCCCTGGACCTAGGCCTCGAGCGTGCGGCCGAGGGCTCCGCGGTGATGGGGGAGCTGCTCGCCCGTCGTCTGGAGGTCCTCGGCTCCACCGAGCGGATCGACGAGGCCCTGGCCGACGCGGACGCCTACCTCGCCCTGGGCGGCAGCCGGGCGATCGAGGTGCGCCGGTTCGCGGGCTGGCTGGCCCTGGCTCAGCGGGGCTGCGAGGTGGCCTTGCCCTACCTTGAGCCCCTCTCCGGGGCTGGGGAGCCCCAGGATCGGATCCTGCTGGCTGAGTGCCTCGTGTCCACTGAGCCCGGGCGGGCCCGGGCGCTGCTGCGCGGCGCGTTGGAGCAGCTCACCGCACCACCAGAGCCGATCGCCCCCGGGGCAGAGTGGGTGCAGCGGGCACAGGACGCCCTAAGCGGGCTCGGGGGGACCCCATGACACGCTACATCGCTGCTGCGCTGCTCATCATCGCGGGCTGCATCAACACCATCCGGTTCCCCCCCGATCTCAACGTGTGGACGTGGGAGAGCGCGGACACCGGGTGGTGGGGCGAGGATCGCACCACCGATCCAACCCGACCCAACAACAACGACCCCGCGTTCGTTCGGATCGAGCGGGTGTTCGGTGGCTGTGATCAGGTGGACGAGCCCGGGTTGTCCTACCAGATCATCACCAACGCCTGGACGGGCGGCGCCGTGCTCGACATCCTCCGGAGCACCGACTCCCGCAGGGAGTCCCACGAGCTCCGGCTGATCGATCTCGATCCAGCGGGCACCTGGGAGTGGCTAGCGGTTGGCCCCCTGGCCACGAACACCCCCGAGGGCGAGTTCCAGCCCGAGGTGAACACCGTGTTCGACTGCGAGGCCGACGACGGGCTGCTTGCCTTTGCGATCCGCCTGCGGAACCCCTCGGGGGAGACAGAGCACTGCGTCACCTGGGGCGATGGCCCCGGGGTGCCCATCGTGGAGCTCGACACCCTGCTCCGCGCCGAGGATGAGCGTCTGGTGGCCCTCGGTGGCTGCCAGGTGATCGAGATCTGAGACCCTTTCGACGAACGCACCCCCCAGCCGTAATCAGGCCTGCGGGCCACGAGGAGGATTCCATGAGAAACTTGACCGGGCTCGGCGCTGTCGTGTTGGTGGCCACCGCCTGCACCAGCGAGAGCGAGCTGCGCTACACCGCGACGCTCGGGGTGGAGACCAACGGGGTCGCGCTGTCGGCCGACGGCCTGGACGCCCACGCGGGCATGGCCGAGACGACCTGCACGATCGACACCAACTGGGCCTGCCCCACCTCCGACGTCGATCTGCCGACCGACGAGGAGAAGATCTTCGATCACTTTGGCAACACCACCCTCGGCGCCTCCGTGGAGGGGGTCTACCTGATCCGGGGCTCGGCCTGGCAGCAGGACGAGGATCTGCCGATCGCCTCGGTTCGGGGCGCGAGCCTGCTCGAGGGCGGGACGGTGATGGTCGCAGGCACGGTAACGGACTGCCGCGTGCACCGGGGGCTCGAGCTCAGCCAGGAGGTCCCCGCCGCCCTGTGTGAAGAGGGCAGCCACTACGCCTTCGATCGCGACGACGGGACCGTGTTCGCCGGTACCCCCGAGGGCGTGTTCCGGGTGACGCTGGAGGGCTGGGAGTCCCTCGACGTCTACGGCGACCTGATCGCCTGGGATCACAGCCTGGGGCTGTTGTACGCGGCGACCTCCGGAGATCCCAAGGTGCTGGCGATCCGTCCTAACGGGGTCACCGAGTGGAGCGCCCAGGCCAGCGGCCCGATCACCTCGATCGCTGCCCGTGGTGAGCACGGCGAGGTCATGGTGTTGGCTGAGGATCGTGATGGCTTCGGTGTGATCGAGCGCCGCGAGGGTGAGACCGGCGAGCTGCTGGGCCGCTCGCGGGTGCCTGACGCCGACGGCGATCTGGTCGTGTCCGAGAACGGCCACACCGTGGCGGTGGTCCGGAACGACGAGGTGAACTTCTTCGGCCTCGACGCCGGTGGAGCTGGCCCTACGGTCGACGACACCCCGCCGGTCTGCCTCGATCTGTCGACCCGCGAGGGCGGGATGTCCTTCGGGCTGGACTAGCTCCATCGGAGCTTCGACAAGCTCTCCGGACATGGGTCCGGGGAGCTTGTTCGCTCAGGGTAGCGGCACCACGGACGAGCCAACCGCGGCCCCGACCCCCGCTCCGTCTCCTCGCTCCGTCTCCTCGCTCCGTCTCCTCGCTCCGTCTCCTCGCTCCGTCTCCTCGCTCCGTCTCCTCGCTCCGTCTCCTCGCTCCGTCTCCTCGAGCCCGCCGTCGCGATCATGTCGCGATC
>DRPG01000541.1 GCA_011376105.1 Deltaproteobacteria bacterium
CTGTACCGCCACCGAGGCATCCGGCAGGTCCACGGAGAAGTTCCCCACCTTGGAGACCACCAAGGCGCGGTCTTGGCCGCTGCGGAAGCGGGCGAAGAGCTCGTCGCGGCGGGCCTGAGGTGTCTGGCCGGGGATTAGCGGCAGCCCCCACTTGTGGGCGATCCACTTGAGCTGATCCAGGTACATCCCGAGGATCAGCAGCTTGTCCTCGGCGTGACGATCCAGCAGCTCATCGATCACCGGCCCCTTGCGGGCGTTGGTTGACGCCAGGCGGAAGCGCTCCCGATCGTCGGCCACTGCGTAACGCAGTCGATCTGGGTCCGACAGCCCAACGCGGATCTCCGTGCACTTCGCCGAGGCGATCCAGCCCTGGTGCTCCAGATCCTTCCACGGGATATCGTAACGCTTCGGCCCGATCAGCGAGAAGACATCCCCCTCCTTGCCATCCTCGCGGATCAGCGTGGCCGTCAACCCCAGGCGCCTCCGGGCCTGGAGGTGGGCCACCGAGCGGAAGATCGGTGCGGGCAGCAGGTGGACCTCGTCGTAGATGATCAGCCCCCACTCGCCGCGGTTGAACAGAGAGAAGTGCAGGAAGTCATCCGTTCGGCTGCGCCGGTAGGTGAGGATCTGGTAGGTCGTCAGGGTGACTGGCTTGATGTCCTTGGACTTCCCCGAGTACTCACCGATGTCCTCCTCGGTCAGCGTCGTCTTATCCAGGATCTCGTCCCGCCACTGACGCAGGGCGGTGACATTGGTGCAGAGGATCAGGGTGCGCATGCCCAGCCGAGCCATGGCGCTCATGCCCACGATCGTCTTGCCCGCCCCGCAGGGCAGCACCACGACCCCCGACCCGCCCCGCAGGCGCCCGTCGCCGTGAAACGCCTGCACCGCCTGGGCCTGGTACTCCCGCAGCGAGAAGGGCAGCCCGGACAGGGTGCGCTCCCGCATAGCGACCTCCATGGCCTCACCGTCGGTGTAGCCCGCGAGATCCTCCACCGGGTGACCGGCGGCCAGCAGGGCCTGCTTGAGCTCCCCCCGGTGCCGGTGCTCCACCCGCACGGCCTCGGGCGAGAGCCGCGGCCCCAGGAAGGGCATCACCGGCTTGGTGTTACAGATCTCCGTCAGCAGCAGCTCGTCATCCGCCTCGAGCCGCAGCGGGGGATCCCCGGGGCCCAGCCATGCGCTCGCCCCCTCGCCCGCCTCCTGGAGCAGCCGGAGCCGCCCGTAGCGCCCCATCGTCTCCCGGACTGTCGCCGGTACGTTGGGCGGCACATCGTACTTGGCCCAGCGCTGGAGGGTCTCCACCACCTCGTCCACCGCGAGCCCCGTCGCCGCCGCGTTCCAGAGCGACAGCGGTGTGATGCGGTAGGTGTGCACATACTCCGGGCTCTTGACCAGCTCGGCGAAGCGGGACAGGGCGTCGCGGGCCGCCTTGAAGTGAGGCCCCATCGTCTCCAGCAGCAGGGTGTGATCCGACTGCACGATCAGCGGGTTCTCGGGGACGTAGCGCATCAGGGGACTCCCTGGGTCTCCAGGGCGATCGTGACCGGCTCGGTCTCGGCCCCGTCGCCGTCGGTGGCCGTTACGGTGCAGGTCCACTCCTGGGAGCGCCCCAGGTCCTCGGTGGGCACCGTGTCGCCGGGCAGATCCGTGGCGATCGCGTCGAGGTAGTCCTCGCCATCGACCTGCCACACAAACTGGTAGACCAGGGCGTCGGCATCCTCGGGATCGGCGTCGGTGGCCTCCTCGTCGATCACGCACTGGAGGTCGTCGGTACCGGGCTGCGGGCTCAGGGAGCTCCAGGTGATCTTCGGGGCCTGCGGCGGGGAGTTCTTGACGGTGAGCTCTGCGGAGAGCGCATCCAGGTAGACCACCCCGACCAGGGGGGTGACCGTCACGCGGACCACATCGCCCTTGTCGAAGTGATCGAGCCCGTC
>DRPG01000542.1 GCA_011376105.1 Deltaproteobacteria bacterium
CGCCCCACCTACGCCGTGGTGGATCTCCGGCTGGAGGGGGAGCGGGGGCTGTCCGTCCTCAAGGATCTGGTGGAGCGGCTGCCCACGATCAAGGCCGTGGTGCTGACGGGCTACGGCAGCATCGCCACCGCGGTGGAGGCCATCAAGCTCGGCGCCCGACACTACCTGTCCAAGCCCGTCGATCCCGACGCGATCGAGGCAGCCTTCGATCGCGAGCGGGGCGATCCCTCGGTGATGGTGCCCGAGCACCCCCCGAGCCTGGCGCTGCACGAGCGGGAGTACATCGAGTACGTGCTCGCCTCGACCGGGGGGAACATCAGCGAGGCGGCTCGCCGCCTGGGGCTACACCGCCAGTCCCTGCAGCGGAAGCTCCGCAAGTACCCCCCGAGACGCTGAGTCGGTTTCGCGGAATCCCACCTCAACAGCGGCTGGTCTTGTACCGTTGCGTCAGGTAGCCTTCAGGGAGGGGCGCGGATGCAACCACCACGATCCTGGATCCTGCTCGCAGCTGCGATCCCCACCAGCCCGGCGCTGGCCGCGGACGTCGATCTCTTCGAGCCTGCTGGATCGCTGGCGTCTGGCCAGGGCTCCCTGCAGGGAGAGTCCCCGGTGCTGGGCGACGAGGGCCTCTCGGGGGGGATCCTCGGTGGGTTTGCCCGGGATGCTGTGGTGCGGAGGGGCGCGACGGGGGATCCACAGCCCGCGGTCTCGTCCCTGGCGCCGGTGTACCTGCAGGGCTCCTGGACCTCCGACGATCTGTTCCGGTTCGACGTGCTGTTGCCGGTCTATGCCTGGGTGGACGCGCCCCTGACCGGGTTCTCGGGCCCCACCCTCGGCGACCTCCGGCTCCAGGGCTCGTTCCCCCTCTGGTCCGCAGACAGCGGCGCTGCCGCGTTCGCCCTGGTCCCCCGGATCGGGATCCCCACCGCAGCGGCATCGACGCTGGTGACCCGGGGCATGAGCGCGGGCCTGGTCGCCGCCGCGGGGGGGCGGATGGGCTCGCTGGGCTGGGTGGCGGACGCCGGCGTGTCCCTGGCGGGCAACGATCCCCTCGAGGACACCTCGGTGGGCCTCGGCAGCGTGGTGCAGCTCGTCGGCGGGGGCTGGTGGCACGCCAGCGACACCCTGCGGTTCGGGCTTGAGACCGATCTGGGGCTGGGGCTGGCCCGCACCGAGGCGGGCGCCAACCAAAGCGGCACGGTGCATGGCTTCGCCCAGGCCACCCTCCCCTCGGGGCTCGGGGCCACCGCGGGCCTGGGGACAGGCACCCTCGCGGGGATCGGCACCCCCCGGTACCGGCTGTTCGCGGCCCTGACCTGGGCCTCGGTGCTCCACGATCGAGACGCAGATGGCCTGGTCGACGACGTCGACGGCTGCCCCGACGAGGCGGAGGATCTCGATGGCTTCGAGGACGCAGACGGCTGCCTCGACGCCGACAACGACGCCGACACCATCGCAGACACCTCCGACGCCTGTCCCGACGAGGCGGAGGATCGCGACGGGTTCGAAGACGCAGACGGCTGCCCCGATCCCGACAACGACGCTGACACCGTCGCAGACGTCGACGACGCCTGTCCCGACGAGGGAGGCCCCGCGGCCCTGGGGGGCTGCCCCGATCAAGACGCCGACGGGCTGATCGATCGCGACGACGCCTGCCCGATCCTCGCAGGCCTCGCCCTGTACGATGGCTGCCCCGATCGCGACGAAGACGGAGTGCCCGATCCCCGGGACGCGTGTCCGGATGAGCCCAGGCCCGCCGCAGAAGATCCCGAGACCAGCGACGGGTGCCCCAAGACCGTCTACGTGACCGCCGAGGAGCTCAAGATCGAGGAGCGGATCGCGTTCCTGACCGGGAAGCACACCCTGCACCCCGCGTCCTACCCCCTGCTCGACAAGATCCGCGACGTGCTGCAGGCCAACAACCACGTGGCCCGGCTGGAGATCCAGGGCCACACCGACAACGTGGGCCCCGCGGACTACAACCTCAGGCTGTCCCAGCGCCGGGCCGACTCAGTCCGTGCCTACCTGATCGAGCAGGGCATCGCCCCAGGGCGCCTGGTGAGCCAGGGCTATGGAGAGCGTGCGCCGCTGTTCACCAACCGCACTGAGACCGGGCGGATGAAGAACCGCCGGGTCCAGTTCAAGATCCTGGAGCAGACCCCGATCCTCGCGGACTCCACCGAGGAGGAGGGAGGGCAGCGGCCCTGATCAGATCCGCTCGATGATCACCGAGACCCCCTGGCCCACCCCCACACACAGGGTGGCGCAGCCCACCGTCGCGTCGATCCGCTCCAGCACCGACAGCAGGGTGGTGAGGATCCGCGCCCCGGAGCAGCCCAGGGGGTGGCCCAGGGCGATGGCGCCGCCGTGGAGGTTGACGCGCTCAGGCGACAGCTCAAGCCTGCGCATCACCCCCAGGGACTGAGCGGCGAAGGCCTCGTTGAGCTCCCACACGTCGACGTCCGACACCTCCATGCCGGCGCGCTGCAGCGCCCTGCGGCTGGCGGGCACTGGCCCAAAGCCCATCGTGCGGGGATCCACCCCCGCGGATGCGCACGCCCGGATCCGGGCCCGGATCGGCCAGCCACAGGCGCGGGCTGCCTCTTCGTCAGCGATCACCAGCGCGGCGGCGCCGTCGCTCAGCGGGGAGCTGTTGCCGGCGGTGACGGTGCCCCCCTCACGGAACACCGGCCGCAGGGCCGCCAGCGCCTCGAGGGAGCTGCTCGCCCGGGGGCCCTCATCGATCGAGACCGTCGCGGTCTCCCCCCGGGGCAGCGCGACCTCCACCGGGACCCGCTCAGCGTCGAACCAGCCGCTCGCCTCGGCGTGCAGGGCGCGCTCGTGGGAGGCCAGCGCGAACGCGTCCTGATCTTCGCGGGGGATCTGCAGCTCGTCGACGATGTTCTCTGCGGTCTGCCCCATGGACTCCAGCGGAAACCGCTGCGCCAGCCTCGGGTTGGGGTAGCGCCAGCCCAGAGAGGTGTCCCAGGCGGTGAGGTTGCCGGCCTTGGGGTGCTGCGGCGCCCGGGGCATCGACAGGGGCGCCCGGGACATCGACTCCACCCCCCCCGCCACACACAACGTCGCGTCGCCGGTGCGCACCATCCGCGCGGCCTGCACCGCCGCCTCCAGCCCCGAGGCACACAGCCGGTTGACCGTGACCCCGGGCACGTGCTGGGGCAGATCCGCCAGCAGCAGCGCCATCCGCGCCACGTTCCGGTTGTCTTCTCCGGCCTGGTTGGCGCACCCGAGGAACACCTCCTCGATCGCAGCCGGATCGATCCGGCTGCGATCGAGGACGGCAGCGATCACGAGCGCCGCCAGATCGTCGGGCCGGACCGGGGCGAGGCCGCCCTGAAACCGACCCACCGGGGTGCGCAGGGCATCGAGGATCACAGCGTGGGGCATGGTCGTCTCCGTGGGGGACCTCTATACCCACGGCCAACCCCGGTCGCCCACGCCGCGGCTGGAGCGATCCCGACCCGACCTCTTTGTGTGGCCACCGATCGGCTGATCGTCATAGACAGCGTTGTCGAACCAATGCCGGATCCGACGGCTCCGCCTTGCCGATGGCGTCCGCCGAGGCCCACGCCCCAGGTGAACCCGTGCAGCAGCCCATGGACGACCACGCGCTCCTCCTCGCCATCGCGGGCAAGGATCGCGAAGCCTACGCCGAGTTCTTTCGACGCTTCGCACCACGGATCAAGGGCTTCCTCGCTCAGTCGCTGTCCCACAACCGCGCGGATGAGATCACCCAGGAGGTCCTGCTGCGGGTCTGGCGCAACGCCCCCTCCTACGATCCAGCGCGGGCGGCCCCCAGCACCTGGGTGTTCGCGATCGCCCGGAACGCTCGGATCGACTCGCTCCGCCGCACCGCCCGGGCCGCCCCGGAGCCCGACGATCCGGTCTGGGTACCCGCCGCCGCTGAGGCCCCCGACACGGCCGCTGAGCGCAAGGCCGCCTCCGAGAGGCTGCACACAGCCCTGGCCCAGCTGCCCGAGGATCAGCGCGTGGTGCTTGAGCACGCCTACCTCAAGGGAGAGACCCTGAGCCAGATCTCAGAGACGCTGCAGATCCCCCTGGGCACGGTGAAGTCCCGGGTACGCCTCGCCATACAGCGCCTGAGGGGCTCGGTCAAGCCCAGCTAGCACGCGCCCCCGATCTCCGCCGTTGCAGGATCGGTGCGACACCTTACGACCCTGCCTGTTGGAGGGAACATGCAGCGGATCGGGATCGTCGGAGCAGGCACGATGGGGCACGGGATCGCTCAGGTCTGTGCGATGGCAGGCTACGAGGTGATCCTCGCCGACGCGAGGCCAGAGGCCCTGGCCCACGCCCTGGAGCAGGTGCGGGCCAACCTCGACAAGGGCGTCGCCCGGGGCAAGGTCTCCGAGCAGATCCGAGCCACGGCGCTAGACCGGCTGTCCACCGGCTCTCTGCAGCAGGCCTCCCGGGGCGCAGAGCTGGTGATCGAGGCCGTGCCCGAGCGCCTCGAGCTCAAGCAACAGCTCTTCGCCCAGATCGAGGCGGTGGCCCCCGAGGGCGCGATCCTCGCCACCAACACCAGCTCGTTGTCGATCGCGTCCATCGGCGCCAAGCTCGCGGATCGGGGCCGGCTGATCGGCACCCACTTCTTCAACCCCGTCCACATCATGGCCCTGCTGGAGGTGGTCGTCGCCGACGCCACCCGGCCCGGGGTGCTCGAGGCGATCGAGCAGCTGGGAGCGCGGATCGGCAAGGAGGTGATCGTGGTCAAAGATCGGCCCGGCTTCGCCACCAGCCGGCTGGGGGTCTGTCTCGGGATGGAGGCGATCCGGATGGTCGAGGAAGACGTCGCTAGCCCCGAAGACATCGACAAGGCCATGGTCCTGGGGTACCGCCACCCCATCGGCCCCCTGCGGCTCACGGATCTGGTCGGCCTCGACGTCCGGATGCACATCGGCACCCACCTCGCCCGGGAGCTGGGCAACCGCGCCTTCGAGCCCCCGGAGCTGATGCGCTCGATGGTGGCTGAGGGGCGGCTGGGCAAGAAGTCGGGGCGCGGCTTCTACGACTGGGAGGGCTGAGCCCGACGGGCCCCGGGTAAGCGGGCTCGCCGGGGCGGCGCGGGGCGTTACTCGCCGACCCGCCCGTCGGGGCGGGGCGTTACTCGCCGACCCGCCCGTCGGGGCGGGGCTCGTCGACCCGCCCGTCGGGGCGGGGCGTTACTCGCCGACCCGCTCGATGGTCACGTTGGCTGCCCCCTCCTGGAACAGGATGCTGGTCAGCATGGTGCGGTTGGTCGTCCACGTGGGCTTGAGCGGGTTGACCTTGAGCTTGGGGCCGGTCTCGGACCAGAACACCTCAACCTGGCCGTAGCCATGGTTCTGCTGACCGTTGATGTCGATCACGAAGTCGCTGACGCGGCGCCCCTGGAACGGCCAGCGGACATCGGGCAGGGGTGGGTTGAAGGTGATCGCGGTGACCGGGGTGGCCCGCCCGTACTGCTCCACGGTGATGCTGACCAGCTCGAGGTAGTTGTCTGAGAGGTAGCGGTAGTTGTAGGTCAGGGTGCGCAGCGGGGTGGTCTGCACCGCGGTGACTTGATTGCCCCTCTGGGTCACCAGCCACTGGAGGGTGACCTCGGAGCCCGACGGCATCTTATGCACGGTGGAGAAGTTGGACAGCTGGCCGGGCTCAAGCTCGGGCTCTCCGTCCTCTCCCTCGGGATCCTCTGGATCGGGGCCCTCGCCCTCGCCCTCGGCTGCAGCAGCCTCGGCGGCCTCAGCCGCCGCTGCGGCCTCCTCCTCGACGCCCTCCAGCAGATCCTCTTCACCGAGGGTCTCGTCCTCGACGCCCTCGCTCGCCTGGCCCCCGGGGCCCTGGGCCCGCCCCCCCGACGTGGCCCCCTTCACCGTGATGGTGCCGGCGCCGAGCTCGGCGGAGGCGCTGGTGCCGGCTTCCTCGTCGGCGGCGTTGAAGGTGAACGGCCACGACGCCTTGGCGTGGATCGAGCTGTCGAAGGTCCAGCCCTCGATCGCGGTGGTGATGCAGGTGGTCAGAGCCTCGTCGGTCAGGAGCGCTTCGCCCGCTTCGCCCGCTTCGCCCGCTTCGCCCGCTTCGCCCGCTCCGCCGGCCCCGACGGCCTCAACGGAGGTGACGATCCCAGCTGATATAGTCCATTCAAACTGCATCTTTCCCGAAAGATCAGCCCCTTCCTCCTCGACTCGGGTGAGGTAGCAGCCCTGCACGGCGGAGAAGTTCTGGGCGACGCCGAGGTTGACCAGCACCTCGGGATCGATCGGCTCGGTCTCGTCTGAGCTGCCCTCGGTCACGGGCCGCTGCACCAGGACGTCGCCGTACGAGGCGCCCCCTGCGGCGGGGCCATCGGGGATGATCTGGTAGGTGCCCACGGCGAGGCCGCCCTGGACCTGCTGCATCACGAACCGAGCGGGGACGAAGCCTCCGATCTTCCGCAGGGACAGGCCCTTGCCATCGATGGTGACGTCGGCCTTGAACAAGCTCTCGGAGGCGGGGATGTCGAGCACCGCCAGCAGGCTGTTCTCCGAGTGGTTGTAGGTACGCCCGTTGCGTTTCTTCGACGGGATCGGTGGGTCGCCGAGGAGCTGGGCGTCGACCCGGCTGCCCTGGCTATTGTCGTAGCTTAGGGAGACGTCGACGGTGGACTCGGTGGAGAGATCGGTGGTGGTGAAGGAGTCGACCGCGATCCGGGTGATCGGGAGCTCCGGCATGATGCTCTCGATGTCGTCGACGTTCGCCAGCAGGGTCTGCTCCCCCGACAGGGAGGTCTCGAGGGCGAGCCAGAGCTGACGATCTGGAAGATTTAGCCTGGCGAACTCGATCATGTCGAGGTCGCCATCCCGCGGCATCAGGACCACATCGAGATCGAACGCCGCACCAAAGGCCATCAGCGGGATGATGGGAGCGGTGGAGGCTGCGTCTCGCCCGCTGTAGGTGAGCTTCTCATGGGGACGGTGTACCGGAAACTTCACCGCGCGTTCGTAGCTTGACATCACGGGTCCCTGGGGCTTGTACTTCGCCCCGCACCCACCCAGCATCAGCGGAACCAGCCCGACAGCAACCCACTGCATTTGTTCCCTCTCCTCCGGGTACGTCCCGGATTGGACGCGCTACTCTAACGAGGATCCGTCCGCCGTCCCCCCTGGGCGTTCGGCTGTTCCCCAAAATGGAGCGTTTGGTCGACAGTCTGACCAGGAATCGCTGAGTCTCGGGTCCACCACGGGTCCTCCGGGATAGGCCCCCGCAGCGAGGTGTTCCATGCTCACCCTCGGTCCACACACCCTGAGCTCCCGCCTGATCGTGGGCACGGGGAGATACCGGGACTTTCAACAGATGCGGGCCTGCCACGAGGCCTCCGGCACCGAGCTCGTCACCGTGTCCCTGCGCAGGGTCGATCTGGACGCCCCTGAGGGCGCGGGCGTGCTCGATCACATCGATCGCGACAAGATCAGCCTCCTGCCGAACACCGCGGGCTGCTATACCCCCGAGGACGCGGTCACCACCGCTGAGCTGGGCCGTGAGCTGCTGGGCACGGAGATCGTGAAGCTCGAGGTGATCGGAGACGATCAGACCCTGTTCCCCGACGCGGAGGGCACGCTGGAGGCCGCCCGGAGGCTGGTCGCCGCGGGCTTCTCCGTGCTGCCCTACTGCACCGACGATCCGGTCCTCTGCAGGCGCCTGGCCGACATCGGCTGCGTCGCGGTCATGCCCCTGGCCGCCCCCATCGGCTCGGGCCTGGGGATCCGCAACCCGACCAACCTGCGGATCATCCGCGAGCTCGTGCAGATCCCGATGATCGTCGACGCGGGGGTGGGCACGGCGTCCGACGCGGCCATCGCCATGGAGCTGGGTGCGGACGCAGTGTTGATGAACACCGCGATCGCCGCAGCGGACGATCCGGTGGCGATGGCCACCGCGATGCGCCACGCGGTGATCGCCGGGCGGCTGGCCTACGGCGCCGGCCGGATGCCGATGCGGCTGTATGCCACCGCGTCCTCTCCGGTGGACGGGCGGCTGGGCGGCTAGGTGACGCCGCCTGAGCTGCTCGCGATCACCCCCGGTGATCACCTTGTGGGGCGCGATCTACGCCCCTGGCTGGTCGCGCTCGGGGCCGGAGGGCTGCCCGGCGTGCTGATCCGAGAGCCCCAGCTGGATCGAGGCGATCTCCTCGAGCTGATCGAGATCGCTGTGGCGTCGGTGGCCTGGGTGGCCGTGCACGCCCGTCACCCCCACGATCCCTGCCCCGGGCTCCCCCTCCACCTGCACGCCTCCGCCCTCCGCCCCACCACGGGCAGATCCTATGGTCGAAGCTGCCACTCCCCCGGAGAGGTCGACGAGGCCCTGGCGGCGGGGGCGAGCTGGGCCCTGTGGTCGCCGGTGTGGAGCCCCGCCTCCAAGCCCGACGACACCCGGCCGCCGATCGGCCCCGACGCGTTCCTCTCCAGGGCCCGGGGGCGCCCGGTGCTGGCCCTCGGCGGCGTCACCCCCGAGCGCTTCGGCCTGCTCCGCCGGGGCGAAGCCACCGGAGCCGCCGTCCTCGGGGGGGTGTTCGCCGCTGCGGATCCCGCGAGCGCTACCGAGCAGCTGCGCCGGTATCTGAGCCAGTCTCCTCGATCGCGCCCGTCTCCCCGGGGGGAGGGGTTGGATCCGACTGGGGCGGCAGGACCTTGTCGAGATCGAAGATGAACAGATCCTCGAAGCCGTCGTAGCACAGCCCGTCGCGGATCTCCTCGCAGGTGCTGCGGGCGAGGCAGCGACGGTGCTCCATGAACAGCGCGAGCTTCTCGTCGTCCTGCCACTGGCGATACAAGGTCTCCTGTCGATCGCAGGACTGCTCGCACTCGAGCAGGGCCACCCGCTCGCTGTCGAGTTGGCAGTCGAACAACACCTTTCGACAGACCTGCTGGCACGGTGGGGTGCAGGCAGGGATCGACAACAAGAGGGAGAAGAACAAGCGCATCGGGTGCGGCCTAACCCACCCACCGCGGGTTGGCCGCGCGGGGACAGGTCCGATAGAGTCCGCCCTCGAGGAGGAGCCATGACCGAGCACCTGGTCTCCGGCCCACAGACAGCCGAGGGGGAGCTTGTCCAGATCAAGCTCCCGAGCCAGCCCGGGCCAACCCCCGGGGCCGCCCCCGCCCCGTCCCCCGCCCCGTCCCAGGTGTGGATGCGCTCCGGGCGTGGCTGGTCTCCCACCTCCTGGCGCCTGAGCTTCCGGTGAGAGCGTCCCTCGTCTTGTTGTTCGCGGCCTCGGCGGTGGGAGCCTGTGGCTACAACTGCCAGTCCACCTGCTTCCGGATCCATGATCCCTCCGCGTGTGCGGTCGAGATCGCGGGCCAGACTCCCCAGTCCAGGATCCAGGACTGCACCGTCCAGTGCGAGAACGCGCTGGAGCGGGTGGGCCCCATGGGCAGCTACGATCCAACCCTCCGCAGCCAGGAGTCCCTGCTCAATGAGCAGCAGGCCGCAGCCTGGATGGACTGTGTGTGGGCGGTGGAGTGCTCGGAGCTCGATCCGGTCACCGGGGCTTGCCACCCGCTGACCCCCGATCCAATCTAGCGAGCCGAGCCCGCCGCGCCGGAGGCGATCCACTGCACCCGGGCAGGGTTCGACTTCGATCGCCCTGCGCTCACGCGGCGATGATCCGCCCATCGTCGGTCAGGGCGAAGGTCTCGGGTAGGACAGCGGCGACCGCGTCTCGATCGGAGACGATCCAGCGCCGCTGCTGGAACGCCTCAGAGAGCCGGACCCGCAGGCGGTTGGACTCCTCACTGGGGTTGGCCAGGGCGCGCTCAAGGATCGGATGTGCGGCGTCGTCGCGCTGGGCGATCATCACCTCAGCGGCGGCATAGCGCACGTTCTCGTCGAAGTCCTCGAGGAAGGGGGTGGCGACCTCAATGCAGCGCTCGTGCTGATGATCCACCAGCCAGATCAGCAGATCGTGCTTCTTCTGTGGTTTGAAGTCATCTTTTTCGTGCTCGATCCTCAGGATCTCGAACACCTTCTCGATCGCCGCATCGAGGCCGACGAGGTCGATGTAGAGCCGCAGCGGGGTGGCGACCTGCTTACAGCGCGCCAGGTGCCGCTCCAGGGGGCGCACCACCGGCTCCCCCACCCCGATCAACAGCGCATAGACCAGCTCCTTCTCGGACTTGTCCTTGAGCTGGTTCTCCAGGTTCATGTCGAACCGAGTGAGCAGAGCCACCAGCGCCTTCGGCGCCTCTCGATCCGCCAGCCAGCGTGCCGCAGCCTCCCGATCCTCGGTCTGCTTGTCGCGGTTGGTGAGCGTGCGCTGCTCCTTTGCGATCCGACGATCCTCGGACAGGAAGAAGTCGAAGATCCCCACCGGGCCCTCCCTGGAGTCGTGCCGACCTATCCACCCCCACGGCGGGGTCAACCCGTCTTGACGCTGTCCGGCCGATCGAATAGGTAGCCGTCGCTACGCGGAAGTGGCGGAATTGGTAGACGCGCAGGATTCAGGATCCTGTGCCCGAGAGGGTGTGGGGGTTCGACTCCCCCCTTCCGCATCATCGACCCACTGGACCCCCATGTGCTTGGGGTTCGGGTTGATCGCAGAGGCCAAACCTCCAGGGGCCGAGCCTCCCTGTCCGGGCTGATACACCGCCCATCCCTCAGGGGTCAGCGGCACAAGGCCACACAACAAAAAGCGCTCGACCCCTGTCCGGATCAGGGGACCTCGTGCATTCCTCGATCGACTCAGGTCAGAGTCGAGGGAGATCGAGATGAAGTTGAAGACACTGGGAGCTCTGTTCGTCGCGGCGATGGTGATCGGGTGTGAGAGCACCCCTGATCCAACCGAGGAAGCGCTCGGCTACCTCCTGCGTGACGTAGACGGCGACGGTGTGCCCGACGTCGACGACGACGATGATGATGGCGATGGTATCCCCGATGATGAGGACGATGACGACGACGGCGACGGCCTGCCCGACGTCGACGAGCCCGACAGCGACGGCGACGGCTGGAACGACGACGTCGATCTCGACGACGACGGCGACGGCATCCCCGACGACGAGGACGACGACGACGACGGCGACGGCATCCCCGACGATGATGAGCCCGACAGCGACGGCGACGGCATCGACGACGACAACGATGGCGACGACGACAACGACGGCATCCCCGACGCCGAGGACGACGACGACGACGGCGACGGCATCCCCGACGACGACGAGCCCGACAGCGACGGCGACGGCATCGACGACGATCACGACGGCGACGACGACAACGACGGCATCCCCGACGTCGACGACGACGACGACGACGGCGACGGCATCCCCGACGACGAGGACACCGACGAGACCGAGACCGAGGACACCGAGACCGAGACCGAGGGCACCGAGACCGAGACCGAGGGCACCGAGACCGAGGACACCGGCACCGAGACCGAGACCGAGGACACCGGCACCGAGGACACCGGCACCGAGGACACCGGCACCGAGACCGACGGGACCACGGGCACGCTCTAGGAGCCTGTGGGGGTCCTGGAGGAGGCTCTTCCAGGGCCTCACCGGGGCAGGCGTTGGATCCAGGAGGGTCGTTGCCCAGTCGACGATCTGAGCTCGGGCGGCTGTACGCGGAGACCGGTCACCTGGTCCTCCGTCGCTGCCTCCAGATCCTGCAGAACAGCGAGGAGGCGATGGACGCTGTACAGTGGACCTTCATGCGGGCGATCGAGACGAGTTTCGAGCTGCGCTCTCGGGGGGAGGCGATGGTGTGGCTGTACCGCACGGCGTCCCGTCGCTGCCTGTGGATGATGCGGAACACCTCTCACCGATCCAGGATCGTCGATCGACACCGGGACGAGCTGGCGGGCCGACCGATCCCGGCCACCGAGGAGTCCCTGATGCGCCGTGAGCTGGTGGCCCGGGCCCTGGAGGGCATGGGCGACGACGCGGCTCAGGTGGTGTTGATGACCTACATCTGGGGCTACACCAACCAGCGCGCTGCGCAGCTCGCGGGGATCTCCGTCCGCACCGTGGGTCGAGCGCGCGCGACCTTCGAGGCCCGGCTCCGGGCCCTCGCCGCCCCCGAGGAGGCTCAGGGATGAGCAGATATCCCCACGGTCCGGGGGAGCCCCCTCCGGTCGACGAGTTCGATCTCGAGCTGCAGCTCGCCGGAGCTGAGCTCGATCCTGAGTTGATCCGGGCCCTAGAGCAGGCCCCCCACCTCGCGCCGGTACGCGACGAGATCGCGACCCTCGAGGGCTGGTGGGCTCGTCACCGACCGCCCCTGCCCAGGCCCGGTCCCCCGGTGTGGTGGCGCGTGGGTCTGGGCGCGGGCGCTGTCCTGGCGCTCGCTGCGGCCCTGCTCTTGTTCCTGCAGCCCCCCGCGCCTGAGCCCATGTTCCGGGCCCGCGGGGCCACGGCGGTGGATCTGGTGCGGCTCCAGGGCTCGGTCCCGATCGGGCCCTCAGAGCCGGTCCAGGACGGAGAACAGCTCTCTGTCAGCCTGATCCCCGACGAGCCCAGCTACGTGAGCGTGGCCACGCTCCAGCGCGACGGCCGGATCTCGTTGCACGTCACCAGCGCGCCCACCGGCGCCGGGGAGCGGTTCGAGCTCCCCGGCAGGCTCCTGCTCGACGGCTACCGCGATCGGGAGTGGCTCGTGGTGCTGACCTTGGATCAGCCCCTGGATCGAGCCGAGATCGAGGCCCGGCTGCACGAGCTGCTGCCTGAGCCATCGCTGCATCGGGGCCCCGGGATCTGGACCGTGGAGCTGACCCGTGGCCGCCCCCCGGGTGGGCGATGATCGGCTGGTGGGCTGCCTCTGTCGCCGTGGCTGTCCCCGATGAGGTGCGGCTGGCGCTCATCGTCTCCAGCAACCAGGGGCTGGCCGGCGAGGAGCCCCTGCTGTACGCCAACGCCGACGCTGAGCGCGTCGCCGACGTGCTCCAGAGCCTCGGCGGCTACGGCCGGGGCGACGTGTGGATCGTGCCCGACGGCACGGTCGACGATCTGTTCACGACCCTGACCCGGGTGACGGTGCGGGCCCAGGAGGTCGCCACCGCAGGCGGTCACCCGAGCCTGCTCGTGTTCTACGCGGGCCACGCAGGCACCGACGGCCTGCACCTCGGGGATCAGGTGCTCCCCCTGCCCGATCTCAAGGCCGCGATCCGGGTCGTGCCGGCGGACGATCGGATCGTGGTGCTGGACGCTTGCAACGCAGGCGCCATCGTGCGCTCCCGGGGCTCGACCCTGATCGAGGTCCGCGATCGGCCCCTGGGCTTCGAGCCACCGCCCGACGAGGCCTGGTTCACCAGCAGCGGCCCTGAGGAGCGCTCCTTCGAGGTCGAGGATCGTCGTGGGGCGCTGTTCACCCACTTCTTCCTCAGCGGCGCCCGGGGGGCCGCAGATGCGGACACCGACGCCCGGGTCACCCTCGGGGAGCTGTATGCGTTCGTCCAGGCCCAGACCGCCGCCGCCGCCGCCGATCTCGGCCAGCTGCAGCGCCCTCGCTGGAGCGGAGCCCTCGCCTCCTTCACCCTGACCACCCTGGGCGCCAGCCCCACCGGCGTCCGCGTCGTGGGGCCGATCGAGGCCCCCCTGCTGCTGATCGACGAGCAGAGCGCGAGGGTGGTGGCTGAGGTCCCCCGGGGCGCGGGCGCACACCTGGCCCTGCCCTCGGGGTCGTACCAGGTGATCACCACCCGGGACGGCAACGTCTCCCTCGGGCACCTCGTCGTGCCCGACGACAGCTGGACCGTGTGGGATCCGGGCGCCACCGTGATGCGACGGGCGACGGTCCGGACCCGGGGGGGGCTGTACGATCTGACGCCCTGGGCCCTCGGCGGCGGCTACGCCCTGGGGCTGAACACCCTGCCTGGGCGGATCGACGCCCACGCAGCCTACGTCGATCTGCTCCGGGAGCTGGGCCGGGGGCACACCGCTGAGATTACGGTGACGGCGGGGTGGCTGCCGTATGGAGGATCCTGGTGGCAGGGCACGGACGCCTTCCTCGAGGTGCGCGGGACCTGGACCCGACGGCTGCTCCATGGTCCCCTGGGCCTCGCCCCGGGCCTGGCGGTGGCCCTCGGAGGCACTGAGCACCGGACCGAGCGAAGCCCCCATCCGATCTGGGGAGCTTGGTATGGCTCGAGCCAAGGTGCCTCGCGCACCCAACGGGCGACCGGAGGCCTCGAGGCTGGGCTGTCGGTGGTCGTCCCCATCAGCACGGTGGAGCTGCGCTCGTGGGGGGGCATCGGCGTCGCCGCCGGCGATCCTGGCTCGGGGCTCCAGCCGAGCCTCACCGCCCGGACCGGGCTGGCGGTACCATTTCGATGAGGACGATCTCCACGATGTTGTGGCTGTGGCCCGCGGCGGGGTGTGCCGTCGGCGTGCCGCCGACGGGGACCCCCACCGGTCAGGTGCTCCTGTCGTTCTCCGTCACCCCCACCGAGCGGCTGTCCCTCAGCGAGCTGCAGCTGTCCCTCAGCGAGCTGGTGCTCGACGCTGAGGGACCCTCAGGGGCCGAGTCGGTCTCAGTGCTGCTGGATCGAAGGCTTGATCCCCTCGGCGAAGAGGACCCCGTCCGTGTCGAGCTCGAGCTCGGTGCCCACGACGATCTCTCCCTCGTGGTGCACCTCGCCTCCAGCGACGGACCCGGCCTGCTCGCCACCGGCTCCGTCGTAGCCGACGAGCCCCGCCCGGTCTGTGTCGCGATCGACACCCTGCACATCCCCTTCCACCAGCCCAGCCTGCACATCGGGGACACCCCGATCCTCGGCCGGATCGTGCTCGACCTGGAGCCCTGGGCCACAGCCCTCCTCGAAGACGAAGGGGACGAGGAGACCCCCACCGAGGAGACCTCCACCGAGGAGACCTCCACCGAGGAGACCCCCACCGAGGAGACCTCCACCGAGGAGACCTCCACCGAGGAGACCTCCACCGAGGAGACCTCCACCGAGGAGACCC
>DRPG01000543.1 GCA_011376105.1 Deltaproteobacteria bacterium
GAGGCCCCCCGGCAGCAGCCCCAAGGCACGCTCGATCACCATCAGGGCGATCACCCCTCCGCTGTGGTGGGCACGCCCCAGGGGCCAGCGCAGCAGCTGAGCCAGGAGGTTGGGTGGGCTGTGGCCCGCGGACACCAGGCTGTCGTAGCGCTCCCCCGACTCGGTCAGCAGCGCCGCCCACATCTCGAAGGCACGGGACAGATCGGGGCCGGGCCAGGCCGCGATCCGTGCGCCGCGGTCCTCCAGCGCCTTGGCGGACTTCCAGAGGGCCGCCTCGATCTCAGCGCTGGGGTGGATCCGGCCGTTGCTCACCACCGGATAGACGGTCAGCCCCGACGCCTCCAGGGGCTCGGGTGCTCCGAGCCTCTTCCGACGACAGGCTGGATCGATCCCGTCGGGGCCGGCGATGATCTCGAGCACCAGCTCTAGATCACCGACATGCCGGGCCATCGGGCCGGTGACCATCGGCACGTCGAGGAGGCCCCGGGGCGGGTGGGGGAAGTGGCCGGTGTTGGGCACCAGCCCGCCTGTGGGCTTGTGGGCTGCGATCCCGCAGAAAGCGGCTGGGATCCGCACCGAGCCCCCGGTGTCGCTGCCCAGGCCGAAGGGGGACCCCCCCGCGGCGATGATCGCTGCCTCCCCCCCGGAGCTACCCCCACAGGTCCGCCGCAGATCGTGGGGGTTGCGGGTGCGGCCATAGACAGGGTTGTTGGTCTCGTGCCATAGCCCCGCCTCGGGCACGTTGGTGACCCCCAGGGGGATGGCGCCGGCCCGGCGCAGACGCCGGACCACGGCCGCGTCGTGCTCGGCCACCACGTGGGAGCGGGCGAGGATGCCCCCACTCTGGGGCATGCCCCGGATCCCCAGGAACTCCTTGATCGTACAGGGGACACCCAGCAGAGGCGGCGTGGGGGCACCAGTTGTGCGCATCGCTCGCTCCTGAGCGGCCACCGCCTCCCGCCGGGCCTGGTCGAAGCGGAACCCCACCACCGCGTTCAGCGCCGGGTTCACCTCCCGGATCCGCTCGATGTGAGCCTCGACGACCTCCACCGCCGACAGGGTGTGGTCCCTGATCCCTGCGGCCATCGCCCCTGCGGACAAGCTGAAGACCTCGGTCAAGGTCGTCCTCCTCGTCGGGTTCGTGTGCTGAACCCTGTAGCGGCCCTGTGTGTGGCTGGGTATGCTCAGCATCATCCGAGGGGCGAAGTGATCTTGATTCCTTCCTTGTTGTGGGGGCTCCCCGCCCTGATCGGTGGGTGTCGCAGGCCCGGGATCACCCTGGATGCTCCCTCCCTCACAGATCCGGCTCCCACGGGTGACACCTCCGGCCCGCACTCCCTGATCAACCGGATCACTGTCACCGATGTGGCGCCCACCACCCGCTGGATGCAGGACTGGGAGCACGGAGGTGGCTTCAAGCACGGTCGAACCTGCGTGATTGCCGATCTTGACGGCGACGGCCGAGACGACGTGTTCCTCGGCAACCCCTTCGACGAGAGCTACTGGCTGCGCAACCTCTCCACGCCCGGCGCCCTAGCTTTCGAGCCCGCCGGGAGCCTCTCCGATGGCGCCGTGGTCTGGGGGACCTCCGCTGCAGACTTCGACGAGGACGGGGATCTCGATCTGATGATGGCCAACGGAGGGTTCGAGAGCAACGCGTTCAACGCGCTGATGACCAACGAGAACGTCGGTGGAGCCACGGTGTTCACCAACGAGACCCTGCGGTACCACCTCCAGGGGATCTGGCTGCCCTCCCGCCAGAGCTTCTGGCCCGGAGCCAGCGTCAGCGCGATCTGGCTCGACTACAACAACGACGGTGCCCTCGATCTGTACATCGACGAGTCGGTCTACCCCTATGCCCTCGCCGATCGCGAGGCCCTCGATGGCCCGGTGGGCCGCAACACGTTGTTCCACCGCACGCCCACTGGCCAGTTCATCGATGTCACGGTCGCCGCGGGCCTCGATCACAACGCCAAGACCCACTGGTCCACCTGGTTCGACTTCGACAACGACGGAGATCTCGATCTGTTCGAGGTGGCGTACCGGTGGGGTGGGGGTCCAAACCACCTGTTCATCAACCATGGCACCTCGTTCGAGGATCGCACCGCCACCGCGATGCTCGACGGCTCCGATCTGACCTACCCCAAGGAGACGTTCTCGAGCGCCACCGCCGACTTCAACAACGATGGCTGGCTCGATCTGCTCGTGTTCAACCGGGGCCAGCCCGAGGAGGGGCCGTTTCAAGATGGGCACATGCTGCTGCTCAACGTCGAGGGGCAGGGCTTCGTGGATGCAGCCGGCCCCGCGATGCTGAACAACCCGTTCGATCCTGGGTACCGGGATCACACCAGCAACGGCGTGATGGGCTCGACCACTGAGGATCTCAACCTCGACGGGATCGCCGACGTGTTCGTGGGCAACGGGGGCCCCAGCTCGGGCTGGCCCAACAACCTGTACCTGTCCGTGGGGATGATCGAGGTCGAGTTCGATGGGGTAGGCACCCTGCCGGTGCCCCTGTTTGAGAACGCCAGCGAGCTGATCGACTTCCCCGCCGCGGAGGTCGACGGCGCACCTCAGTATCCGCCCTACCCCTACCGCACCCACGCGGCCTGTGTGGCCGATCTCGACGGCGATGGCATCCGAGAGATGTTGGTGAGCAACGGAGGGTTGAACCAAGGCCTCGGCAGGGGCTCCGCCGAGCCCAACCGGCTGTTCCGCTTTGAGGTGGATCCACAGCCCCACTTCGTCCGGGTCCTGCTCAAGGGTGATGGAGAGGTGGTCAACGTCGACGCCATCGGCAGCCGCATCGCGGTGACGGTGGAGGAGGGCGGAGTGCAGCGCACGGTGTACGATCTCGTCTCGTCCCACAACGGCTTCGGTGCTCAGCATGGCTACGAGCGGATGATCGGCCTTGGCCAAGCCGATCGGATCGTCGGGATCGAGGTGACCTGGCCCGGGGGCGAGCGCTCGCAGCTTGGATCCGCCGAGCTAGACAGCAACGTGCTGGTCACGTACTAGCGCTGCGGAGGATCGATGGCTCCCGTCTGGATGTTGCCCCTGGCGCTGTCGATGGGGGGGTGCTCGAGAGAGCTCCAGGATCCAGCACCCCTGATCGACAGCCCCTTCACGAGCTGGACCGACCAGGTCACCTCCCGGATCCGTGCGGGGCTACCCGGGGCGAGGGTCCGCGAGGGGAGCTTCTGGTACCTCAAGCAGGAGGACTGCGGCCCCATCGTGCTCGAGAACGGCACCTGCCATGGTGCACACCCCGCCTCTCCATATGGCATGTTCGATTACCCCGAGGACGCTGAGGCCAGCGACGAGATCCTCGACTACGATCTCGATCAGCACGAGGCGCTCCTGTTCGTGGGCCACACCCCGCCTGAGTCTCGGTACTTCTCCTTCAACCACCACCAGTACCGCAAGGCGATGCCCGACGGCTCCGAGCGGATCACCTTCGCCACCATGGCGCCGGCGATGCACCTGCTGGAGCTCTCCACCGCCTCGAGCCTGCTCGCTCCCGGGGAGATGCGCGACCTCAGCGAGGTCGTCTGGCAGGACTACACGGTGGTGATCTTCACCGCGAACCAGACCACCGCAGATCGGCTGCGGGGCCTGCTCACTCCGATCCTGGTCGAGGCCGGCTACAGCCCCGACATCATCAACGTGCACACCATCGCCCTGGCCAACCAGGCCGATCACGACGCCTTGATCGCCTCGGGCATGGATCCGAGCGACGTGTTCACCCTGAACATGGGCTATGGGCCCGGCACCGACACCTACAACGTGGTGATGCGGGTCGCCGCGACCCTGGATCCAGAGGATCCCTACCTGTTCCCCGAGACGATCAACGCCGCGACCTTCAAGATCGCGTTCGAGGATCCCCCAGGGTACGATCCCTTCCCCTGGCCGGTCTTTCCTCCCCCCGATGAGACCGGGGAGGAGCAGGCCCGCAGGGTCCGCAGCGCCCAGGAGGCGGTGTTCCGGGCCCTGCAGGAGCAGATCATCCCCCCCGAGCTACAGACCGTCGAGGTTGAGACCTTTCGAGAGCCGCAGAAGACCGGCGCAGAGTGTATCAACCTGCTGGACTCCTGTGGGGCCAACAACGACGACGCAAGGTACCACCGCTCGTCCCAGCGGTTCTACATCCCCGAGCCCCACGATCCAGCCAGCGTGTTCCTCGTCGGGATCAACCACACCAAGGTGGCCAAGCTCGATCCGGGTGCGCCCCAGATCACCTACATGAGCCTCACTCTGAACAACTTCACCCGGGGCTTCGGGGTCCGTACCCGGCTGGATCACGAGCTGGAGGGCAGCCTAGAGTACTGGTTCGATCCTGAAGATCTACCCGAAGACTTCAACCTGGGCAAGGACGAGCTAGACTCGATCTATGTGGTACAGTTTGCCCGGGACTGCAGCGTGTTCAACTGGGAGGACCGCTACGGTGCACCCAACCCCTACTGTGTCGAGTTCGACGACGGGATCGTCGGGATCTGTCCGCTGGACAAGTTCTGGTTCACTGAGCGGGTCTACCTCAACCAGACCTCCGGCACGGCCCCGGCGCAGACTTCAGTCTATCCACCCCTGACCCTGGGGGTCGGCCCCAGCATCTCGTTCGTCGATGCCGGTCTCGCGGTGGGGGGCTGGACGCTGTCCGATCCTCCCCAGCCGGCGCCCAGCGAGGGCTACTGGTGTAGCCCCGGGGGCGGCGGCTGATCGCTGGCGGCGGATCGCTGGCGGCGGATCGCTGGCCTCCGGCGACCGGCCTCCGGCTACGGTGTGTGGCGAGCGCACGGCGCTCGTCGGTGTGCTCGCGGCTCAGGCCCCCAGCTGCCAGGCCTTGATCGCCTCGATCGGCCACAGCAGCATCAGGATGTTGAGCAGCAGGCTGTCGCGGATCCACAGGGCCAGCGCGACCTCGGTGGCGAGGAAGCCCCCCACAGAGGCCCACCAGGGCAGCCTGGACGCGAGCCAGTAGCCGATCCCCATCGCCGCGATGTCCGCCGCTGAGTTCAGCACCGCATCGCCGTCGTACTCCAGCGAGATGGTGGTCTCGCGGTAGTGCTGGATCACCCGATCGGTGTTCTCTAGGATCTCCCAGGCAGACTCAAGGCCCACCGCCACCAGCGCCCGGGCCCCGGGCCAGCGATCCCCCAACAGCCTCAGCAACCCAAAGAACAACACCCCATGCAGCACGTGGGTGGCGGTGTAGGGATCGATCAGGTGCTGGGAGTTGTGGGCGCTCCAGATGTCCCAGGACCAGGGGAGCCAGTCGCCCTGGGCACACCACCAGGTGCGCCCCATCGCGCTCAGGATCAGGCTGGTCGCACCGACGATGCCCACGCCGGCGAGGCTGACCCGGCCCCAGCAGGGCGCGGAGGCACCGGACACTACCGAGCCTCTGGCTTGAGCTGGAGCACCTCGACCTCAGCCTCGGTCGCGCCGTCGAGCCAGGCTGAGATGATCTTGCTGTTGAGGGGCAGCTCAGCGGTGGCCTCACCCAGGCGCGCCACGAGGAAGAAGCCGGTGGCCCAGCCCCAGCACCCCTCGACGATGGGCAGCGCCGTGGCGTCGAGCTGGTACGCCCCCGAGGCGTCGGTCTGGCCCTGGCCGTGCACCATGCCGGGGCTCCAGTTGCGCTCCTCGAGCCACACCTCGGCACCCACCGCGGCCGCTCCCTCCTCGGTGACGCCTCCGATCAGGGTGAGATCGAAGAGCACAGGCTCTGCACAGAGGGGCTCTGGGGGGGGGGTGTGGGGGTGGTGGAGGTGGATCCACCACAGCCGATCAGGAGGGAGACCAGGACGCTGCGCTGCATGGGCAGAGTCTATGGCGTTGCTCACGGCTCTGCACCGATCAGGGTGGAGCTTGTAGGAGCGCGCCGGTGGAGTGCGCCCCCGCCTGAGGACTGTGGCTCTCGAGGAGCCCAGGCCAGGGGAGCCCTGGCCGAGATAAGTGCAGGCTCCCAAGGCTCCCTCCGCCCTCCGAGGGCTCCCTCCGCCCTCCGAGGGCGCCCTCCGCCCTCCGCCCTCCGCCCTCCGCCCTCCGCCCTCCGCCCTCCGCCCTCCGAGGGCTCCCTCCGCCCGCCGGGGGGAGGGGGCGATCACCTCGCTCAGTTGCCGCCGATCGCCAGCTCGAGGCCGGTGGGATCAACGATCCGGAACGTGTCGCCGTCGACCACAACGAACACGCTCTGGCCCCCGGCCGAGACCTCGACCCGCATGCCATCGCTGGCCTGGATCGTGAGGGTGCGCCCGGGGGGCTCCACCATGGGCAGCGACGTGGCCTGCCCGAGGGCCGGAGGCGCGATCTCCTCCACCGTGGGGGGGGGCGCGACGGGACCGTTGTCGGGATCGACCTCGGTCGAGGCCGCAGCCAGGGCCAGGGCCCCACCCGAGACCGCTGCACCGGCCGCGGTCGCGCCGATGACACCCACGGGCATCCCAGCCCCCGGCGCACCGACAGCTCCGGCACCGGCAGCTGGTGCCGCGCCGGCCCCTGCGGCCGCGCCGGTCATGGCCCCTGTGGCTGCGCCGGCCCCGGGCGCTGCTGCGATCCCACCAGGCACACCGGGTACACCGCCGGGCACACCGGGTATCCCCCCGGGCACACCGGGCACACCGGGCACACCGGGCACACCGAGGCCGAGGCCGAGGCCCCCGCCACCGCCCCCGCCGGTCGCAGCGACCCCGGCGGCCGCCCCGCCCCCGCTGGCTGCCCCGCCCCCGCTGGCTGCCCCGATCCCGCTGGCTGCCCCGATCCCGCTGGCTGCCCCGACGGCTGCAGCGACCCCGGCTGCTGCTGCGGCCTCGTCAGCGC